>NZ_NCSR01000019.1:0-84967 GCF_002105485.1 Leifsonia sp. NCR5
CCCACAGCCGCCTCCGCCCCCGGCGACCTGCCCGCATCCCGGGACTAACTCCCCCCAGACAGACGAAATACCAGCAGCTGTCGCGAAACGCGCGGGATGCGCGACAGTTACTGGTATCTCGTGGGGTGGGGCGCTACGCCGCTCGGCGGGTGGCGTCCCTCCGGGCGTGCTGTGCGGCGGGGCGCACGGGCGCCGACAGTGCGGCGCGGGCTGCGGCGGAGCCGCGGAGCTCGATCACCGTGCCGGCCTCCACCTGCGCGTCGCGGTCGATGCGCGCTCCGTTGCCGACCATGACGGCCTGGCCCAACTTGGCGTTGCTGCCGATGCGCACACCGCTGCCGATCACGCATCCTGCTCCAACGTGGACGTTCGCGCCCACGAAGGTGCGGTCGCCGACCGTCGCACCGGTGTCGATCCAGCTGCCCGCGCCGACGTATGCGTCGAGTCCGACGCGGGCGTCCTTCTCGACGTATGCGGTCGCGTCGATGAACGCCGACTCCGCCACACGCGCGGTGGGCGCAACGAGGCCACGCCCGTTGACGTGCCTCTTGTACTTGATTACGGCGCCGGTCTCATCCTCGAGCTCTTCGATCATTCGTGCCATCGCGTCTCCCTTCGAGATCGTCGCTTCAGTCCACATTCTGATAACACGAGACGGCCAGGAAAGATTCCCTGATCGTCCCGCAGAACCGGGACAGTACACCGTCGCTTTCGTTACAGCCACCCCGTACTTTTCCGGGCAGTATTCAGGTATGGCCGAACACAGCATCCTGTACCTCCCCGACGCGGCAGCCTGGCGGGACTGGCTGCAGCAGAACCACGACACGGAAGCGGGAGTCCGGCTCGCCATCGCGAAGAAGAACTCCGGCCACACGAGCCCCACCTACGCGGAGGCGGTCGACGGCGCCCTCTGCTTCGGCTGGATCGACGGCCGCAGGAACAGCCTCGACGACACCCACTTCCTGCAGACCTTCACGCCGCGCGGCCGCCGCAGCATCTGGTCGCAGCGCAACCGCGAACTCGTCGCGGCGCTCATCGAATCCGGCGAGATGACCGAGCACGGGATGCGCGAGATCGAGCGAGCGCAGGCCGACGGCCGCTGGGATGCGGCCTACCAGCGCCAGTCGGACAAGACGGTGCCCGACGACCTCGCCGCCGCCCTCGCCGCCAACCCGGAGGCCGCGGCGTTCTTCGAGACCATCAGCGGCCAGAACCGCTTCGCGATCATCTTCCGCGTGTCCACGGCCAAGCGCGCAGACACCCGCGCCCGCCGCATCGCCACGTTCGTCGACCAGCTCGCCCGCCACGAGACGCTGTACTGACGGCGGGACGGGCTCCCCTCCATCCACGCCACCCGAGCCCGCGGATGTGAAGAACCTCAGACTCGATGGATGCGCGTCATCCGCCGTTCGCGAGCCGTTCATCCCGTGTTCCCGCAGCGTCACGAAGCTGCGAGTGTTCGCATCCACGTCGGAGCGGCGCGCGAGCTGCACCCGGGCGCGCCGCATCCATCCGGTGAGCCGCGCCAGCCGCGGTCGCCTCGCGGTCGCCGTCGATGCGCGCTCCCCCGTCGTCGCAGAAGGAGAACACGCTTGCGCACTCACTGGCGAGGAACGATGGCGGCCCTGGTGGCCGCAGCGTTCGCCACAGCTCCCCTGGTCGCGGTCGCGGCCCCCGCATCCGCAGCCCCCGCGCCATCGCCGGTGGTCATCAACGAGGTCGAGTCGAGCGGCGGAACGCCGGGCGACTGGGTCGAGCTGATGAACACGGGCACCACCACCGTCGACGTCACCGGCTGGTCGCTGCTCGACAACGACGACACCCACACGGCCGTTCCGCTTCCGGCAGGGTCGACCATCGCCGCCGGCGGATTCCTCAGCGTCGACGAATCCCTGCTCGGCTTCGGCCTCGGCGGCGCGGACTCCGCCCGTCTGTACGACGCATCCCACACACTGGTCGACTCGTACAGCTGGACAGCGCACGCGACCACCACCTACGGCCGTTGCCCGGACGGTTCCGGCGCGTTCACCACCACCACCTCGCCGACCAAGGCCGCCGCCAACGACTGCAGCGTCCCCGTCGCCATCAACGAGGTCGAGTCGAACGGCGACGCCACCGACTGGATCGAACTTATCAACAACGGCTCCGCACCAGTCGACCTGTCCGGGTACATCCTGCGCGACAACAAGGACAGCGACGCCTTCCCGATCCCCGCCGGCACCGTCGTCGCGGCGGGCGGCTACTACACGGCCGACGTGGATGCGGCATTCGGACTGGGAGGGGCGGACTCCGCGCGCCTCTTCGCACCGGACGGCACGACCCTGGTCGACTCGTACGAATGGACGGCGCACGCCGCCACCACCTACGGGCGCTGCCCCAACGGCACCGGCGCGTTCGCCACGACGGCTGCTTCCACGAAGAACGCGCCGAACGCGTGCGAGGGCGATGTGCAGCTCACCCCGTGGCCGGGCGGATCGACGATCGCGACCGCCGACGACGCCACCGTGCTCGGCGGCAACATGAGCGGCCTCTACTACCAGGCGTCCGGAACCAGCGCGCCGGGCGTGCTGTGGGCCGTGAAGAACGGGCCGGGCACCCTGTACCGCCTGCTCTGGAACGGCACGGTGTGGACACCGGACACGGCCAACGGCTGGGCAGCGGGCAAGGCGCTGCACTACGCCGACGGCACGGGCGACCCGGACTCGGAGGGCGTCACCATCACCGGCACGGGTCCGGATGGGGGCATCTTCGTCTCAACCGAGCGCAACAACGCCAACAACGGCGTGAGCCGCCCGGCCATCCTCCGCTTCGACCCGGCGCAGCCCGGCACGAGCCTGAACGCCACGGCCGACTGGAACCTCACCGCCGACCTTCCGGCGGTCGGCCCGAACCTGGGCCTCGAAGCGGTCACCTGGATCCCGGATGCGTACCTCACGGCCAACGGGTTCGCCGACCAGCACACCGGAGCGGCTTACGACCCTGCGTCGTACCCCGGACACGGCGACGGCCTGTTCTTCACCGGCCTCGAAGCGAACGGCTCCATCTACGCGTACGCGCTCGACCAGTCCGGCGCAGGATTCACCAGGGTCGCGACAATCGTGAGCGGGATGCCCGGCGTGATGGAACTGCAGTTCGACAAGGAGACGCAGAAGCTGTGGGCGGTCTGCGACGACACCTGCGACGGGCAGCACGAGACGCTGACGATCGCGTCCACGGGTGCGGACGCGGGTGACTTCACGGTCGACGCCACATACGCCCGGCCGACCGGGATGCCCAACTTCAACAACGAGGGCTTCGCGATCGCCCCGCAGGCGGAGTGCGTCGACGGCCACAAGCCGGTGATCTGGTCGGACGACACGAACGACGACGGCCACGCGCTGCGCGCCGGCACCATCGCGTGCACGGTGGTGACGGAGCCGGGCGGACCCGGTGAGCCGGGCGGACCCGGTGAGCCGGGCGGTCCCGGTGAGCCGGGCACCACACCCGCGACCGTGACGCTGTCGTCCGGGACGGTGGCGGTCGGCGGCGCGCTGAGCCTCACGGCCTCCGGGTTCACGGCGGGCGAGACGGTCGAGGTGTGGCTGCACTCGACGCCGGTGAAGCTGGCGACGCTCACGGCATCGGGAACCGGCGCGATCTCGGCGACCGTGAGCATCCCGAGCGGGACGCCAGCGGGCGCGCACACGATCGTGGTGACAGGCCTGACCTCGGGCGTCACGGGCTCGATGGCCATCACGGTGACGGCGGCCGCCGCCCCGGGAGGCACGGACCCGGGCACCACTCCACCCGGCACGACCCCGGCGGTCACCTCCCCGGCCGACAACACCCCTGCCGGACTCGCCGCGACAGGTTCGTCAGTCACGGTCCCGCTGCTCGCGGCCCTCGCCGCCGCGCTGCTCGGAACCGTCCTGCTCCTGCTCCGGATGCGCCGCCCTGCCCGCTGACCGGCGTTCAGCCGGACATGTCCCGCGACACGCCGCCGCGTTCTCCGTTCCGACGGAGAACGCGACGGAGGTGGCGCGGGATGTCCGCTTTTACGAAGGCGTCGCCTACGCCGACGCCACCACTTCCAGCAGGGCCTCGCCGTAGGCCTCGCGCTTCTTGGCGCCGATGCCGGTGATGCCGTCGAGGTCGCCGAGAGTGGCGGGCTTCGCGGAGGCGACGGCGCGGAGGGTGGCGTCGCCGAAGACGATGTATGCGGGGACGCCTTGCGATCTGGCCGCCTCTGCCCGCCAGGCGCGGAGGGCTTCGAACAGGGGGTGGTCTGCCGGTTCGAGGTCGGCGGCCGCCGCTGCGGAGCGGGTGGCGCGGGCCGGGCGCTCCGGGCGGTCGGGCTCGCGGCGCAGCACGACGGGGCGGTCCCCGGCGAGAACCGCGGCGCTCTGCGGTGTGATCGCGAGCACGCCGTATTCGCCTTCCGGCTTCAGCAGTTCCTGGGCGATGAGCTGCCGCACGACGCCGCGCCACTGGCTCTCGCTGAGGTCGGCGCCGATGCTCCAGGTGGCGAGCGCGTCGTGGCCGTGCTGCTCGACGCGCGGGGTGCGCTTGCCGCGCAGGATGTCGACGAGGTGGCCCGCGCCGAACTGCTGGTTGCGTTCGCGCTTCAGACGCACCACGGTCGACAGCAGCTTCTGGGCGGGGACGGTGCCGTCCCAGCTCTCCGGCGGGGTGAGGCAGGTGTCGCAGTTGCCGCACGGCTCCGCGCGCTGACCGAAGTAGTTCAGGAGGTTGACGCGGCGGCACTGCACGGTCTCGCAGAGGGCGAGCATCGCATCCAGGTGCTGCGTCATGCGGCGGCGGTGGGCGAGGTCGCCGGGCGAGTCGTCGATCATGCGGCGCTGCTGCACCACGTCTTGCAGGCCGTAGGCGAGCCAGGCGGTGGACGGCAGGCCGTCGCGGCCGGCGCGCCCGGTCTCCTGGTAGTAGCCCTCGACCGACTTGGGCAGGTCGATGTGGGCGACGAACCGCACATCCGGCTTGTCGATGCCCATGCCGAACGCGATCGTGGCGACCACGATCACGCCCTCCTCGCGCAGGAACCTGGCCTGCGTCTGAGCGCGCACTCGCGCATCTAGTCCCGCGTGATACGGGAGGGCGTTCAGGCCGCGCGCGCTGAGGAACTCGGCCGTGCGCTCCACCGTGTTGCGCGACAGGCCGTAGACGATGCCGGCGTCGTTCGGGTGCTCCGTGGTGATGAAGTCGAGCAGCTGCTTGCGCACCTCCACCTTGGGAACGATGCGGTACTGGATGTTCGGACGGTCGAAGTCCGCGACGAACTGCGCCGCCTTCTGCATGCCGAGGCGCTCGGTGATCTCGCGGTGGGTCGCCTCGGTGGCCGTGGCGGTGAGGGCGATGCGCGGCACCTCCGGCCAGCGCTCCCCCAGCTCGGACAGCGCCAGGTAGTCCGGACGGAAGTCGTGGCCCCACTGGGAGACACAGTGCGCCTCGTCGATGGCGAAGAGTGCGATCTTGCCGCCGGAGAGGAACCGCTTGGTCGCTTCGGAGGACAGCCGCTCCGGCGCGACGTAGAGCACATCCAGCTCGCCGGAGAGGTAGGCGTTCTCGACCCTGGACCGCTCGGCGGAATCTTGGGTGGAGTTGAGGAAGGCGGCGCGCACGCCGACGGCGGTCAGCGCATCCACCTGGTCTTGCATGAGCGCGATCAGCGGCGAGATGACGACGCCTGTGCCCTCGCGCACGAGCGACGGGATCTGGTAGCAGAGGCTCTTGCCTCCACCCGTCGGCATGAGCACGACGGCGTCGCCGCCGCCGACGAGCTGGTCGATGATCTCGGCCTGCTCCCCGCGGAACGAGTCGTAGCCGAACACCGTGTGCAGCGCCTCGGCCGGGCTGGCGAACTTGGCCGTGGATGCTCGGACCTCCCGCTGAGGAGCCGCCACGCGCGTCGACGTAGCCGCACCGCCACCGAACTCCACCGCACCGCCGAGGTACGCGTCGTCAGGCGGGAACGCCTCCTCCGGATACTCCGGTGGCGCGTCGCGCTCGTCCGGCTCCCAGGGGTGTTCCGCGTTCCAACTCATCCCCTGATCGTAACGAGCGGGACCGACGAAAACCTGGCCGTCGCGGATCTGTGGAAAACACCCCGGTTTTGATAGCTTGTGGAAGCTCGACCACGGGGGAAACCAAGGGGGACCATGATCGACGACGCCGCGCACCCGACCGCGCACGCGGACGCGCACCAGACCGCGCCGACCACCAGCCCCCGCGAACGCCGGCGCGCCCGGCCCTGGATCGTCGCCACCGCCGCCGTCCTGCTCGGAGCCGGTGTCGTCTCCGGCGCGGCGTACGGCTGGTCCGTGTTCGCCCAGGCCCGGTTCACGGTGGCGAACCAGCAGTCCGTGCAGGTCGCGCACGCGCTCACCGACGTGTCCGACCAGCGCGGCGCCGCCATCGACAAGGCGAAGGTCACCACCAGCGCCGTCGACAGCTTCGTCGCGCAGCCCCACACCGGCTACGTCAGCGCCGCGGCACTGGATGCACTGAAGAAGGCGGACAACGACCTCCACTCCGCGAGCAACGACCTCACCTACGCGCCGGAGGAGGTCACACCGGTCCCGTCCCGTCCGTCCGACCTCTGGCCACTGACCGTCATCCGGGAACTGCTGCTCATCCGGACATCGACCGACGGCGAAGTCGCTCTCCTCAAATCCCGGGCGGCGGAGCTCGCGGCGATGAAGACCGCGCAGAAGGAGGTCGGCGCCGCCGGCTCGGCCGTCTACGGCGAGGTCAAGGCGCACGCGGAAGCCACCATGAAGGCGGCCGTCGACGCCACGTACGAGAGCAGGATCGGCCTGACGCACGCGCTGGCCGGAGCATCCGGTTCCGTCAGCTTCTCCGGGATGGGACTGTCCGCGATCATCAGTGCGTCCGACGCCGTCGCAGCGTCGGAGGCAGCGGGCCAGGCGGCCAAGCAGGATCCCGCGTACCCGGCGCACGCGGCGATCGAGGCGTACGCCCGGAGCATCGCGCACGGCGTCAACCTGGACTTCCAGTGGCACCAGGTGGTGGGCGGCTACGGCACCGGCTGGTACTCGGGCACCACCATGTACCACGAGGGGGACGGCGGCTGGGCGACCATCGACCTCAACTTCGACACCGTCGACGGCTGGTCGCGGGGCGACGTGGATGCGAAAGCACTCATCACGCACGAGGTGGGACACTCGCAGGTGGTGCGCCCGGAGTGCCGCACGCTCTTCACCGGGCCGGTGTTCAACTCGGACGACGAGATGTGGGCGACCGCGTGGGCGATCAGCATGGGCTTCGACGACGACGGCTCCGGCATCCAGGCGTACGGGCGGCCGAGCGACCAGCAGATCGCGACCGCCGGGCAGTGCCGCTGACCGCAACAGCGGTACCATCGGCCACATGCGCCGATTGATCGTGACCGAGTTCATGACCCTCGACGGGGTCGTCGAGGCCCCGGGAGGGGAGCCGACGCATCCGCACGCCGGATGGACGATGCCGTACGGCACGGACGCCCTGTACGCGTTCAAGCTGCGCGAGACGATGGAGGCGGAGTCCCTGCTGCTCGGACGCAAGACGTTCGAAGGCTTCAGCGCTGCCTGGCCGGGGCGCGACGGCGAGTTCGCCGACAAGATGAACGCCATGCCGAAGCTGGTGGCCGCGAGCGGCACGGGCGACCTCGGCTGGAACGCCACGCGCATCCAGGGTGAGGTGCGCACGGCCGTCGCCGAGCTGAAGGAGGGCGACGGCGGCCCGATCCTGGTGGCGGGAAGCGCGACCCTCGTGCGCTCCCTGCTGGTCTGGGGTCTCGTGGACGAGCTGCGCCTGCTCACCTACCCGGTGATGGTCGGCGGTGGCCTGCGCATCTTCCCCGACGACAGGGAGAAGTGGTCGTTCGAGCTGGCCGAGCTCGAACGGTTCGACAGCGGCGCCGTGCTGCACGTCTACCGGCTCGCCGGGAGCTGATGCTCACCGTCGTCCTCGGGCTGGTCGGGGCGTTCGTCTACGGGTCCGCCGACTTCCTCGGCGGGATCGCCTCCCGGCGGATCAGCGCGCTCAGGGTGACGGCTATCGGGGCGCTGTCCGGGCTCGTCCTGCTGCTCATCGCCCTTCCGGTCTTCGGTGGAGAGTGGTCGGCCGCCGCGATCGGCTGGGGCGCCCTCTCCGGCGTGACCGGCGCCGTCGCCATCTCGCTCCTGTACGCCTGCCTGGCGATCGGGCCGATGAGCATCCTGTCCCCGCTCACCGCGCTGGTGTCCGCGATCGTCCCGATGACCTGGGGGCTGCTCGGCGGCGAGCAGTTCGCACCGATCGGCTACGTGGCGCTCGGCGTCGCCCTCGTGGCGGTGGTGCTCGTCGGGTTCGTGCCGGAGAAGGGGGCGGTGCGGCCGAGCGTCCGCGGCATCCTGATGGCGGTCGGCTCCGGGACGATGATCGGCGCGTTCCTCATCATCATCGACCAGACGCCGGACTCGTCCGGGCTCGTGCCCCTCGTGCTGAACCGCGGCGTGAACGGCGCGATCATGCTGGCGGTGATCGGGCTGGTCGCGCTGCAGGCCAGGTCCAGGCGGGCGCGCGCAGCCACCCGCCAGGCACCGGATGCGGCGGTCGCCCCCGACGCGCGGCCCACCGTCGCCGCCGACTGGCTGCCCGGGCTCCCGTTCGCGCTCGCCTGCGGAGTGCTCGACACCGTAGCGAACGTGGTGATGCTCGTCGGCCTTCGGCTCGGCGATCTTGCCGCGTTCTCCGTGCTGATCGCGCTGTATCCGGCGGGGACCATCGTGCTCGCCGCCGTGGTCCTGCGGGAGCGGATCGCCCCCATCCAGTGGGTCGGGCTGGCGCTCGCGATCGCGGCAGCCGGGATGCTCGCTGTCGCCTGACGCCGCATCGTTCACTAGTGTGAACAACTGAAACACGGAGGGGCTCGACATGACACAGCACGACCCGGCCGACGAGCTGGAGAACGATCGCGAACACATCGGCGACATGAGCCAGGCGGTTCAGGACTTCTCGAGCGAGCAGGAGGGCTACCACAAGAGCCTCAAGCCGCGGCAAGTGCAGATGATCGCCATCGGCGGCGCGATCGGCACCGGCCTCTTCCTCGGGGCGGGCGGCAGGCTCGAACAGGGCGGCCCCATCCTCGTCTTCGTCTACGCGCTGTGCGGGTTCTTCGCGTTCCTCGTCTTGCGTGCGCTCGGCGAGCTGGTGCTGCACCGGCCGTCGTCCGGTTCGTTCGTGTCGTACGCGCGCGAGTTCTACGGCGAGAAGATGGCGTACGTCGCCGGGTGGATGTACTTCCTCAACTGGGCGATGACGGCCATCGTCGACTCCACCGCCATCGCGCTCTACGTCAAATACTGGAGTGCATTCTCCTCGGTGCCGCAGTGGCTGCTCGCGCTCATCGCGCTGATCGTGGTGGTGAGCCTCAACCTCATCTCGGTGAAGGTGTTCGGCGAGATGGAGTTCTGGTTCGCGCTGATCAAGGTGACGGCCCTGGTGGCGTTCCTCATCATCGGCATCGTCGTGCTCGCCTTCGGCTGGCCGACCGACCAGGGTGCGACCGGCATCGCGATGCTCGCGGAGAACGGCGGGCTGCTGCCGCACGGGATCGCGACGATCGGCATGGCGATCGTGCTCGTGCAGGGCGTCGTGTTCGCGTACGCGGGCGTGGAGCTGGTGGGCATCGCAGCGGGCGAGACCGAGCATCCGGAGAAGATCATGCCGCGCGCGATCAACAGCGTCGTGCTGCGCATCGCGGTGTTCTACTGCGGCTCGGTGCTGCTGCTCGCCCTGCTGCTCCCCTCCCATGTCTACAGCGGTGACGAGAGCCCGTTCGTGACGTTCTTCAGCCATCTCGGATCGCCGGAGCTGGGCGCTATCGTCGGCTCGATCATGAACTTCGTCGTGCTCACCGCCGCCCTGTCCAGCCTGAACGCCGGGATGTACTCGACGGGGCGCATCCTGCACTCGATGGCGCAGACGGGGGCGTCGCCGAGGTTCACCGGCCGCATGAACAAGCGGGGAGTGCCGTACGGCGGCATCCTGCTCACGGCCTGCATCGGTGTGCTCGGCGTGTTCCTCAACCTGATCGTGCCCGAGGAGGCGTTCAACATCGTCGTGAACGTGGCGTCCCTCGGCATCATCACCAGCTGGGGCATGATCGTGATCTGCCAGATGCAGCTGCGCAGGTGGGCGCTGCAGGGCAAGCTCGAGCGACCGGCCTTCCGGCTGTTCGGGGCGCCGTTCACGGCGTACCTGACGCTGGCGTTCCTGGTGGCCGTCGTCGTGCTGATGGCGTTCGACTACCCCACGGGCACATACACGGTCGCGTCGCTCGTCATCATCATCCCGTTGCTGGTGATCGGCTGGTTCGCGCAGCGTCAGCGCATCCTGGCCATCGCGCAGGAGCGGCAGGGGTACACCGGCGCGCATCCGGTGATCGCGGCGCGGCCCGGCATGAACGGCGGCCGCCGTCCCCCGTCGACGCCCTCCGATGACCCGCCGGCGTAGCCCGGTCTTCGTCGACGCATGAACCGCACGGACCGGCTGTATGCGCTGGTGGAGGAGCTGCGGGCCGTCGCGCCGCGAGCACGGAGCGCGCGGTGGCTGGCCGAGCGCTTCGAGGTGAGCACGCGCACGATCGAGCGCGACCTGTCCGCCCTGCAGCAGTCCGGCGTGCCGATCTGGGCGGAGCAGGGCCGCACGGGCGGGTACTGCATCGACCCGGCACACACCCTCGCGCCGCTGGGCTTCACCCCGGACGAGGCGCTCGCCGTCAGCATCGGGCTCGGCATGCTCGCGGCGAGCCCGTTCGGCAGCGCTGCGGCCTCCGCGGCGCGCAAGGTGGCGGCGGTGATGGACGAGCGCGGGCTCGCACGGACCGCCGAGCTCGCGGCGCGCATCCACCTGCTCGACGACGGTCCCGTCCGGGATGCACCGTCCGCGCTCAGCGACATGCTCGGCGGCGCGCTCGGTTCCGGCCGCGTGCTCACGATCGCCTACCGCGACCGCGCGGGATCGGAAACCGTGCGCGACGTGGAGCCTCTCGGCTACGTCGGCAAGGGAACGGACTGGTATCTGATCGGCTGGTGCCGCCTCCGCGACGGCATCCGGGCGTTCAAGGGCGACCGGATCGTGCGGGCGACCCCGACCGGCGAGCGAGCGCCGGAGCGCACTCTGCGGGCGGAAGACCTGGAGATCCCGTACGGCGAGCTGCGCTCTGTCGGCCTCGGCCGGGATGCGGACTGAAAAACTCCCGCTAAACACCGACAGGACGGTGTCGCCTCGGCGGCCCACGATGGAGTCAACCGGCCGGATCACGGCCGGACTCTCTCGAAAGGACCCTCATGGACTTCGCCTCGATCAGGATCATCACCGACGACGTCGACAGGCTCGCGCACTTCTACGAGCTCGTCACCGGCACCCCCGCCGCGCGCCCCGCGCCGGTGTTCGCCGAGTTCCGCACGCAGAGCGCCACGCTCGCGATCGGCAGCACAGCGACCGTCGCCATGCTCGGCGACCAGGCCCCGCGCCCGGGCAGCAACGCCTCCGTCATCATCGAGTTCCAGGTGCAGGACGTGGATGCGGAGTTCGCGCGCATCCGGAACGACATCGGGGGCGCCGACGCGGCCACCGCCGACGCCGCCGTCGTGATGGAACCCACGACGATGCCGTGGGGCAACCGCTCCGCCGTCGTCCGCGACCCCGACGGCAACCTCGTGAACATCTTCTCCCGCCCGGAGGCGCGCTTGTAAGGTAATCCTTACCTCATCTACGCTGGTGGGGACATGAAGAACACCAGCACCCGACTCCTCCTCACCTGCGCCGCGATCGGCGTCGCCGGTGGGATCGTGTTCTCGATCAGCGCGTACATCTCCGGCACGCTCGCCGCCGCTGCGCCGATGTTCTACGGCGCGGTGATCGGCGTGTACTTCCTGCCGGGCGTGATCGCCCAGGCCCTGCTGCGCCGGGGCGGTGTCGCACTGATCACCTCGGTGATCGCCGGGCTCGTCTCCGTGCCGTTCCAGCCGATCGGTTTCGCGGCGGTGATGGCGGCCGGGTCGATCGGGCTGCTGCAGGAACTGCCGTTCGCGGTCACGCTCTATCGCTACTGGAGGGCGTGGCTGTTCTACGCGGCCGTGACGGCGGCCGGGCTGGTGTTCGGCATCGGCGTGTACATCGCGCAGGGCGCGGAGCAGAGCCAGCCCTGGGTGCAGGTGCTGCACATCGGCCTGTTCGTGGTGTCGCCGCTCCTGTTCACCTGGGCGGGCCGCGCCGTCGCCGCCGGGCTCGACCGCACGGGGGCGGGCCGCGGACTGCAGCTGCCCGTCGTGCGCACGCGCCGCGGTGGCAGCGGTGACGCCGGTCCGGACTCGCTGCCGCTAATCGCCGCACCATCGCCGACACTGTCGCTCTGAGCGCCGTGGCCCCCGAGCCCGCGTCCCCGCCGCTGTCGGTGCGCGGGGTGCGCATCCGGCACGACGGTGCCGACCAGTGGACGCCCGACGGCGTGACGTTCGACCTCCACCCCGGCGAGGTGCTGCTGGTGCTCGGTCCGAGCGGCTGCGGCAAGTCGACGCTGGCCCTCGCCCTCAACGGCCTGGTGCCGCACGCGGTCCCCGCGACCCTCGACGGCGCGGTGCTCGTGGCGGGCGTCGACACGGTGGATGCGCGGGTCGCCGAGCTGAGCGAGCACGTCGGCACGGTGTTCCAGGATCCGGATGCGCAGCTCGTCACCGCGACGGTGCTGGACGAGGTCTGCTTCGGCCCGGAGAACCAGCTGGTGCCCGCCGACGTGGTGCTCGCCCGCGCGGAGGCCGCGCTGCGCGTCGTCGGGCTGTGGGAGCGCAGGGGCGACAACCCGGACACACTCTCGGGAGGAGGCAAACAGCGCCTCGCCATCGCCTGCGCGCTCGCCCTTGAGGCTCCGGTGCTCGTGCTCGACGAGCCGACGGCCAACCTCGACCCGGCCGGAGCGGAAGAGGTCTACGCGGTGCTCGCCGCGCTCACCGGGCCGGGTTCGACCAGGGCGGTGGTTTTGGTGGAGCACAACCTGGATGCGGCGATGCCGGTGGTGGACACGGTGCTGGTACTGGATGCTGCGGGCAGGCAGGTGGCGCACGGACCGGTCGCGACGGTGTTCCGCGAGCGTGCGGAGGAGCTGGCGGCGCTGGGCGTGTGGCTGCCGGTGGCGACGCTCGCCGGGCTGCGGCTGCGGGCGGCGGGGTGGGACGTGGAGCGGCTGCCGGTGACGGCGGAGGAGCTGGCGGACGTGGTGGCGGGTGCCGGAGCTGCGTTCGCGGGTGGCGAGCGCCACCGGCCCGAGCGCCCCGAGGCGCCCACCGAGCCCGCCGTCGACGTGCGCGGACTGGAGGTGCGGCGCGGCAAGCGCACGGTGCTGCGCGACGTGCGGCTGCGGGTGGGGCGCGGCGACTTCGTCGCGGTGCTCGGCGCGAACGGTGCGGGGAAGACCTCGCTCGTGCAGGCCATCGCCGGGGTGGTGCGGCCGCCGCGCGGCACCGTGTCGGTGGGCGGGATCGACCCCGCCCGCGCGAGCGTCGCGGAGCTGACCGCCGCCATCGGGTTCGTGTTCCAGAATCCCGAACATCAGTTCGTGGCCGACTCCGTCGAGGACGAACTGGCGTACGGCCTGCGCGTGCGACGCACCCCCGCCGACGAGATCGCACGCCGCGTCGACGGGATGCTCGGCACGCTCGATCTCGCCGGGCACCGCCACGCGCATCCATACCTGTTGTCCGGAGGCCAGAAGAGACGGCTGTCCGTCGGGACCGCGTTGATCGCCGGTGCCCCCGTGCTCGTGCTCGACGAACCGACGTTCGGCCAGGACCGCGAGCGCGCCACCGAACTGCTCGCGATGCTGGCCGACCTCAACGAGCAGGGCACCACGGTGATCATCGTCACCCACGACCTCCAGCTGGTCGCCGAGTACGCCACGCACGCGGCGGTGCTCGTCGACGGCGCGCTCGCCGCCCACGGACCGACCGCAGACATCCTCGCCGACGCCGCCCTGCTCGAACGCAGCGGGCTGCGGCAGCCGCCGCTCGCCAGGGCGCTCAGCGGAGTGCCCGGCTGGAGCCATGTCACCCGGCTCGCCGACCTGCGGGGAGGGGATGCGCCGTGACCTTCCTCTCCACCGATCCGTACGGCACCACCGCCGCGCCCGCCGGACGCTTCCTGCACCACCTGAACCCGCTCGCGAAGGTGGCCGCCGTCGTCCCCGCCTGGGTGGCGCTGCTGTTCACCCGCGACATCCTGACGCCGCTGATCTTCATCGTCATCGCCGTGCTGCTCATCCTCGTCGGCGCCCGGCTGCGTCCGTCGATCGTCGTCGGGCTACTGCTCGTGCTGCCCGCGGTCGTGCTGGTGATGGCGCTGAGCTTCGGGCTCTGGACCGACGCCTCCCGGGTCGCGGACCAGCGCATCCTGTTCTCCGTCGGGGAGTTCCACTACACCGTCGGTGCGTTCGCGGTGGGCCTCGCCACCTCGCTGCGGCTCGGCGCGCTGGTGTCCCTCGCGCTCGTCGGCGGACTCACCACCACCGGGCCCGACCTGGCCCGCTCACTCGTCGCGCAGCTGCGCATCCCGTACCGGATCGGATACACGGCCATCGCCGCCTACCGTTTCCTGCCGCGCTTCGGCAGCGAGCTCGCGCTGATCAGGCAGGCCCAGCGGGTGCGCGGCGTCGCAGGGGGATGGGGTCCCGTCGCGGCCGTGCGGCGCGCGTTCGCCGCGGTGGTGCCGCTGCTGGCGTCGTCGATCAGGCACGCCGAGCGTATGGCGCTGGCGATGGAGTCGCGGGCGTTCGGCGCACACCCGACCCGCACGGAGCGCGCCCCGTCGCGCTGGCGCGCGCGCGACACGGTGTTCGTGGCGGTCGGCGTCGCCGTGACCGTCGCGGTCTTCGCGGTCTGACGAGGCGGCCGGTGCACGCGACGCCGACGGCCGCCGACCGGTATGTTCGGGGGACAACGCTGCCACTGCGTTGCGCTGCGAAGGAGCACGAATGTCGACACCTATCGAGTATCGGCCGCTGGATGCGGTCACCGTCTATGCGGTCAGCGGCACGGCGCCCGGCACAGGGCCGGAGAAGGTCGGCCCCGTCGTCGGGCCCCTGATCGGCGCGCTCGACCAGGCGCTGACCGCGGCAGGGCGTCCCCTTCTCGCCCCCTCCACGTTCTGGTACGAACCGCTCGACGACGGCGGGATGGCGGTCTCCATCTCGTATCCCGCCGAGAATCCACCGCAACCGGGCGACGGTTACGACGTGGTCGAGCTTCCCGCCGTCCCGCTGGCGGCGACGCGGCTGCACCGGGGCGACATGTCCGGCATCGGCGACTCCTGGATGGCCCTGATCGACCAGCTTTCCGCGGACGGCTATCGCATCACCGGTCCGACGCGTGAGGTCTACCTGGAGGCGGCGGGGCACGAGCCGGGTCCCGACTGGGTCACCGAACTCCAGGCACCCGTCGAGCGCGCGTAGCCGGTGGGTACGGAGCGCGACGACGGCCGACGCCGCTAGGAGACGTGCGCAGCAGCCTCCAGCGCCGGCAGGGCCGCCGCGAGCGCTGTGACCTGCTCCGGTGTCAGCTCGGCGATGATCGACTGCACCGTGCGGGCCCGGTCGGAGCGGGCGCGCAGGAGCAGCTCGATGCCGGCCTCGGTGCCGCTGACGAACGACGAGCGGCCGTCGTCCGGGTCCGGCTCGCGCTGCACCAGGCCGCGCGACTCGAGGTCGGCGACCACGCGGGTGATGGTCGGGGCGGCGACAACCTCGATGGCGGCGAGCTCGCCGGGGCGCAGCGGCCCGCGGCGGACGATGGTGGACAGCGCGGAGAGCTGGCCGTGGCTCAGGTCGCCGGTGGACGAGCGCATCCGGCGGTTGAGGCGGCCGACCGCGAGCGCCAGGCGTCCGGCGAGGTCGTCGTCGTTCAGGGCGGAGCGTCCGTCCACGGACCGCCCCTTCTCGGTCACCACGGTCGTTCCTTGACGCTATGCGCGGCTCGCACCGACTTCCTCGCCTTCTTCGCTGACCGCCCGGGATTCTGCGATCTTCTCCTCATGAACATACTTGCCGCCGCCTGCGAATGAGGCGATAGCTCCGATGATGCTCATGATGGCGGCGGCGATGAAGACGACGACGAGGCCGTCGTGGAACGGTCCGGAGATCAGCTGGGGAAAGAACTCCTTGCCGGTGAGGGTGGCCGCATCCACGTGGGGGCTGCTGAGCACGCCCGTCGGCCCGAGCAGGCTCGCGATCGGGTTGTAGCCGAGGAACGCGGCGAACAGGCTGCCGACCGGAGGGGTGGCGCCGATCTGCGTCGCGACGGCGTGCGGGACGCCGTGCGTGGTGAGCCCGTTCGTGAGCGCCGTCGGCAGGGCCACGGAAAGGCCGGCGATCATCAGCGAGAAGAAGATGCCGATGGACAGCGAGCTTCCCGCGTTGAGGGCGACGCCCGCCATCCCGGATGCTGCCCCGCGCTCGTTCGCCGGCACGCTGTTCATGATGGAGGTGCGGTTCGGCGACGAGAACAGGCCGGAGCCGATGCCGTTGAGGCCGGTGAGCACGGCGAACTGCCAGTAGTCGAAGTTCACCGGGATGAGCAGCAGGCCCACGAAGGTGACCGCCACGAGCGAGAGGCCGACCGTCGCGAAGACGCGCGAGCCGTACCGGTCGGACAGCGCGCCGGAGATCGGCCCTGCGACCAGGAAGCCGACCGTGATGGGCAGCATGTAGATGCCGGCCCAGAGCGGCGTCGACTCGTAGCTGTACCCGTGCAGCGGCAGCCAGATGCCCTGCAGCCAGATGATCAGCATGAACTGCAGGCCGCCGCGCCCGATGGCGGCGAGGAATCCGGCGAAGATGCCGGACGAGAACGACCGGATGCGGAACAGCCGCATGTCGAACATCGGCGACTTCACCCGCAGCTCGATCAGGACGAACGCCGCCAGCAGCACGATGCCGCCGATGATCGAGCCCAGCACCCACGGGTTGCCCCAGCCCTGCGAGCTTCCGCCGTACGGCTGGATGCCGTACGTGATGCCGGTGAGCAGGGCGATCAGGCCGACCGCGAACGTCGCGTTGCCGATCCAGTCGGTCCTGCCCGGGTTCTTCTGGCCCACCTCGTGCAGCGACTTGTACGACCAGATGGTCCCGACGATGCCGATCGGTACGGAGACGAAGAACACCGCACGCCAGTCGATCTCGGCCAGCACCCCGCCGACGATGAGGCCGATGAAGCTTCCCGCGATGGCCGCGACCTGGTTGAGGCCGAGGGCGAACCCGCGCTTGTTGGCCGGGAACGCATCCGTGAGGATGGCGGTCGAGTTCGCGAACAGCGCCGCGCCTCCGATGCCCTGCACGAACCGCCACACGATCAGCCACATGGCGGCAGGGCCGCCGGTGAACGGGTCGAGCGACAGCGCGATGGCGGCCACGGTGAAGATGACGAACCCGGCGTTGTAGATCTTCACACGCCCGAACTGGTCGCCCATCCGCCCGAACATCACGACGAGCACGGCGGTGACGAGCATGTAGCCCATCAGCATCCAGAGCAGGTAGGAGACGTTGCCCGGTTCGAGCGGGTTGAGCTTGATGCCGGTGAAGATCGCGGGGAGCGAGAT
Organism: Leifsonia sp. NCR5; assembly: GCF_002105485.1. Classification (NCBI taxonomy): domain Bacteria; kingdom Bacillati; phylum Actinomycetota; class Actinomycetes; order Micrococcales; family Microbacteriaceae; genus Leifsonia; species Leifsonia sp. NCR5. Next base: position 17,626 of record NZ_NCSR01000019.1, read on the forward strand.
GATGACGATCGACGAGTTGATCGTCGCCATCAGCATCCCGAGGGTGGTGTTACTGAGCGCGACCCACTTGTAGTGCGGGTGATCCTTGGCGAACATGCCGGTGCGTGGCAAAAGAGTGCGTCCTTCGAGTTGGTTTATATGCATTAACTATATAACTCGAAGGGCGGTGGGGGAACGGCCGAGGGGGCGTCAGACGGTCAGCGTGACCTTCTTCAGGCCGGCGGGGTTGTCCGGGTCGAGGCCGCGGCCGAGTGCCAGCTCCAGGGCGATGCGCTGCAGCGGCACGATCTCGCGCAGGGGAAGCAGTTCGTCGTCCCGTTCGTCCAGCGGGAGGTGCACGGCGGCGCCGTCGACCAGGCCGGGGCCGAGTTCGATCACACGCGCGCCGAGCGCGGCAGCCGCTGACGCGAACGACAAGACGGAGTCGCGTCCGGCCGGGCTGCCGGTGAGGGCGACCACCACCGAGCCGGGGACCACCTGGCCGAGCGGGCCGTGCGTCGCGTCGGCCGCGCTCCATCCGGATGCCGCGATCGCGTTCGTCTCCATCAGCTTCAGCGCGCCCTCGCGGGCGGTCGACATCGAGTATCCGCGGCCGACGACGATCACCCTGTCGACGCCGGAGAGGGCGGCGACCGCGGCGTCCACAGCACTGGGAGCGGCGAGGTCGGCCGCGACGGAGGCGGCGATGCGGCGCACGCGCTCGTCGAGCTCCGGCCATCCGGTTCCGGCAGCGCGGTGCAGGGTCAGCGCGAGGGCGAGGAGCTCTGCGGTGTACGTCTTCGTGGCGGCGACCGACGTCTCCGGGCCCGCCGCGAGCGAGACGTGAACATCGGCGGCCCCGGCGAGCGCGCTGCCCGGATCGTTGGAGAAGGCGATCACCGGCACGTCGGCGGCCGCGATGGAGGCGACGGTCGCGAGCAGGTCGGGAGAGCTGCCGGACTGCGACACGGCGAGCGCGACCGAGCGGGGGAAGGCGAGCTGCGTTCCGAAGCCGGTGACGCTGGCCGGGGTCGCGAGCATCGCCGGGATGCGCAGCAGGTTGTGGGCGAGGTACTGGGCGTACATCGCGGCGTGGTCGCTCGATCCGCGCGCCGCGAACACCAGGAGCTCCGGCCGCTGCGACGCGATCAGCTCTGCCGCGGCGTCGATCGACGCGCGCGCGTCGAGGAGGTCGAGCCAGCGGTCGGGCTGCTCGGCGATCTCCGCGCGCATCCGGTGGCCGGCGACGGGTGCGCCCCTCACGAGCTGAGCCCCGTGATCATCGCGACCAGTTCGTTGTGGCTGGTCTCGTCGATGCGCTTGGTGCCCACCTGCGTTCCCCGGCGCAGCACGGAGACGCGGTCGGCGACCCGGAACACCTGCTCCATGTTGTGGCTGACGATCAGCACGGCGGCCCCGCGCTCCTTCAGCTTCAGGATCAGCTCCTCCACCTTGGCCGTCTCCGCGACGCCGAGGGCGGCGGTCGGCTCGTCCATCAGGACCAGGCTGCTGGCCCAGTGGGTGGCCCGGGCGATCGCGATCCCCTGGCGCTGGCCGCCGGAGAGGTCGCTCAGCGTGGCACGCGCCGACGGGATGCGCACATCCAGTTCGTCGACGAGCGCCTGCGTGCGCGCGGCCATCGTCTTGCGGTCGAGCGTTCCAAAGGGCTTGCGCCGGAGTTCTCTGCCGAGGAACAGGTTCATGTAGACCGGCTGCAGGTCGACGAGCGCGAGGTCCTGGTAGACCACCTCGACTCCTCTGCTCCTGGCGTCCGACGGGTCGCGGAAGCTGGCCCGCTCGCCGTTGACCCAGATCTCGCCGTCGGTCGGCTGGTACATGCCGGAGATGATCTTGACCAGCGTCGACTTCCCTGCGCCGTTGTCGCCGACGAGGGCGACGATCTCGCCAGGCTCGATCTCGAGGTCGAAGCGCTTGATGGCGACGATGCCGCCGAAGTGCTTGGTGATGCCGTCGAGCCGAAGCGGCTTCACCGTCGTGTCCTGCGGAGCGGTGGTGGGGGTCATGCTGTCCTCCCGGATGCGGCGAGCGCCGCCGCGGTCGTGATCGGTGCGGAGCCGTCGGCCGACCAGATGCCTGCGACGGTGGGGTTTCCTGTGCTGAGCCCGGCGATGCCCGCTGTGAGGCCGCGGGTGACGAAGACCTGCGGGCGGAATCCGAACAGCACGGTGTCCCCCGGCTGCACGGTGCGCCCGGAGAGCGGGATCGTGGCGTAGTAGTCGATGGCCTCCGGAGCCGGCATGTCGACCAGCAGTTCGGGGGCGGATGCGGTGTCCGCTCCCTCCCCGACGATCAGGGCACTCGTCGTGGTCCCGCCGAGCACGGGGTCGACGTAGAGGCCGCCGCCGAACACGTACGCGTCGCCGTTCCAGAGGTGCGACACCTCGGAGACGTAGGCGATGGCCGGCTCCTCGATGAGGTCGTGGGCGGCGTGCAGCGGCGTCGTCCCGGTGAGGCCGTGGCCCGGTTCGACCTGCGTCGCCCCTGCGGCGGCGAGGGTCTCGAGGACGGACACGGACGTGGTTCCTGGGGCGTTCACCTGCACGCCGGTGCGGCCGGCGCCTTCGAGCGCACGGAGCGCCGTCGTCAGGGTCTCCAGGTTGTGCGTGGAGCGGGCGGTGCCGGTCTCCGCGTCGAAGAGGGTCGCGGGGAAGGTGGTGATGCCGGCGAAGCGCACGCCGGGGATGGCGTCGACCCTGTCGGCCGCCGCGACGATGTCGGCTGCGTCGAATCCGCCCTCGTGGCCGCGGTAGAACCGGTCGCCGGGGGCCGCGATGCGCAGCAGCACATCCTGCACCCTGCCGCGTTCCGCTGCCGCCGCACCGGCCTCGCGCGCCTTCTGCTCGGAGAAGACGGTCCAGTAGAGCGGTTCGAGCGCCGCGGCGTCCGCGGCCGAGTGGCGGGGGATCTGCACCAGGTGGCCGAGGTGACCGGTGGCCAGGCCGCCGCTCGCCGCTGCGACCGCGCACTCCAGGTCGACGCCGACGGCGTGGCCGATGCCTCCCGCCGCGATGGCACGGGATGCGTCCGGGTTGCGGCCGATCTGCTTGGTCATGGCGAACGGCGTGAGACCGAGCCTGGCCGACTCCGCCGCGAGGGCGGAGGCGTTGCGGGTGACCGCATCCAGGTCGATGACGTAGGTGTTGGGCGGGATGGCGCCGCTCTGGTGGAACCGGGTGGCCGCGTCGAGCAGTGCCTGGTTGCGGCGGCGGAGGAGGTCGAGGAACATCGTTTGTCTTCCTTACTGTCTTCCCGGCTAGTTGCTCTTCTTGGCGCGGAGGGAGAGCGAGACCGCCACCAGGATGATCGCGCCGCGCACGATCATCTGCTGTGCGACGGTGAGCCCGCCGAGGAGCAGCCCGTAGTTGATCATGCTCATGAAGAGGCTGCCGACCAGGGCGCCGATGATCGAGCCCTTTCCTCCGGTGAGCGCGGTTCCTCCGACGATCACGGCGGCGAGCACGCTCATCAGGTCCGAGCTGCCGAGCGTGTACGTCGCACCGGCCAGCCGCCCCGCGTAGAGCAGACCGGCGAGTGCCGCCGTCACTCCGCTGACGATGAAGACGGCCATCCGGACGCGGTTGACCTTGATGCCGCTGACCGCGGCAGCCGCCGCCTTGTTGCCGACGGCGAGCACGTGGGCGCCGAACGCCCGCTGACGGAGCACGTGCCAGCCGATCGCCGTCACCGCCGCCGTCCACCAGATCAGGATCGGGATGCCGAGCAGCGTTCCACCGCCGAAGAGCCAGCCGAACGCTGCATCGGTCACCGGCACGGACTGCAGGTTGGTCGACTGCTGGGCGAGGCCGGTGATGAGTCCCATCGTCGCCAGCGTGACGAGGAAGGACGGCAGCCGAACGAGCGTGACGAAGATGCCGTTGACCGCGCCGATGACGGCGCCGACCGCGAGGCCGGCGATGGCCGCGATCAGCCACTGGTGCGTGCTCTGCAGCGTGACGGCCGCGACCAGGGCGGAGAGGGCGACGGTCGAGCCGATCGAGAGGTCGATCTCGCCGAGGCTGAGCACGAACACCGTGCCGATCGCCATCACCGTGATCGGCGTCGCCTGGGTGATGATGTTGACCAGCGTCGTGCCGTTGAGGAAGTTGCCGCCCTGGGTGATGGCGAAGTAGAGGAACACCACCACGAACCCGATGTAGACGACGTACTGCCGCCAGTCCGCGTGACGCAGCCGTTCGCCGACGGTCATCCTGCCGTCGGTGGTCGATACAGTCATGATGCTTCTCTTTCCGTGCTGAGCAATGCGGCGTCGATGGCGAGACGGACGGCGCCGAGGATGGGGGCATTGGAACCGAGGCGGCTGATGCGCACCTCGATCGTCGGCCGGCCGAGTTCGCCGAGCCAGTGGAGGACGGGTGCGAGCAACTCCTCGCGGCTGCCGATGCCGCCGCCGAGGACGAACAGTCCAGGATCGACGACGGCGTCGACGGAGAGGATCGCGTGGGCGAGCCAGCGCGCCTCCTCGTCGAGCGACGCCGCCGCATCCCGGTCTCCGTCGCCGGAGCGCTCGAAGACGTCGACGGTGGTCGAACCGGTGCTGCCGGATGCACGCTCGTAGCGCTGGACGATCGCCTCACCGCTGACGACCTCCTCCAGCGGGCCGCGGCGGTGGTTGGCGGGGTCGAGCGGGTCGGCGCCGATCGGCAGGTAGCCGATCTCGCCCGCGGCACCGCGGACGCCCTGCCAGACGCGGCGGTCGAGCACGAGCCCGACGCCGATGCCGGTGCCGACGGAGACGAAGGCGAAGCTGTCGACCTCTGTTCCCACGCCGTCGTGCAGTTCGCCGAGCGCTGCGATGTTCACGTCGTTGTCGATCACGACGGCGTGCCCCAGTCGCCTTTCGAGCTCGGCGACCACGCCGAAGCCTTCGAGGCCGCCGAGGTTCGGCGCCAGGTCGAAGTGGCCCGCGTCCGCGTCCGGCACGCCCGCCCCGCCGATCGCCGTTGCGACGATGGCTGCTCCGGATGCGCCGACCGCCGCGGCGAGGGCGGACACGATCTCCGTCACCTGCGCGACGATCTCCCGCCCGTCGAGGGTCGGCTGGGTCAGCTCGTGCAGGACGTCGCCCGTCATGGTCGCGATGCCTGCGCGGATCTTCGTTCCGCCGAGGTCGATGCCGACGACGTACCGGCCGTCGGTGCGCTGGGCGCTCATACGACCTCCAGGACGGCGGCGGGGTTGGCCGCGAGCATCGTCTCGATGGCGGCGTCGGAGACGCCGCGCTCCTGCAGCGCGGGCACGAACACCGTTCCGAGGTACGAGTATCCGAGGGCGCCGTGGGTGCCGGGGTTCATCCACACCTCCGCGCCGGTCAGGTCCTGTGCGAGCAGGATGCGGTCGGCCAGCCCGTCCGCGACGAGTCCGGCGACGAGGTCGGCGCGTCCCGCATCCGATCGGTGGAACGACTGCTTGGCGTACTCGCCGTCGTCGCGCGCGTCGGGCACCGGCCCGAGGAAGAACTCCCAGTCCTCCTTGCCGATGGTGTCGACGGCCACCCGGGCGCCGGCGTCGATCACCCGGCGCGGCAGTTCGGAGCCGAGCTGGGTGTCGATGTGACCGACGACCACGCGGTCGAGGTCGACGCCCTCCGAGCGGAGGATGTCGAGCTGCTCCAGCGCCTGGGTGCCGTGCGTGGTGTGCGTCATGATGCCGAGTCCCGTCGCGCGCTGGGCCCTGGCAACGGCACGGAGGCACTTCTCCTCGTGCGGCGTGATCTCGCCCAGGCTGGTCGCCTGCTCGCCGAACACGCCGGCCCGGACACCGGAGTCGCCGATCCCCTGCTCCGCGTCGCGGATGAGGCGGGCCGTGAGGGCGTCGAGGTCGGCGTCGAGCGCCCAGCCCGGCGCGTACGCCTCGAGGTAGAGCGCCGTCCCTGACACGATGTGGAGGCCGCTGCGCCGGGAGATCACGACGAGCTGCGCGGCGTTGTCGCCGTTCGCGTCGCGGCCGACCACGTTGTACGGACTCAGGTCGACCACGGTTCCGAAGCCGAGGTCGCGGAGCCCGGCGAGCGCATCCACCGCCCTGTCGACGCTGTCGTCGCTGGTTCCCCCGGTGAGCCAGGGGCCCGGCGTGAGCGACAGCAGATGCTCGTGCGGCATCACCCGCCCGAGGTCCGCGGGGTCGACCGGGCCGAGCACGGTCATGACCTGCCGTGTCATCGTTCTCCTTCATGGTGCGTGCGGCAGGCGCTCGCGCGCGCTGTGCCGCCTGTTTCGTGTGCTGCTGGTGGAAGCCGAGCGGCCGGAGGGGGAGTCCGGCCGCTCAGCCGTTCTGGGGGGGCGTCAGCCGGTGACGCTCGCCGGCGGCTTCACGCCGTAGTCGGCCTTCCACGCCTCGTCGAGATTGGCCTTCGTGACCTTGGTCGGAACGGACGCGACGAGCTCAGGGGCCTTCTTGCCGATGACTCCGTATGCGCCGGCCAGTGCGAGGCCCTTGCCGATGCCGATGGAGCCGTTGCCCACCATGCCCGCGACGTTCGTGCCGGACATCATCGCGGCGCCGAGCGTGGTGTCGAGGTCGTTCGTGACCACTTTGATGTCGCTGCGGCCGGATGCCTTGATGGCGGCGACGACGCCCTGCGCCGCTGTCGCCCAGGAGACGTAGATTCCCTTGAGGTTCGGGTTCTTGGCGATCATCGCGGCCGCGATGGTCTGCGTCGCCGTCTCGTCGGCGAAGCCCTCGGAGTCGACGATCTTCACATCCGGGTACTCGTAGGCCAGCCAGTCCTTGAAGGCCTTGTCGCGCTGGTTGGTGAACCAGAAGTTCGCGTTGTACGACAGGTAGCCGACCTCGCCCTTCTTGCCGAGCGCGTCGCCGAGGATCTCGGCGTTGTCCCTCCCGGCCGCTGCGAGGTCTTCGGTGACGATCGAGACGAAGTCCGTCCCCGCCTTGTATCCCTCCGGCGGCGTCGTCATGATGACGAGCTTCGTCCCGGCCTCGACGGCGGGCTTGAACGCCTTGGCCGCCGAGGTGGGGTCGACGGCGATCGTGACGATGATGCTCGGGTGCAGGGCGAGCACGGTCTGGACGTTGTTGGCCTGGGTCGCCGCGTTGAAGCTCGCCTGGGTGCTCGCCACCACGTCGATGCCGAGCTTCTTGAACTCGTCGCGGGCGCCCTTCTCGACGGCCGTGACGAAGTCGGACGAGGTGTGCCAGACGAACGCCGCGGTGTACTTGCCGTCCTCGACCTTCTTCTGCTCGTCGCTGGTGAGGGACAGCTCGGACAGCGCGCCCGGCTTCTCTCCGTTGGGACCTTCGAACACGAGGCTCGGCTTCTCGGCGGGGGTGGACGAGGAGGACGCCGCTGTTCCGGCCGAACAGCCGGTGAGCGCGAGGGCCAGTGCGAGGGCGCCGACCAAAGCGGCGCGGGCGCCGGGGCGCCGGGTGGGATGTGCTGTGCTCATGTGTGGATTGCCTTCCGGGACCGGGTTGAACTCCTGTGCGGTGGCGTCCCCCGGGCATCTCGTGACCCCGTCACCGTTGACTTGCTGAAGCCATTTTGATTTCAACAAGCAATCAAAGTCAAGCGCGAATTTGTGTCAGACAGGTTTCGGGGTGGTAAATCCTGCGAAATCGGGGCTGCGGGTGGCGCCGGATCCGCATCCTGAGCTAGTTTTGGGTTCACATTGAAGACAAAGGGGGTGGAGCGGTGCAAGACACCCGTGCCATCAACCGGAACGCCGTGCTCACCGCCCTGATGGGGTCGCGTCCGGCCAGCCGCAAACAGATCGCGGAGCTGACCGGCATCTCCGCCGCAACGGTCACCCGCTCGGTCGATCAGCTCCTGGCCGAGGGCATCGTGCGCGAGACGACGGAGATCGTGTCGGAGGCCAGAGGACGCCGCGCGGTCGAGCTCGACATAGTGGCCGACCGCTCGTACGTGGTCGGTGTCGACCTCGGCGCATCCAACACCCGCATCATCGTGGCCGACCTTCTCGCCCGCCCGGTCTTCGCCTCGGAGACGCCCACCCCGACCACCATGCCGGAAGCCGAACTGGTGGAGTGGATCGCCGCGACGGTCCGCGAGGCGGCCGCCGATGTCTGGGACAGCGTCGAGCACGTCTGCCTCGGCCTCCCCGGCGCGGTGAGCCAGCGGGACCTCACCGTCTCCAACGCCCCCAACTTGCTCCAGGTCGAGTCGCCCACCTTCCTCGCCGCCGTGCAGCGCGCGGTGGGGCGGGCGATGCGCTTCGACAACGACGCCAACTACGCCCTCCTCGGCGAGATGCACTACGGCGCCGCCCGCGGAGCCCCCAACGCCGCGATGCTCACGATCGGCTTCGGACTGGGCGCCGGTCTCGCCATCGAGGGACGCATCCTGCAGGGCGAACGCGGACTGATCGGCGAGTTCGGCCAGCTGCCGATCGGCCCGCTCGGCACCCGGCTCGAACACATGGTGACGGGCGGAGGGATCCTGCGCAGGGCTGCGGAGGCCGGACTCCACCTGGATGCACCGGCTGAGCTGTTCGCGGACGATGCCGGCCCCGGCCTTCTGTCGCTCAGAGGGCACTTCGACCAGGCGCTGCTCGTGGTGCTCACCGCCACCACGGTCTCCTGCGACCCGCAGACGATCGTGCTCGGCGGGGGCATCGCGAACTCGCTGATCTCCTCCATCGACCGCTACCGGATCGCCCTGGAACAGAACCTCCGCATCTCCCCCGACATCGCCACGGCCGAGCTCGGCGTCTTCTCCGGGGCCGTCGGCGCCGTCGTCGCCGGGCTGCACGCGGTCTACGCAGGGCTCGGCGTCGAGGAGGTCGCGATCGTGAGCCTGCCCAACGGGGATGCGCTGACCGCCGACCAGGTCGCGCGCGCCAGGAGCCTCGCCTAGCTCCGATCTACACGCACCCGTCCACCACCTCCAGCAGCTCCCTGCTCGCCAGGATCCGGAAGTGGCCACCCACCGGCAGCTCGATGTTCCTTGCGCCCTCCAGCGCGCTTCCGCCCGGGATGTGCGGGTCGAACCACCCGTAGACCGACACGATGCGCTCGTTCGCCGCGCTCTCCCGCCCGAGGCGGAGCAGCGACGCGTCGGTCGGCGCGAGCGAACGGAGGCTGCGCGTCGGCAGGTAGCGTGCGTACACCGATCCGGCGAACGGCGTGCAGACGGTCACGGCCAGCCGAACGCGCCCGCCGGCCGGCAGCGACGACATCAGCTGCTTGGCGATCAGGCCGCCTTTGCTGTGCGCCACGATCGTCACGTCGCGCAGGTCGTGCTCGTCCAGGTGCGCGGCGACCAGCTCGGCGCCGTCCGCGATGCTCAGGCGGTTCCGGCCGAGAGCAGCGATGACGTGCACGGCGTTGCCGCGGTCGTGCAGGCGCCTGGCGAGCGGGAGCATGAACCGCCAGGTCTCCAGGATGCCGGGCAGCAGCACGACCGTGGATGCGCCGGGCCGCCCAGCGGCGAGCACCTCCGGGTCGTCGCGGCTCACGGCGGTGCGCAGCTGGTGCCGTGCCGCGTACAGGTAGTCGAGCATCCACACCCCGGCCTTGCGGAGGGAGACGCCCGCCCGCCGGAGGGGCCGCGCGGTCACCGGACGGAACCGGCCAGGAGGGCGAGCAGCCCGTCCGTCGCCTCCGGTCGCGTGTGCATGGCGAGGTGGCGGGCGCCGTCGATGGTCTTCGCTCCCCCGCGCCGGGCCGACGCCGCCAGGACGGACACCCACCCCGCACGCGCGATGGGGTCCCGCTCGCCGCGGAGCACGAGCACGGGGCAGTCGACCCGGGGGATGTCGTCCTCGATCCGGTAGGTCAGCATCGAGGGGAGCACGGCGAGGTACCACCGGAGGCCGCAGCGGGCGTAATCGCTGAGCACCAGCCAGTTGGCGCGCGGACGCTCCCCCGCGCAGTCGAGCGCCAGGAGGGCCGCTGCGCGAAACGGGGACCGGTCGCGCGGGTCCATCACCGGGCCCATCAGGGCGAGCGCCGCCACCGCCTCCGGCCGGTCGATGGCGAGCCTGGTGGCCACCTGCGTGCCCATCGAGTGGCCGAACACGACGCATCCGGACAGGCCGAACTCGTCGACGACCGCCGCAACGCACTCGGCGAAGTCTTCGACGCTCAGAGCATGACCGGGCTTCGGAGCGCGGCCGAACCCCGGCAGGTCGACGGCCACGACCCTCGCGCGGCGGGCGAGCAACGGGATGATGCGCTCGAAGTAGCGCGAGCTCACGCCGATGCCGTGGATGAGGAGGTAGTCGGGTCCGTCCGAGCCGTCCGGCGGGGCACCGGTGTCGACGGTGACGACGGCGCGCGCCCGGTTTGTCTGCTGGGCGGTCCGGCCATCCTCGGTCTGGGCATCCTTGGTCACTCTCGAGTTGTACACCTGGCCGCGCCGGGATCAATGGCCGCGCACGGCCGACACAGATAGTCAGCCTGCTTATAATCGGCAGTGACCGACCGAATCGAGGAGCCAGGATGCCGCGAACGAACCGCCGAGGGATGCGCACCGCCGTCCGCATCCTGATCTCCGTCGTCGCCGTGCTCGCCCTCGTGGTGGTCGGCTTCCTCGCCTGGGCGAACACGCCGATGATGGGCGACCGCGCACGGGCGATCGACGTGTGGACCGACCCGGCGGTCAGCATCACCGACGAGGGAGACTCGGTGCTCCTCGCGCCGACGGGGGACGCATCCGGTCAGGGGCTGGTGTTCGTACCCGGCGCGCTGGTCGACCCGTACGCCTATCTCTACAAGCTCGCCGGCGCCGTGGAGGACACCGGGCTGACCGTCGTCGTGACCAAGCCGACGCTGAACCTGGCGTTCTTCGACCAGCGGCCACTGTCGACGTTCACCTCCCACGCACCGGAGGTGTCCTCGTGGTACGTCGGCGGCCACTCACTCGGCGGGGTGCGCGCCTGCCAGCTCGCCGACGACACGAGCGTGGACGGGCTCATCCTGTTCGGCAGCTACTGCGCGAACGACCTCAGCCGCAGCGACCTGCGCGTGCTCTCGATCGGCGGGGGCGCCGACGGCCTGAGCACCCCCGCGAAGATCGCTGCGGCCAGACCGCTGCTGCCCGCAGACGCCACGATGGTCGAGATCCCCGGCATGAACCACGCCCAGTTCGGCGACTACGGGCCGCAGCCGGGCGACAACCCCGCCGGCATAACGAACGCTCAGGCGCGCGACAGGATCACCGAGACGCTGACCGCGTTCCTCGGGAAGGCCGGCTAGAAGCCTTCCGCCCTCCGCGGCGTGTACGGGGCTTCGAGGGCCGCGCACTCCTCCGGCGTGAGGGTCAGGTCCACCGAGGCGACGGCATCCACCAGGTGCTGCTGCTTCGTCGCGCCGACGATGGGCGCCGTCACCGCGCCCTGCTGACGCACCCAGGCGAGCGCCACCTGCGCCCGTGAGACGCCCCGCGCCTCCGCCACCTCGGCGACCGCGGCCACGATGCGCCGGTTCGACTCCTCCTCGCCGCGATACAGCGTCGCGCCGAACACATCCCCGGCGGAACGGTCGGTGCTGACTCCCCAGTCGCGCGTCAGCACGCCGCGGGCGAGCGGGGACCACGGGATGACGCCGACGCCCTGATCGACGCACAGCGGATGCATCTCCCGCTCCTCCTCGCGCTGCAGCAGGTTGTACTGGTCCTGCATCGAGACGAACCGCGCCCATCCATTGGCCTGGGCGGTGTGCTGCGCCTTCGCGAACTGCCACGCCCACATCGACGACGCACCGATGTACCGCGCCTTGCCGGAGCGCACGACGTCGTTCAGCGCCTCCATCGTCTCCTCGATCGGGGTGGACGGGTCCCAGCGGTGGATCTGGTACAGGTCGACGTGATCGGTGCCGAGACGACGCAGGCTGTCGTCGATGGCCGACAGGATGTGCGCCCGCGACAGGCCGGCCTGGTTCGGCCCCTCGCCCATCCGGCCGTGCACCTTGGTGGCGATGACCACCTCGTCGCGCGTCGCGAAGTCGGCGAGCGCCCTGCCGACGATCTCCTCGCTCGTGCCGTCCGAGTACACGTCGGCCGTGTCGAACGTGGTGATCCCGGACTCCAGGGCGCTCCGGATGAACGGCCGGCTCTGCTCCTCCGGCAGGCTCCACGGGTGCGCGCCGCGCTCCGGGACGCCGTAGCTCATACAGCCGAGCACGACCGCCGAGATCTTCAGTCCGGTGCTGCCGAGGTTGACGTACTGCATGGGTGCTCCGTTCGCTGCCGACTGGGAGCAACGCTACTCGCGCCCAGCGAGATGCCACCAACTGTCGCGAAACGCTCGGGATGCGGCGCAGTTACTGGCATCTCGCAGTGGTGGGACTACGGGGGCCAGGACAAGCGAAGCCGGGTGGCGCACACTGGATGCGTGGAAGCGAACGAGTTCGGGCGGATGGTGCGCCGCATCCGGGACCGAGTCACGCCGGAGACGGTCGGCCTGCCCCCTGGACGCCGCCGCCGGGCCGTCGGGCTGCGCCGCGAGGAGCTCGCCGCTCTCGCCGGCATCTCGGCCGACTACCTGACCAGGCTGGAACAAGGGCGGGCGACCTCGCCGTCCGTGCAGATCGTCGCATCGCTCGCGCGGGCCCTCCGCATCTCCGACGCGGAACGCGAACTGCTCTACCAGCTCGCCGGGCACGCGGCCCCCGGCCTGGACGTGGTGCCGACGCGCATCCCGCCCAGTGTGCAGCGGATGCTCGACCGGTTGGCGAACACCCCGGTCGCTGTCTACGACGCCACGATGACGCTCATCCAGGCCAACGCCCCGTTCGACGCGCTGATGGGCGAGACAAGCAGCTGGCGCGGCAACGAACGCAACGCGGTCTGGCGCCACATCGTCGGCCCGGCAGGCCGAGTCCTGCAGTCGCAGGAAGACCACGACGACCTCGTCGCCGGGCTGGTCTCTGACCTGCGCCTCACCGCCTCCCGCTACCCGGCCGACCGCTCGGTCACACGGTTGGTCGCCGCCCTCACGGCGGCGAGCCCCCAATTCGTCGAACTGTGGGAGAACGGCGACCTCGGCCCGCGCCGGCAAGACCCGTCGAAGCGCAAGACGATCGAACATCCCCTGGTCGGCCGCATCACCCTCGACTGCGACACCCTCATCGTCACCACCGACGACCTGCGCATCATGGTCTACACGGCCGAACCCGGCACGGAAGACGCGGAGCGCCTGGCGCTCGCGGTGGTGCTGGGGACGCAGACGCTGGTGGAGTAGGGGGCGGACCACCCTCCTCAGCAGGCTTAGTATTGGCACACGCACTGGGCATGACGAGGATGAACCGATGGACGACCACCCCGCTGAGGCGGACGAGCAGCGGCCGGAGAACTGGCCGATCGGCAGGCTGCTCGGTGTCGCATCCCGGTCGGTCGAGCGGAGCTGGGCGCAGGCGCTCGAACAGCGGGGGCTGACCCATGCCGGGCTGATCGTGCTGCACTTCCTGGATGCGGGGATCACCTCGCAGACCGAGCTGGCGCGGCTGGCCAGGGTGGAGGCGCAGACGATGTCGCGCACCATCGACCGGCTCGAACGGGAAGGGCTGGTCGCCCGCTCACCGTATCCCGGCGACCGGCGCAGGCACGTGCTCAGCATCACCGCGGCCGGGCGGGAGGCGTTCGCGGGGGCGAAGGACCTGGAACGGGATGTGTTCCCGGCCGTCAGCGACCCGGAGGCGTTGCGTACGGCCCTGGTGCAGATCGTCGCCGCCCTCGGCGACCGCAGCTAGACGGCAAGCGCCGCTCGGCAGCGCCTAGCCAGCGCGCGCCGCCCCTCAGCGCCCCAGCATCACTCGCCTACGCCGCCCCCTCCGGCACCTTCACGATCAAACTCCGCGGGTCGATCCACGTCTTGATCGCGGAGGCCTTGCCGAACAGGTCGCCGTCGAGTTCGACGTCTTCCGGGCTGCTGAGGCGCAGCACGAACTCGCTGCCTTTCAGGTAGTTGAGCGCCCTGACCTCCCTGGAGAGGCCCATCAGGCGGCGGCCCGCGGAGGTGCGACGCAGCACCCCGTTCTCCCAGAACACCTTCCAGACGATCTGCACCCAGCCGATGAACCCTTCCGGGCGGAGGACCACGATGTCGAACTCGCCGTCGTCGACCGCCGCATCCGGGAGCAGCAGGATGTTCGCCGGGAGCGACCCGCAGTTGCCGATCATCACGGTGTGCGCGCGCACGGAGTGCACCCGCCCGCCGTCGAGCTGGTAGCGGAGGCGCAGCTGGTTCTTGTCGCGGAGGACGGTGCCGATCGCCTTCACGTATGCCAGCCAGCCCGCCTTGGCTTTGAGGTCGTCGTCGGTGGCAGCGAGCATCTTCGCGTCGATGCCGAGCCCGGCCATCACCAGGTATGCGCGCCTGCTCACCGAGCCGTCCGCATCCCGGATGTCGGCCACGCCCACGTCGATCGGCCGGTCTTCGCCGCCGAACGCCGTCTGGAGCGCGTTCTCCACGTCGTCGAGGGTGAGGTTCAGGTTGCGGGCGAGCAGGTTGCCGGTGCCGGAGGGCAGCAGAGCGAGCGGGGTGCCGGTGCCGCGGAGCTCCTCGGCCACGGTGCGGACGGTGCCGTCGCCCCCGGCCGCGATCACCACATCGACGCCGCGTTCGAGCGCCTGCTTGGTCTGACCGGTGCCGGGGTCGTCCTCCGTGGTCTCCAGCCAGAGCGTCTCAGCCCAGCCGTGCTCGGCCTCCGCGGCGGCGACGGCCTCCTTGATCGCCGACAGGTCGACCTTGATCGGGTTCACGACGATGGCTGCGGTCTTCACGGAGTCCTCCTCTTGCGGGTGCGACGGCGAAAGCACGGGTCACGCCGCGACACTACTGGGAGGACGCCCCCGGCGTAACCGGGCCACGGCACATCCGCAGCCCCGCGGCATGGAAAGCTGGGGGGATGCACGTTCTCGACAACCCCGCCTGGCACGCACTCACCGGGGCGCACCGCTCGTTCGCCGTCGGAACGGAGGACGCCAAGCGCTACCGTCCGGACATGTCGCCGTTCGCGGCCGTCCCCGACCCGGACGGCCCTCTGGATGCCCTGACCGAGTTGGTGGGCCTCTCCGGCGGCGGAGACTCCGCGCTCGGCGTCTTCGGCGCATCCACGGGGCCGGACGGCTGGGAGACGCTCGGCGCGTACGACTGCTGGCAGCTCGTCTACGAGCACGAGACGATGCCGGAGGTGCGGCAGCTCGGCGACGACGCGCGGCTGGTGACGCTCGGCGACGCCGACGTACCGGATGCGCTCGACCTGGTCGACCGGACCAGGCCGGGGCCGTTCCTCCCGCGCACGATCGAGTTCGGCGGGTACCGCGGCATCCGGGTGGGCGACCGGCTCGCGGCGATGGCCGGACAGCGGATGCGGCCGGACGGCTGGTGCGAGGTCAGCGCGGTCTGCGCAGACCCCGAGTTCCGTGGGAGGGGCTTCGCGGCGACCGTGATGGTCGAGGTGATGCGCGGGATCGTCGCCCGCGGCGAGCGGCCGTTCCTGCACGTCGAGGCGACCAACGAGCGCGCGCTCGGTGTGTACGAAGCGCTCGGGTTCACCCGGCGGCGGAGGGCGAACATCCTGGTGTGCCAGCCGCTCTGAGTGCAGCGCGCGGACGGTAGCCGGCTACCTCTCCTGGCTTTTGTCCTTGCCCTTCCCCGGGCCGTTACCTTTGCCCTTGCCCGGGTTTCCTTTCTCCTTCTGGCTCGGCGCAGGGGCCGGCGCTGGAGCCGGCGCAGGATCGGTGGTCGTGACGGGCGCGACGGTCGGCGCCACGCTCGGCGACGCGGGCGTGGAGGTCGTCGGCGATGGCGTCGACGGAACGCTCGACGGGTTGGTGCCGGACGGCGCGAACAGCACGCCCAGCCCGATCGCGCCGGCGACCAGCACGACGAGCGCGCCGGCGACCAGCGCGACCAGGAGCCCGCGCCGATGCTTCGCGGGAGGGGCGAGGACGGCCGTGGGCGCGTCGGCGGCGGCCACCCCAACCGGTCCGGCGTGCGGCACCGGCGGCGCCATCGCGACGGTGGGCTCCATCTCGTCCGTCGCGCCCGCAGCACCCGCGGCGCCCGCGGCACCCGCAACTCCCGCCGCGCCCGACGACGGCATCACCGCGGTCGGCATCTCGTCGTCCGGCTCACCCGACGCATCCCATCCCGCCAGTTGCGGGGCCAGCTCGCGCGCCATCACCGCGATCTCCATCGCCGTGGGTCGCAGCGCCTGGCTGCGCGCCGTCATCGCGGCGAGCATCCCGCGCCAGTCGTCCGGCAGCGTGCTCGGGATGCGCGGGTCGTACGCCGCGCGAGCGCTCACCGACTCGACGGGCGAACCGGGGTAGCTGCGGCGGCCGGTGAGCGCTTCGAGCAGCACCAAACCGAGCGCGTAGACGTCCGTGGACGCATCCGGCTCAGCTCCGGCGACCTGCTCCGGGCTCAGGTACGCGGCCGTCCCGATCACCGTGCCGTCGGTGGTGAGGCGTTCCGCGCCGAGCAGGTGGGCGATGCCGAAGTCGGCGAGCTTGGCGTGCAGACGGCCGCCGGGGACAGTGGATGCGGGCAGAAGGATGTTCGCCGGCTTGAGGTCGCGGTGCACCATCCCCGCGTCGTGCACGACCACGAGGCCTTCCGCGATCTCCGCGGCCAGCTCCGCGGCCTCGACGCCGGTCAGCGGGCCGTCGTCGAGACGCGTGCGCAGGTCGGTTCCCTCCACGAGTTCCATCACGAGGAAGCTGGGGGTGTCGTCGTCCACCCCGGCGAGGTGGGCGTCGTGCAGCGTCACCAGGTTCGGGTGGCTGAGGCGCGCGAGCATCGTCGCCTCCGCGCGACGGCGGGCGTCGTCGACGGCCGTGCCGGACGCGAACAGCTTGACAGCGACGAACCGGCCCAGCTGACGGTCGAGGGCGCGGTACACCGTCGCCATCCCGCCGCGGCCGAGAGCCTCGCGCAGTTCGTAGCGTTCCAGAAGCACACGATCGTTCACTGCCCGAGCATACCCGCGTTATGCAACCCCATCCTGTCCGTGAATCAGCCGAAAGTGTGGCCGCACTCCCTTGCCAGATCGCCGAACCTGGGTTGAGTGAATGGTGTGAGCGACGAGACCGAAGTGCCCGACCAGCCGGAGACGGGTGTTCTGGAAGCGCTGCAGGTCTACCGGGCGGCGGAGGCGGCGATGCGCAGACGCACGGGCGCCGCGATGGGGATCGGGGACAGCGACCTCCTGGCCCTCCGGTACATCCTCGACCGCCGCGCCCTCGGGCAGGTGACCGCCTCGAAGGATGTCAGCGCATACCTCGGCATCTCCAGCGCATCCACCACCGCCCTGATCGACAGGCTCGCCAAGGGCGGTTTCGTCGAGCGCAGGCCGAGCACCGTGGACAAGCGCTCCATCGAGATCGTGCCGACCGCCGCTGCGCTGGGAGACACCGGCCCGATGCTGGAGGCCGCGCAGACCCAGATCGAGGCGGCCACGGCCGAACTGAGCCCGGAGGAAGCGGCCACCATCACGCGGTTCCTCACCAAGATGCGCGAGACCGTCGACCGCATCGCGACGAAACCACGGCGTTCCGGCCCGGCAGCGAGGTCGTGAGCGCGTCGTGGGCGCGCGAGTAAAGCAGGATTTTCCGCCATGTCAAGGGGATTGCTAGGCAACTGAACTAGTAGTTCAGTGGTGTGGTCAAGGAAAGGACAACTCTGCCATGAACATCCTGCTCATCGTGATCGCCATCATCGCGATCATCCTTCTGCTTACCGGCGGTTTCGTGCAGTCCCTGAACTTCCTGCTCTGGGTCGGAATCGTGCTGCTCGTGATCGCGGTGATCGTCTGGCTTGTTCGGATGCTCACCGGAAGCCGACGAGTCTGACAGGACGGGTAAGACCATGAGTCTCGGAACCGGAATCGTCCTGTTCGTCATCGGCGCCATCCTGGCGTTCGCTCTGAACCTGCAGGTCGCCTGGATCGACCTCCACCTGGTCGGGTACATCCTGATGGCCGCCGGTCTGATCGGCATCATCATCGGCATCGTGCTGCTCACCCGCCGTCGCCAGTCTGTCGCCACCACGCGCAGCGCTGTCGACCCTGCGTCGGGCGAGCGCGTCACGCGCCGGACCAGCGAGAGCGACGACCCCATCGTCTGACCCGCCCCACACGCACCACACAGTCCGAACCCCTTCACGCCGGAGCTCTCGCGCCGGGTGGAGGGGTTCGGCTTTTCTGCGTCTCCGTGCCTGCGTCTACATCGTGTCGAGGATGGACGTGAGGTGCTCGAAGGTCGTGGTCGGATTGACGATCGCGAACCGCGTGTTCGGCCGACCGTCGTGCGAGCTGGGCGTGACGAACGCCCGCTGCTCGTCCAGCAGCCTCGTCGACCAGCGCGCGTAGTCGTCGCGGGTCCAGCCCTCCCGCTCGAACACGACGACGGACAGCTGCGGCTCCCGCACCAGACGGAACCCCTCGCGCGACTCGATCTCGCGCGCGATCCGCTGCGCCAGCTGCAGGGAGGCCGTCACCGCCTCCCGGTATGCCGCTGCGCCGTACGTGGCGAGCGAGAACCACAGCGGAAGGCCCCGCGCACGCCTGGTGAGGTGCGCCGCATAGTCCGACGGGCTCCACTCCGAGGTGTCGGTGAGCGTGTCGAGGTACTCGGCGTGCTGCGTGTGCGCCCTGCGTCCGGCCTCCGGATCCCGGTACAGCAGCGCGCAGGCGTCGAACGGCGCGAACAGCCACTTGTGCGGGTCGACGATCGCGGAGTCCGCGTGCTCCACCCCGGCGAACCGGTGCCTGGCCTCCGGCGACAGCATCCCGGCCAGCCCGTACGCGCCGTCGACGTGCAGCCAGAAGTCGTACTCGTCCTTGAGCGCCGCGATGGATGCGAGGTCGTCCACGATGCCGAAGTTGGTCGACCCGGCCGTGGCGACCACCGCGAACACGGACGCGCCGTGCTCGTCCAGCGCCTCGCGCACGGCGTCGCCGGTGAGCATCCCGGAGTCGTCGGGGCGGACCGGGACGACCTCCACATCCATCACCCGCGCTGCGGATGCGATGGAGGAGTGCGCCTCAGCGCTGCAGACGATCTTCCAGCGGCCGTGGCCGACCTGGGCGCCGCGCTCCGCCCTGGCGTGTTCGCGCGCGGCGACGAGTGCGGACAGGTTGCCGAGCGTGCCGCCCTGCACGAACACGCCCCCGGCGGTCGTGGGCAGCCCGAACTCGGAGGCGAGCCAGGCGAGCACCTGGTTCTCGGCGAACACGGCGCCGGACCCCTCCAGCCACGAGCCGCCGTAGACGGCGCTGGCGGAGACGACGAGGTCGAACGCGGTGGCCGCCTTGGTGGGCGCGGTGGGGATGAACGACAGATACTGCGGGTGGTCCGTGGTGATGCACGCCGGCGCGAGCACGTGTTCGAACAGCGCGAGCGCCCGCTCCGCGCCGATGCCGCCCTCCACCACCGTCTGCCCGGCGAGCCGGTTCAGCTCGAACTCGGACAGCGGCTTGTCGAGCGGGGTGTCCGTGCTCAGGATGCGCCGCCGCGAGTACTCGAGCACGAGGTCGACGAGGCTCCTGGTCTCGTCCGAGACGGCGTGCATCCTGGTCGGGGTGCCGGTCTGCGTGGCGGTCGGGGTGCCGGTCCGGCTGTCGTCGGCTTTGCGTGTATCCATGTTTTCCTCTCGGGCCCAGAGCAGACTCTCACAACGCTTCGGCACTCGTTCGCCGTCCGGCGCAACGATCGGGCGCATCCCGCGCACTGCACGCAATACTTCGCCGCGCCCGGTGCGGTTGACTGGTCGAATGCACGACCATGCCCTCTTCCTGAACGGTACCGTCGGCGTCGGCAAGACCGCCACAGCGGACGCCATCAGCCGCATCCTGATCCAGCGCGGCATCCCGCACGCGATCATCGACCTGGATGCACTCCGCGCCGCCTGGCCGGCGCCGGAGGGCGATCCGTTCAACAACGCCCTGGAACTGGCCAACCTGCGCGCCGTCGCCGCGAACCACCGCGCGGCCGGCGCGCGCATCCTGGTGCTGGCCGGGGTGATCGAGGACCCGGACGCCGTTCCCCTCTACCGCGACGCGGTCGGCGGCCTCCCGTTCACGGTCGTGCGGCTCACCGTCGGCCCGGCGGTCGGCGAGGCCAGGCTGCGCGCCAGGCACGGCGACGACCACGACGCCCTCGCCTGGCACCTGCACCGCCACGGCGAGCTGGACGCGGTGCTCGATGCTGCGCGCATCCCGGGGCCCGTGGTCGACACGACGGGCAGATCGCCCAGCGAGGTGGCGGAGGCCGTGCTCGCGGCCTCCGCCACCTGATCGGTGGAGGCGGCGACTACTTCCCGCTCTTCACCGACCACTCCCAGAAGTTCCAGAACGGCCCGGTCTGGTTGCCCATGTACTTCACGCCGTCGACGCGCGCGCTGACGCCGAAGATGCCGGGCAGCTGGAAGAGCGGCAGGCCGTAGCCGTCGGCGAACGTGGCCTTGTCGATCTGCTGCTCGAGCGTGATGAGCTCGTCCTTGTCGACGGTGGTCTGCGTCTTGACCGCCACGTCGTTCATCGCGTTGTAGCGGTTGTTGTTTCCCCCGCCGCCGGTCGCGAAGAGCTGCGGGATCATCGTGGTTCCCGCCCCGGGGCTGATCCAGCCGAACAGGGATGCGTCGTAGTTGCCACCGGGGAGGAGCTTGCTCCAGTCGGGCGAACCAGCGTCGACGACCTTGAAGCCCGCCTTGGCGGCCGAGGCCGAGATGGCCTGGAACTCGTCGACGCGGTTCGGGTTGTTCGTGTTGTAGAGGATCCGGACGGTCGGGGTGGCACCGGCGAGGAGCGCCTTGGCGCCGTCGATGTCGACCTTGTCGAACTTGTCAGAACCGTTCTGCTTCACACTGGCGGCGTACTCGTCCTGGCTGGGAAGCCAGATCTGCGAGTTCAGCACCTCGGCCTTGGGGTTCACCGGGGTGACGATGGAGTCGAGGATCTGCTGACGCGGGACGGTCTTCAGGAACGCCTCACGCACCTTCGGGTCCTGGAAGACGGGAGCCCCGAAGTTGAGATCGAGGTGGTCGTACGAGACCTGATCGCCCGCCAGCACCGTCGCACTGGTCGCCTTGAGGGCGGTCAGCGTGTCCGCGGAGGCCTGCGGGTTGATGATGTCGACCTCACCGTTCTGCAGCGCGGTCACCTGCGCGTTCGAGTCCGGGATGATGCGGAAGACGACCTTGTCGACCTTCGGCTTCAGGCCGCCGGCGTAGTACTTGTTCTTGACCATCGTGATCGACTGCCCGGGCGTCCAGCCGGATACCACGAACGGGCCGGAGGCGACCAGGAGGTCCTTGTCGGTCGGGAACGCGGTGATGTCGTAGCCGGTGTTGGCGAAGTCCGCGGCCTTCTTGAGCGTCGCATCCGGGGCGGTCGGTGCGGCCTTGTCGCCCTTGGGCAGGCCCTTCAGCAGTTTGGTCAGGTCGGCGGGGGACGAGAGACCAGCCTTCTTGGCGAGCACATGCGCGGGGAGCGCGATCGGGTTGAACAGCTCCCAGTCCACGAACGGCTTGGCGTAGGTCAGGGTGATCGTCCTGTTGTCATCGCTGACGGCGGGGTACGCCGTCTGGTCGATGCCCGCCGTGCCGGCGGCCGGGGTGAAGTACTGGGTGCCGGAGGTGACCTCGCCGGTGGCCTGGTCGAACGTGGCCGAGTCGTAGTATCCGGACTGCATCGCCCAGCCGAGGATCATGTCGTCGGCCGTGACCGGCTCACCGTCCGACCATTTGTCCGCCTTGTTCAGCGTGTACTTGACCGTCAGCGGGTCGTCCGAGGTCTTCTCGAAGGTTCCGAACTTGTCGTCGTGGACGATCTTGTAGTTGTCGTCGATGTACTGGAACCCCGAGCCGTACGCGCCGTTGAGGTAGCCGACCTGACCGTTGGTGTCCACGTTGCCCTGCGGCGTCGACGGGTTCAGCGAGGTCAGATCGTTGACCACGGCGACCGTGACGGTGCCTCCCGTCGCGGCGGTCGAACCCGACGTGCTGCCGGATGTGGTGCAGGCGGACAGCGCAAGGGCTGCGACGCCGGCGACGGCGACAGCGGTGATCGCGTGCCGTGCCCTGCTCTTTCTGATGTGCATTGTTTCTCCTGTGTTTGTGCTGCGGATCGTGAGTCTGGGAGCGCTTCGGTCAGGGTTCCATCGGGTCCTCCCCGAGCGCGGCGTACGCACTGAGAGGCACGGGCTTGACCGGCACGTGCGCGGCGAACCGTCCGACCTCATCCACCCGGCGGTGGCGTCTGGCCGCGACGATGCCGGCGACGGCGGTCTCGCAGTAGCGGCCTTGGCACGGGCCCATGCCGCTGCGGCACTCGAGTTTGACGGCACTCGCCGTGCCGAAATGGGGGTTGCTGTCGAGGACGTCTTCGATCGTACGTCGGCTGACGACCTCGCACCGGCACACGGTGGTCGCCGGAGTCGCCAGGGCGAGGAGCGCCGCGCGGTTCGGCTCGAACATGCGCTCGACCACGCGGGAGAAGCGACGGGCCGCGCGGACGCCGCGACGCGCATCCAGGAGGGCGCGCTCGCTCGCCGTGGCACCGGTGCGCCCGTCGGCCGACGCCAGGTCGGCGGCGATGCCGAGTCCAGCGAGCCGTCCTTCCGCGCGGGATTGCTCGGCCCCGGCGACGCCGGTCGGCTCGCCCGCCACGTACACGCCGGGAATCGAGGTCGCCATCGTCTCATCGTGTTCGACGACCCAGCCGCCCTTCGGAGAGTCCCAGCGCAGCGTGCAGTCGAGTTGCCTGGCGAGCTCGGTCGACGGCTGGAATCCGTAGCCGACCACCAGCGCGTCCGTCTGCACGGTGCGCGGTGTCCCGCGCTTCCGCCAGGCCCGGTCGACCGGAGCGAGGGTCGCCGCCGTGAGCGCGCCATCCCCTTCTGCCGCCGTCACGATCGTGCGCGTGGAGATGCGCACCCCGGCGGCGACGAGTCTGGCGACGGACGCCGCCGTCTCCGCGAACAGCCCGACGTGTCCCGGGACGGCGGGCACAGCACGGACGGCCTCGCCGAGCCCCGGCAGCCCGCGGGCGAATGCGACCTCGGCGATGTCGGCCCCGGCTGACCGCAGCTGCTCGGCGACGACGAGCAGCAGTGGGTGCGATCCCGCCAGCACGAACCGCTTCGCCACGAGCAGCCGCTGGCTCTTCAGGAATCCCTGCACGGCGCCCGCCATCATCACACCGGGCAGCGTCCATCCCGGGAAGGCGACGGGCAGGTCGTACGCTCCGGTCGCGATCAGCAGGCGGCGGGCTCTGATGCGCCTCGAACCGTCCGGCGCTGCCAGCGCGATGCTGAACGCCGCAGCGCCGTCCACCCGTTCGGGGAACACCCCGAAGGCCGTCGTCCCCGCCAGCCACTGGATGCGCTGGTGCGTCTCCGCAGCGGCGAGCAGACCGCCTGCCCACCGGTATCCGGCCGGGGACGGGGCACCCGTCGCCCCGAACTCCACGGGAGGACGCCGGAAGATCTGGCCGCCCGGGCGCTGCTGCTCGTCGATGACGACGACGCCGATCCCCTGGTCGGCGGCTGCCAGCGCGGCGGCGACGCCTGCCGGTCCTGCCCCGATCACAGCGAGGTCGTACATGTCAGTCTCCTTGTCCGGTTCGGATGCTCATGCCGTCCGCCACCGGCGTCAGGCAGGCGCGGGTCATCGGCCGCCCGTCGATCTCGACAGAGCAGTCGAAGCAGGTGCCCATGTTGCACAGCGGCTGCCGCGGCTCCCCTCCGCGCGTGGTGAACACCGTGACCCCTGCCGCGAGCAGGGCGCCGGCCACGGTCTCGCCGGCGAAGCAGGCCACCGGTGCGCCGTCGACGTCCAGCGTCACCGGTTCCTCGCGCTCACGCGGGAGCCTCCTGGTCTCAGACATGGGCCATCCCTCCGAAGCGCAGCGGCTGGTACGGCGCCATCTCGATCGCGGTGCTGCGCCCCTGCGCCAGATCGGTCAGGATGCGCGCGAAGCTCGGGCCGAGCGTGAAAGCGGAGCCGCCCGTTGCGACGAAGACGCCCGGCCGCCCCGGCACCGCGCCCGCGAGGGGGAGCTGGTCCGGGGTCACGGTGGTGGTCCCGACCCAGGTGCGCAGCACGGGCAGCGGAGC
This sequence comes from Leifsonia sp. NCR5, assembly GCF_002105485.1. Lineage (NCBI taxonomy): Bacteria > Bacillati > Actinomycetota > Actinomycetes > Micrococcales > Microbacteriaceae > Leifsonia > Leifsonia sp. NCR5. Next base: position 41,684 of record NZ_NCSR01000019.1, read on the forward strand.
GAGCCGCGGCACCACGCGCAGCGCGGCGAGCGCATTCCCGGCGACGGACTCCTGCAGCAGGTGCGGTCGCGCAGACAGGTCCGGCAGCCCGTCGGCTCCGGTGGCGAGCGTGGCGGGCCAGCCCCCTCCGATCAGCACGGTCCCGTCCGGCGACTGCTTGAGCGACAGCCGGGTTCCCGCGTGCTGTACGAGATGCGGGATGAACGACGGGGTCTTGGCGGTCACCGACATGGTCAGCGCCAGCGGGATGGTCGACAGGCGCACGTCGAGCATCGCCCCCAGCTGCGACGTCCACACGCCGCCGGCGAGCATCACGGTCTGGGCGACGAAGGTGCGCTGCACGGCGCGCCCGTCCGCATCCACCGACGACGTCTCGACACGCCAGCGGGAGCCGTCGCGGCGGATCGCGGTCACCTCCGTTCCGGTCAGGATGCTCGCGCCGAGACGCTCTGCACCGCGCGCGAGCGCCGGCCCGGCCCTGCGGGTGTCCGCCTTGCCCTCGATCGGGCAGAACGCCGCCGCCACGACGGAGTCGGAGAGGTACGGCGCGATCGCGTGCACCTCATCCCGGTCGAGGAGCGACACGTCGAGGCCCCATGACCGCTCCAGCTCGGCCTTGCGTTCGAGGACGGCGGCCTGCTCGGCGTTCTCGGCGAGCATCAGGCCGCCGTTCTGCACCACACCGACGGATTCGCCGAGCTCGTCGGCGAGACGCGCCCAGTGGGCCGCGGCGTCCAGGTGCAGTGGCATGGCCTCTGCCGCCTGCCGCGCCGCCTCCAGACCGTGCTCCACCATCCGGTATTCGAGCTGGAAGTGCAGGCTGCCCGCGTTCTGGCCGGAGGCGTGCTGGTTCAGCTGGTCGCGCTCGATCAGCACGACCTCAGCGCCGTCACCGGCGAGCATCCAGGCCAGCGCCGATCCGAGCAGCCCGCCGCCGACGACGACGGAGTCGACGATGGTGCTCACGACAGCGGAACGGTTTCGACGCCGAGACCCTCCAGCGTCGAACGCACGATCTGCACCTCGTCCTCGGTGAGTTCGAGCAGGGGGCGGCGGACGTATCCGGCCGGGACGCCCCGCAGCCGGAGCGCGGTCTTCATGATGGCCTGGGCGTTGCCGAACTGCGCCCCGTAGTCCTGGGTGAACCAGCGCTGCATCACGACGCGGTCCTTGGCGCCGAGCGCCAGCGCACGGTCGCGGTCCCCCGCGGCGAGCGCCCGCCAGAAGTCGGGGTGGTCGGCGCCGAGCGGAGCGCCGGAGCCCATCAGCCCGTCGCCGCGGCCCAGACCGACGAGGTCGGCGCCGAGCTCGCTGGTCGGGATGCCGAAGTACCGCACCGTGTTGCCGAGCGCGTACAGACCGCTCAGGAACCCGGCCGTGTCGCCCGTGGAGTTCTTGATGGCGACGACGTTCTCGATCTCCGCGAGTTCGGAGAGCAGGTCGGTGTCGAGGTCGACGATGCAGCCGCGCGGCCAGTTGTAGATGCAGATCGGGATGTCCGTCGCATCCGAGACCTCCTGGTAGAAGGCGACGACCTCGCGCCTGGTCGGCACGATGTACGGCGGCGGGGTGAGCAGGATGCCGTCGAGCCCGGCGCGCTCAGCCGCCTTGGCGTGCCGGATGGCCTCCGCCGCCGTGAACGCGTTGCAGCCGCCGAGCACCCACATGCTCGATCCGGCGATGGATGCGCCCTGCCGGAACAGCTCGGCGCGCTCCTGCTCGCTCAGGCTGAACCACTCGCCCGTCGTCCCCGCGAGCACGACACCGTGCATCCTCTCGGCGGCGAGCCAGCCCAGCTGCTGCTCGAACGCCGGGAAGTCGAGCTCGCCGTCGCGGGTGAACGGCGTCGTGATGGCCGGGATATAGCCGTGCCACTCCACGCTGTCTCTGTTCATCGGTGGTCCTCCTCTGCCGGCACCGCTGCCGGTTCGATGTCTGTGGCGTGGTGGTGCACGATCCGCCAGCCGGATTCGTCGCGGCGTACAACGTCGGTGACCCTCACCAGCTCGCTGACCGGCGCGCCGGTGGATGCGCGCACCTCCAGCAGGTAGCGGAGCACGCCGGTGTCTCCCCACCGGTCGGCGACGATGCCGACGGGCTCGACGAGCGGGAGCGGCGTCGTGCGCTGCTCGAGGGCGATCGCCGGTCCGCGGAGTTCGTCCAGCTCGGCGATCCCCCGGAGCAGCCGCGGGTCCGCGCTCTCCCAGACCGTCACCTCAGGATGCAGCCGTGCATCGAACGCGGCGCGGTCGCCGAGGTGCGCGTAGAGGTCTTCCACGAACAGGCGGAGTTCGCCTGCGTCGGTGTTGGGTTCGTGGTGCACTGTCGTGCCTTTCGTGGTCATCGGTCGCCGAGGAGGGTGGAGCGGAGCGGGCCGAGGCCCATCGGGCCGGCCCCGAGCGCATCCCGGTGGAAACGTGCGAGGTCGAAGTCGGCGCCGAGGCGCTGGCGGGACTGCTCGCGCGCATCCCGCCACAGCTTCGCGCCGACCTTGAACGCGAGCGCCTGACCCGGCCAGCCGAAGTACCTGTCGACCTCGAAACTCGCCGTATGGGCGTCGGTCATCGCGAGGTCGCGCAGGAAGGAGCCGGCGAGCTCCGGCGTCCAGGCGGTGGCGTCGGTGATGGTGGTCGCGGGGATCGCGCGTCCGGTGTGCAGGCCGAGGTCGGCGACGATGCGCACCGACCGCCAGATCTGGCCGAGCACCATGCCGAGCCGTTCGGCGGGGCTGCGGATCAGCCCCAACTCGTCGGCGAGCCCCTCGGAGTAGTGCGCCCAGCCCTCTGCGTAGCCGTGCACCTCGCAGAGGTAGCGCTGCCAGGGGTGCAGGGATGCGTTGGCCCGGTTGATCGAGTGCTCGAGGTGGTGGCCGGGGACGCCCTCGTGGTGCACACTCGTCACCTCGTGCCAGGTGGCGATGGACGTCAGGCCACGCGGGATGGTCCAGACGATCTTGCTCCTGCTGCTCCCATCCGGTGCGCCCGGCAGGTAGTAGACGACTCCGGATGCTGCTTCCGTGACCACGCACTCCACCTCGCCGATGTCGGCGGGCAGGTCGAACGCCGTGCCGTCGAGCTGAGCGATGGTCTGGTCGACGCGGGCGCGGAGCCACGCTGCGATCTCGTCCTGACCGGATAGGGACTGGTCCCCAGACGCCTCGAGAGCGGCGACGGCGCGACGGACGACGTCCGGATCCACAGGCGTCCCGGTGAGTTCGGACGCGATGCGCCTGGACTCGGCGACGAGGCGTTCCAGTTCGCTCCAGCCGTATGCGTAGATGTCGTCGAGGTCGAGGTCGCTGCCGAGGAACGCACGCGCTGTGGCCTGGTAGACCTCCTCGCCGACGGCGTCCTGGGTCGGAGCGTCTGGCGCGAGGTCCGACCGCAGGAACCGCTCGAACGCGGCGAAGGCGGCGGTCGCGTCCGCGGAGAGCGACGCGAGTCTCGTCGCGCGCGCGGCGTCCAGTCCGTGGCTGCGCAGCGAACCGAAGTAGTCCATCCCGTCCGGATCGATCCACGACGCGATCTGGTCCGCGACGACGATCACCTGGGTGCGGCCCGCGACGCCGCCGCCGCTGAAACGGCCGAGCTCGCCCTGGTCGCGCGACCATTCGAGGCGGCGGCGCAGGTCGCCGAGGGTTGCCGGGACGGCGGCGAGGCGGGCGAGCACGGCGTCACCTGCGGCGTCCGGAGTCACCACCGTGTCATCGAACGCCTCGCGGATGAAGTGCACCGGGGTGGCGAGCGGCGCGAGCAGGCGGGGCGTGAATCCCGTGTCGAACAGGGACACGTCGCTGTCGAGCCGTTCGAGCATCGCCGCGTGCAGGGGGCGGTCCGCCGCATCCAGTGTCGTCCGGTCGATGGCGCGGAGCTCGTCGGCGACCGCGGCGTCGAGTGCCCGCCTGGCCTCCGCCCACTCGGGCGAGAAGTCCTGCAGGCGGTCGGCGGCCGGACGGCCGAGCGCCTGGGCCGCGGCAGGCTCGTGCGGAGCCAGCGCCTCCAGGTAGCGGTCGGCGATCTCGCGCACGGCGCTCATCGGGCCGTCTCGCGATCGTCGCGGTACACGCGGCCGTCTTTCATCACCCAGTCGATGCCGCGCAGTGCGGACACATCCAGGGTCGGGTCGTCCGCCATCGCGACGAAATCCGCGCGGGCGCCGACGCGGATCGAGCCGAACGACTCGTCGCCGATCAGCTCGGCGGCAGAGGACGTGGCTGAGCGCATCACGTCGATGGGCGACATGCCGGCATCGACCATGAACTCCATCTCGCGCACGGTCGCCGTCGTACCGTCGAAGTTCGCGGCGGGCGGCATGTCCGTGCCCATCGCGATCTTCACCCCGCTGGCGATGGCGTTCTGCAGGCTCTCCCAGTGCCGGGGCCCCGCGCCGAGCGCGCGCTCCTTCATCCAGGCCGGCACACCCTGCTCGTCGAAGAATTCGGCGCACCGGCTGACCGTGATCGTCGGCACGTACCAGACACCGTGCTCGGCCATCAGGTCCGTCGTCTCACTGGTGAGCTCGTACCCGTGCTCGACACAGTCCAGTCCGAGCCGGATGGCGCGGTCGAGCGTCGACGACGGTCCAACGTGCGCCGTCACCTTCCTGCCCCAGTCGTGCGCCACCTGGATGACGGCCTCCATCTCGTCGTCGAACAGCTGCGGAGTGTCGATCTGCTCGTGCTCTCCGGCGATGCCGCCGGAGACGCACACCTTGATGAGGTCGGCTCCCTCGCGGATCTGCAGCCGGGTGAGCCTGCGGAAGTCGTCGGGGCCGTCGCCCTCCAGCGCGTCGGACTCCCAGCCGTGCCCTCCCGTGCAGCACAGGGCGTGCCCTGCTGTGAAGATGCGCGGGCCGTCGACGGCCCCCGCGCGCACCCCGCGGCGCAGCGCGATGTCGAGGTAGCGGCTCTCGCCGACCAGCCGGACAGTGGTCACTCCGGCCAGCAGGGTGCGCCTGGCGGAGTCGGCCATGACGAGCAGGAGGTCGCCGTCGGAACCGCTGGAGACCAGGTCGCCCGCCGTGCCAGGCAGTGCGAGACCGAAGTGCACGTGCATGTTGATGAGGCCGGGCGAGAGCACGCGGCCTCCGAGGTCGATGCGGCGCGCATCCGCAGCAGCCGCCGCCACGACGTCGGCCTCCTGACCGAGCGCGACGATGGTCCCCTCCCGGTCGATCTCGACGGCGTGACCGGTGAGCAGGTCACCGTTCCTGCCGTCGAACATCCGCATGCCTGTCAGCACTGTTCCTGTCGATGGTCCGGCGATGGTGTCAACCGACATGGCTGTTCCTTTCCCGACCGGCGGCCGGGGCGGTGCCCGCGGTCTTCCGGCGTATGGTCTTCGGTCCGATCACCGGGATGGCGGAGATCAGCGTCTTCGTGTATTCGTGCGCCGGTTCGTTCCACACCCGCTCCGACGGCCCGCGTTCAACGATCTCACCCGCGAACATGACGGCGGTCTCGTCGGCGATGGCGCGCACGAGCGAGAGGTCGTGGGAGATGAAGAGCATGCCCATCCCGAGCTCGCGCACGAGGCCGGTGAGCAGGGTGACGATCTGGGCGGAGGAGAAGGCGTCGAGGGCGGTCACCGGCTCGTCGGCGATCACCAGCGACGGCTTGGCGGCGAGTGCCCGCGCGATGGCGAGACGCTGGCGCTGGCCTCCGGAGAACTGGTTGGGGTAGCGGTTGCGACTGTCCGGGTCGAGCCCCACCAACTGCAGCAGCCTGGCTGCTTCTGCTGCGCGCTCCTGACGGGGCAGCGGTGAGCGCACGCCGTCGAGCAGCTGGCTGCCGATCGAGCGGCGGGGGCTGAGCGAGGCGTACGGGTTCTGGAAGATCATCTGCAGCCCGAGTGCATCCTTCGCCCTCGCCCGCAGGCGCGACGCTTCGAGCGGCCTGCCCTCGAAGCGCACCGCTCCCTCTGTCGGCGCGGACAGGCCGACGGCCACCCGGGCGAGCGACGACTTGCCGCACCCCGATTCGCCGACGAGGCCGACGATCTGGCCGGGCGCGACCGTGAGGCTCACCCCGCGTACAGCACGGACCGGGTCTCTGCCGCGGCGGTGATGCGTCACGTGCACATCGTCGAGTTCGAGCAGGTTCATCGCTGCGTCCCTTCCGCGGCCGCCTCGGCCACGCGCTCCTGCGCGAGCGACTGCGCGCGCGAGGCGATCAGCGCCCTGGTGTACTCGTGGGTCGGCCGCAGCAGCACGTCCTCCGTGTCACCGGACTCCACGACCGTGCCGTCCTTGAAGACGTATGTGCGATCGGCGATCGTCGACAGCACGCCGAGGTCGTGCGTGATGAACAGCACAGACACCCCTGTCTCGTCGCGCAGCCGGTCGAACAGCTGCAGGATTCCCGCCTGCACGGTCACGTCGAGTGCCGTCGTGGGCTCGTCGGCGATCAGCAGCCGAGGCTCGCAGGCCAGCGCAATGGCGATCGCCGCGCGCTGCCGCATCCCTCCGGAGAACTGGTGCGGGTACGAGCGAAGCGCCTTGCGCGGTTCGGCGATCCTGACCTGGTCGAGCAGTTCGACAGCCCGCTCGACGGCCACGCTCTTGCTGACGCCCAGGTGGTGCCGCATGTGCTCGGTGATCTGCGTGCCGATCGTCAGCAGGGGGTGCAGGGCGGCAGACGGGTCCTGGAAGACCATCGCGATGCGGTTGCCCCGCACCTGGGAGAGCTCTCGTTCCGGCAGGGTCAGCAGGTTGCGACCCTCGAAGGCCACGGTGCCCGACGTGCGCGCACCCTTCGGCAGGATGCCGAGGATCGCGGACGACGTCATCGTCTTGCCGGAGCCGCTCTCCCCGGCGAGCCCGACGATCTCGCCCTCCCCGACCGTCAGCGAGGCGCCGCGAACGACGCCGACGTATCCGGATGCGGTCGGCAGCGAGACCGTGAGGTCGTCGACGGTCAGCAGTGGCGTCATCGGAGCTTCCCCGTCCTGTTGCGCGGGTCCAGATAGTCCTGGACGCTGTCGCCGAGCATGTTGAAGGCGAGCACGATCGTGAGGATCGCGAGACCGGGGAACAGGCTGATCCACCAGTTCGAGAGATTCTGCGACCCGAGGGCGATCATGGCGCCCCACTCTGCGGCGGGCGGCCGGGGGCCGAGCCCGAGGAACGACAGCGCAGCGAGCATCAGGATCGCGTTGCCCAGCTCGATGGTCGCCATGACCAGAGCGGGCCCTGCACTGTTCGGGATGACGTCCTTGACGATGGATCTGATCGTCCCCGAACCGAGGAGGTGCCCGGAGACGACATACTCCTGCTCCCGCACGCTCAGCACCGAGCTCCGGATGATGCGCGCGTAGAGCGGCCAGGAGACGATCACCAGCGCGAGCACCGCGTTCCCGGTGCTCGGCCCGAAGGCCGCGGTCACGGCCATCGCCAGGATGATCTGCGGGAAGGCGAGCACCAGGTCGGCCAGCCGCATCGCGACCGTGTCGACCGTGCGGCCGAGGTATCCGGCGAGCAGCCCGACGATGCCGCCGACGAGCAGCGAGAGGGCGACGATGACCACGGCGAGCGGCAGGGAGAGCCTGGTTCCTGTGATCACCCTGCTGAGCACATCCCGGCCGAGCTCGTCCGTGCCGAACCAGTGGGCGCCGCTCGGCGATTGAAGGTTGTCTCCCACGGTCTTGAGCGGATCGTACGGCGCGATCCAGGGGGCGAAGACGGCCAGGAGCGCCCAGACGACGATGACGGCCATCGAGACGACGGTCCACGGCCGAAGCCAGACGGACCCGAAGCGGGAGCGCAGCATCCGGTCGTCTGCCGAACGGCGCCCGGCGCGCACGAGGGTCTCTGCGGGAGGTGGGATTGCGGTCATTTCGATCCGATCCGGGGGTCGACGACGCTGTAGAGCACGTCGACGAGCAGGTTGATCAGGGTGTAGACGAGCGCGACGAACAGGGTGACGCCGAGGATCGCCTGGAGGTCGAGCGACAGGGCGCTCTTGTACGCGTACTGCCCGAGGCCCGGCCAGCTCAGGATCTGCTCCACCAGTACCGCTCCGCCGAGCAGCGACGCCATCGTCAGCCCGGACACGGTGAGCACGGGAAGAAGCCCGGCGCGGAAGACGTGCCGCCAGGTGATGACACGGCGCGGCAACCCCTTGGCGACGGCGGCGCGGATGTAGTCGGAGTCGAGCACTTCCAGCATCGACGAGCGCACGAACCGCAGCAGTCCGGAGACCGTGAGGAAGGCCAGGATGCCGACCGGGAGCACGAGGTGCCACACCGCATCCCAGAACACGTCGAACTGGCCCGCGAACAGCGCATCCACGGTGTACATGCCGGTGACCGTGGGCGGAGGGTCGAAGCTGTTGCTGAGACGGCCGCCGTTCGGCACCCACCCGAGCACGTAGAAGAAGATGTAGAGCGCGACGAGCGCCAGCCAGAACGGCGGCGTCGACAGGCCGGTCAGGGAGAGCACCCTGATGCCGTTGTCTGTGGCGCTGCCCTTGCGCATCGCGGACAGGATGCCGAGGCCGACCGCGATCACGATCGCGATGATCATGGCGGGGATGGCGATCTCGATCGTCGCGGGGATGTACTGGCCGAGATCCTGGATGACGGGGCGGTGCGTCTGCTGGGACGTGCCGAGGTCGCCGTGCAGGATGTTCCACAGGTAGCGGCCGTACTGCACGATCAGCGGCTGATCGAGGCCCCACTTCTGACGGAACGCCTCCCGGATCGCAGGGTCGTCGTACGCCTGCTGCGAGAGGTTCGCCGCCGCGGGGTCGCCGGGCACCACGCTCACCAGGAGGAACGTGACGACGGTGACACCCCAGAGCAGCACGATCGTCGTGAGCACACGCTTCGCGATCGTCTTCACGAGAGGGGGCATGTCAGTCTTTCGGGATTCCCGCGCGGGGCGGACGCCGCGCGGAGGCAGGGGAAGGGGAGGGATACGGTGCCGGTGGACCGCACAGGAGGCCCACCGGCACCGCGTTCGGGGGAACCGGCTACTTGCTGCTCACGGCGGCGAGGTCGACGGTCCAGCCTGCGGGCGAGTACACGGCGCCCTTCAGGTTTCCGGCGGCGACGACGATGCCGGAGTTGTTGGCCAGCGGGATGTACGGAGAGGTCGCGTTCATGACCTTCTGCCAGTCCTGCATGGCGGTGTTGCGTGCATCCTGGGTCGTGGCCGCCAGCACGGCCTCACCGGCGGCGACGGCCTTCTGGTCTGCGCGCTCGACGGTCCAGCCGGTGCGCAGCGACGTGCTCGCGCCGGGAGCCATGTTGTTCACCAGCGACGCGGCCACCGGGTAGTTCAGGCTGTTCGGCGAGAATCCGATCTCGTTCTTGCCCGCGGACTGCGAATCGAGGAAGACGTTGATCGGCTGCGGCGTCAGCTCGATGTCGATGCCCGCCTCCTTCGCGTCGGACTGCACCTTGGTGACCACGGTGCCGAGGTCGACGCCACGGTAGGTGATGGCCGGGTAGATCAGCTTCGCCTTCGGGTTGCTGAGACCGGCGGCCGCCAGCAGCGACTTGGCCTTGGCGAGGTCGCGCTTCGGCGCATCCGACTGCGGGAGGGCGCCGGCGAATGCCGGAGGAACGAGACCGGCTGCCGCTGTCGCGTCCTTGCCGAACAGCTTGGCGATGCCCGCGTTGTCGATGGCTGCGCGGAGCGCAGAGACGAACGCCGGGTTCGACGTGACCGCCGAGACCGCCGGGTCCTGGTTGAGGCTCAGGAAGTACGAGGTGTCCGGGACGCCGGAGACCTGAACGCTCGACGGCAGGCCCTCGGAGAGCGCACCGGACAGGTCGAGTGCGATCTCGTCGCCCGCCGACTTCGTGATGGTGAGCTTCTGGTTCTGCACATCCACGTTCTGCAGCACGACCCTGCCGTACGCGGGCGCTTTGCCCCAGTATTTGGCGTTGGCCTTCAGCACGACCTTGGAGCTGGGGTCGAAGCTGCCGATCGTGTACGGACCAGACCCGATCGAGTGCGTGTCCAGGTAGGTGCCGATGGTGTCCGTGGTCGCTGCGTCTGCCGCGTCCGTCGCGCCGTGCTTCTTCGCCTCGGCCGAGTTCAGGATGCCCGTGCTCGGCATGGCCAGGATGGTCGGCACATCCGGGTTGGCGATGTCGGAGGTCACCACGACCGTCTTGGGGTCCGGGGAGCTGAAGGCGAGACCGGCGACGGTCTGCGAAGCGCTGCCCTTGAGGTTCTGCAGGCGGGTGAGGCTGAAGACGACGTCGTCTGCAGTCAGCTTGGTTCCGTCGGAGAAGGTCACGTCGTCGCGCAAGTGGAAAGTGAAGGTCTTCGCATCGGAGGACGCGTCGAACGAGGAGGCGAGGTCGGGCTTGACGTCGGAGACGTCGGAGCCCTCGAACGTGACGAGCGTGTCGTAGATGCTGTGAACGGCGGTCGCTCCCGTCTGCTCGTAGACCATCCCGGGGTCGAGGGTCTTCAGGACGAACGAGGTGTCGACCGTGAGAGTCTTCGATCCCGCACTGGATGCGGAGGAGTTCGTCCCAGCACAGGCGGTGAGGGTCAAGGGGATCGCGGCGAGACCCGCGACGACGGCGAGCAATCGTTGAGGCTTGTTCATCATTCTCGGTCCAAACTTCCTTGTGATTGGAGAACGTCCGGAGCGATAGAGTTCCTGGACGGCTCGGCTGATGGTGCAGCGGGCGATTTTCAGGAAGCCTAATTCAATTGGGTTAAAATTCGTTAATCTGTATCGAACTTGTTACAACGGAGGGTGCACACGACGTGCTCGGAGACAGACTCAAAGCGCTGCGGCTCGAACGCGGAATGACGCTGAAACAGCTGTCGGAAGTATCCGGGCTCTCGGTCGGAATGCTCAGCCAGATCGAGAACGGCACCGCCGATCCGAGCCTCGGCTCGCTGCGCAAACTCGCGGGCGTCTTCGAGGCGGCGATCTCGTCGCTGTTCACCGACCCGGACGCGCCGCTCGTACACGTCAGTTCCCCCAACCACCGGCCGACGCTCGGCACCACGGGCAGCGAGTTCTTCTACGAGCGCCTCACCCCCGGTCGCGGCGACCTCGAGATGCTCACGGCCACCATCCCGCCCGGCCGCGCCAGCTCGGCGCGCGAATGGGCCCATCCGTCCACCGAGTGCGCTTTCGTCATCTCCGGCGAACTCCGGGTCGAGATCGGCGAGGCGGAGTACACGCTGACGGCCGGCGAGTCGATCACCTTCGACTCCCGCCAGGCCCACCGCTACGTGAACGCCTCCGACGCGGACACCTCCATCGTCATCGCGGTCACGCCGCCCACACCCTAGGCACGAGCCACGCACGAGATGCCAGTAACTGTCGCGCATCCCGGGCGTTTCGCGACAGTTACTGGTATCTCGGTTACTCTGCGGTAGCGTCGAGCGGTGCACACCCCAGAGGCAGACATCGCGAGCGACGCCGAGCTGGTCGCCCGGCTCGTGGATACGCAGCATCCCGACCTCGCCGGACCGCTCACGCTGGTGTCCGACGGCTGGGACAACCTGATCTACCGGCTGGGCAGCGAGTACGCGGTGCGCATCCCGCGCCGGGAGGTCGCCGCGCACCTGATCGAGCACGAGCAGCAGGTGCTGCCGGCGTTCGCCGCGCGCGTCGACGTGCCCATCCCCGCTCCGGTGCGGGTCGGTACGCCGTCTGAGCTGTTCCCGTTCGCGTGGAGCATCGTGCGGTGGGTGGACGGGGTCGACGGGGCGGACGTGACGGCGGAGGAACGCGCATCCATCGCCCTGCCCCTCGCCGCGTTCGTCGCGGCGCTGCACGAGCCGGCGACGGGCGACATCCCGGCCAACCCGGTGCGCGGCGTGCCGCTGGCGACCAGGGATGCGGCGGTGCAGGAGCGCCTGCGGCACCTGTCGGAGCGGAGAGAGGTCGCCGGTCTCGCCGAGGCGTGGCGGGATGCGCTCGACGCCCCCGTCTGGGACGGGCCGCCGATCTGGCTGCACGGAGACCTGCACCCCGGCAACCTGCTGCTGACGCCGGACCGCTCCGGGCTCGCGGCCGTTGTCGACTTCGGCGACGTCACCGCCGGCGACCCGGCGACCGACCTCGCGACGGCGTGGCTCACGTTCGATCCGGATGCGCGGGCCGTGTTCCGCGACGAGCTCACCGGCCGCTCCCCCTCCGCCCTGCCGGCGCTGGCCGCCGACGCCACCTGGCGGCGCGCCCGCGGCTGGGCGGTCGTCATGGGCTCCGCCCTCGCTGCCAACTCCGACGACAACCCCCGTATGGCCTCCATCGCCACCCACGCCCTCGCCCAGTTCCCCTGACCCCGGCCCGGCCCCCAAGCAATCGAGCCGGGACTTATGTACGCGACACGCCGGAGTCAGGCGTGCACAAGTCCCGGCTCGATTGCTTCGCGAGGCGGGAGTGGGCGGGGCGGGACAGAGGGTCAGTGGGTGCGGTCGAGGACGGCGCGGATGCGCGGGGCGGCGGCGACGCCGATGGCGCGGCCGGCCGCCGCTGCGGCGGGGCGGGTCGCGGGGTCGAGCGGGTTGACGCCGAAGGCGGCGGCCGAGGCGTCGTCGGCGTAGACGACGAGCACGGGTGCAGGGTCGAGCGACGCCAGCTCGCCGGGCGGGATCTGGCCGAGGCCAGGCGCGCCCTCGATGGTCGGCGCGACGACGAGCACCCAGTCCGAGCCTGCGGCGAGGTCGGCGTTCGCGAGCGAGCGCGTCCCGCCGTCCATGTAGCGACGGTCGCCGATGGTCACCGGCGGCCAGACGCCCGGCACAGCACAGCTGGCGGCGACCGCCTCAGCGAGCGGCATCCCGGCCTCGGCGTCGAAGACGCGGAACTCGCCGCTCTCCGCATCCACTGCCGTGATCAGCAGGCGTCGCTCCGGCCACTCACTGGACGGCAGCCGCCCCTCGATCGACACCATGCGCTCCGCCTCGGTGACCGTCTGCGCGTCGCGCGCGAGCCGTCCGATCGCGAGCAGGGTGTCCGACGGGGATGCGCCGGGTGACGCCGCCGCGGTGAACAGTTCCATCAGCGCGGTGAGGTCGACGCGGGGGTCGAACTCGGCCGTTTCGTCGGAGAGCTGCGCGGCGTAGAGCTCCTCCAGTCCGACGCCGCTGGCGAGCTGGGCCGCCACCGCGGAGCCGGCGGAGGTGCCGATGAACGTGATCCCCGGTGCGAGGAGATGTTCGGCGAGCTGCGGATCAGCGTCGGCGATCCCGGCGATGACGCCGATCTCCCACGCGATACCCGCGACACCGCCACCGGCGAAGACGATCGAACCGTTGGTCATGGGCACACGCTACTCCCCGCAGGGACGACGGTGGCCGCGGAGACGACGATGGCCGCACCGGATGCATCCGGTGCGGCCATGTTCGTGTGTTGCTGTCGCGCTACGCCTGCGCTGCCGCCTGGGCCAGGTCGGTGATGAGCTGGTCGCCGGGGATCGCGGGCACGAAGTCGGCCTCGATCTCTGCACGGCCGAGCAGTTCGGTCATGCGACGCTGACGCTGACGCGGGATGAGCGTGACGACGGTGCCCTGCTTGCCGGCGCGGCCGGTGCGGCCGGAGCGGTGCAGGTACGTCTTGTACTCGTCGGGCGCATCGGCCTGGATGACCAGGTCGATGTCGTCCACGTGGATGCCGCGGGCGGCGACGTCGGTGGCGACCAGCACGTTGACCCGGCCGCTGGTCAGCTGACCGAGGTTGCGGGTGCGGCGCGACTGGTTGAGGTCGCCGTGCAGGCTGACGGCCGGGATGCCCGCGTCGTCGAGCTGGTCGGCGAGCATCTCGGCGAACGCGCGGGTGCGGGCGAAGACCAGGGTCTTGCCGTCGCGGTCGGCGAGCTGCTCGATGATCGCGGCCTTGTCGCGGTGCTCGATCACGAGCACGCGGTGGTCGATCGTGGAGGAGGCCTGGTCTTCGCCGGCCACCTCGTGCACGGTCGGGTTCACCAGGAACTCGTCGACGAGCTGGGCGACACCCTTGTCGAGGGTGGCCGAGAACAGCAGCTTCTGGCCGCCCTCCGACGTCTCGCGCAGGATGCGCTGCACCGGCTCCAGGAACCCGAGGTCGCACATGTGGTCCGCCTCGTCCAGGACGGTGATGACGACCTCGCTGAGGTCGAGACGACCCTGCTCGATGAGGTCCTCGATGCGACCGGGGGTGCCGATCACGATGTCGACGCCGCGCTGCAGCGCACCGACCTGACGAGCCTGCGGCACGCCGCCGTAGATCTGGGTGGTGAACAGGCCGACGCTGCGGGCGATCGGCTGCACGGTGCGGTCGATCTGCAGGGCCAGCTCGCGGGTCGGGGCCAGGATGAGGGCGCGCGGCTTGCGGCCCATCTGACGCTTGCCGCCGGACTTGCCGGACTCGGCCCAGAGCGACATCAGACGCTCGACCATCGGGGCGCCGAACGCGATCGTCTTGCCGGAGCCCGTGCGGCCGCGGCCGAGCACGTCCTTGCCGGCGAGCACATCCGGAGTGGTGGCCGCCTGGATCGGGAACGGACGGTCCGCACCGAGCTCAGCGAGCGCGCGCACGATGTTGCCGCCGAGACCGAGGTCGGCGAAGGTCACGCCGTCGACGTCCTCCGCCTGGATGGCGTCGGCCTCGAGGCGCTCGAGCACGACGTCGTCGTTGGACGTGAACGCGGGCTTCTCGTCGCGCGACGGGTAGAACGAGGACGAGCTGTCCCGGCGCGGGGCGCGGTCGGCGTCGAAGTCGCGGCGCGGAGCGCGGTCGCCGTCGAACGAACGACGGGGACGGTCGTTGTCGAAGGAGCGGCGCGGACGGTCGGCGTCGGAATCGCGACGCGGAGCGCGGTCACCGTCGAAGGAACGACGGGGACGGTCGTTGTCGAAGTCACGGCGCGGGGCACGGTCGTTGTCGAAGGAACGACGCGGACGGTCGGTGTCGAAGTCACGACGCGGGCCACGGTCACCATCGAACGAGCGGCGCGGGGCGCTGTCCTTGTCGAAGTCGCGACGGGGAGCGCGGTCGCCATCGAAACGGCGCGGCGCGCGGTCCTTGTCGAAGTCGCGACGCGGCGCACGGTCGTTGTCGAACGAACGACGGGGACGGTCGTTGTCGAAGTCACGACGCGGAGCGCGGTCACCGTCGAACGAACGACGGGGACGGTCGTTGTCGAAGTCACGACGCGGCGCACGGTCGCCATCGAACGAACGACGCGGACGGTCGTTGTCGAAATCACGACGCGGCGCACGGTCGCCATCGAACGAACGACGCGGGCGGTCGTTGTCGAAGTCGCGGCGGGGAGCGCGGTCGTCACGGCCGCGCGAGCGGTCGCCGTCCGGCTGCCAGGTGCGGCGTGCGTCCTTGCCGCGGGGCTCCCAATTGGGGCGCTCCTTGCGGGCGCCGGTCGAGCCTGCGCCGTCACGACCGCCGTCACGCGCTCCGTCACGACCGCCATCGCGGCTGCCGTAGGTGGCGCGGCCACGGGCGGCGCGGTCCTCCTCGGACCAGCGGGCCTTCTTCGGGCCGCCCTCTTCCGCGCGATATCCGCGGTGGTTGGGGCTGCGGCTGCCTGCCTTGGGCGCACCCTTGCGGGCGCCGCCGGCGCTGTTGTTTCCGTGCTTCTTGAATCCGGGCATGGATGTCTTCCTGGGTTGTTCTCGTTATGCATGACGAAGCGCGCGGATCATTTCCGCGCTTCAAGGAGAACCCGGGCAGTCTTTGGCCGGGGCCGTTCACATACAGTGATCATTCGCCTGCCGAACGGCAGCGAAACCGGCCCACCTGACTTACAAACCCATCCGCACGAACGTGCGGTGTCAAGAGCCGACTTATCTACGATACAGGAACAAGCCTGAGCGTGGGCGGTGACTTTCGCCACCGCCCACATCCCGAGCCTGTCAGGTGCGGATCAGACCCGCTTGCTCGCCTTCACGGCGGCGAAGTACTCGTTCGCCGGCTTGAGGAAGATGAGCACGGTGGCGATGACGCCGACGACCACGCGGGCCGCGCCGAGACCGAAGCCGCCGAGGATGCCGAACAGCGACAGCACGGTGACGATGAGCAGCACGATGCGTGCCCAGTTCGCACCGCGACGCATGAAGAACGCGAACAGCACGTACGCGGCGATGTAGAGGATGCCGAACACGACGGCGAAGGTCACGGACACGCCGACGGTCGCGTTCAGCGTCGCGTCGGAGATCTGTTGGCCCTGGTTGGCGAGCTGCTTCTGTACGTCGTCCTTCAGCGACCCGATGGTCGCCAGCGAGACGATGAGCGCGATCAGGCTCAGCGCTGCGCCGACGATGTAGAGCCAGAACGCGATGTTCACCTGCTGCGGCGGGGCGACGGGCGCTCCGCCTCCGGCCGGTGACGAGGACGCTGGGTAGCTTGCCGGTGGAGTGCGATCACTCATGTTGTTCTCCTAGAACGTCGATCGAGCACAAAATTGCCGGGCTGCAAAGACCGGCGCCGCACACGGTAGCCCTTCCCGCGCTGGTGAGCAATAGTCGGTTACGGCGCGTCGCCATGCCCGGAACGCTCGGACCGGATGCTCCCACGGTTCAGGCCGGAGCCTCCCACAGCTCGATCGGCAGCCCCTCCGGATCGTGGATGCGGGCGAACCGCCCGTACTCCGTCTCCCATTCGTCGCGGCGCTCGACCGGGATGCCCGCCTGCGTCAGGCGCTCGGCCAGCGCATCCAGGTCTGTGACCCGGAGGTTGAGCATGAACGCCTGGTCGGCGGGGAAATAGTCGGTGTCGGCGGGGAACGGCGCGAAGACCGTCATGCCCGCCTCCTGATTCCAGACGGCGTTGCTCCCCGCGTCGATGCCGAGGTGCTCCGCATACCAGGCGGCCCTGCCGTCGGGGTCTGCGCTGCGGAAGAAGAGTCCGCCGATTCCTGTCACGGCCATGAGCTGCCTCCCCTGGTTGCCGGATGTGGTGTCATTCTGCCCTCACTCGGCCAGGTTGTCGCTGATCGCGTCGAGCGCGAGCGACTTCGCCGTGGTGGCCGCGTCACCGAGGCGCTGGGTGACCGCCGCGACGAGCCCCTCGATGAGGATGGCTTGCGGCAGACGGGACGCGAGGGTGATCTCGTCGCGGAAGGTGAGGTCGGGCATCGTCACCACGAGGCCGATGTGCGCCGCCTGCGCGATGGGGCTGCGCACGAACGCCGTCACCGCGATCACGGTGGCGCCCGCCGCCGTCGCCGCGCCGACCGTGCGGAGCGTGGAGGCGTTCGAGCCGCTTCCGCTGACGGCCAGCAGCACGTCGTCCTGCGACAGCAGCCGCGCGGTGAT
This sequence comes from Leifsonia sp. NCR5, assembly GCF_002105485.1. Lineage (NCBI taxonomy): Bacteria > Bacillati > Actinomycetota > Actinomycetes > Micrococcales > Microbacteriaceae > Leifsonia > Leifsonia sp. NCR5. The sequence goes on from NZ_NCSR01000019.1 coordinate 58,913, forward strand.
CTGCTGCCCGATCACGTCGAGCGGGGCCTCCGCCGCGCGGCCGATGCTGGTGAGGCGGGCGGCAGCATCCAGTGCCAGCGGTGCCGACAGGCCGTTGCCCACGGCGACGACGCGGCGGGCGGCGACCAGCGCATCCACTGCCCGCTCCACCGCGTCGGCGTCGAGGAGCGCGACCATGTCGTCGACGCGGCCCGCGATGTGCGTGAAGGTCTGCGTGACGATCCCCGCCGACCCGACCGGCGCGGCGGTCGCTGCGGCAGGCGGCCGGTAGCCCGCGTCTCTGGCGAGCAGCACGCGCAGCTGCTGGTAGCCGGTGAAGCCGAGGCTCTGGCAGGTGCGCACCACGGTGGCCCTGGATGCTCCTGCCAGCTCGGCGACCTGCTGCGAGCTGAGTTCGACGATCTCGGCCGAACGTTCGAGCAGCACGGCGGCGACGGCCTGCTCCGTCGGCAGCAGGGAGGGAAGCACGGACCGGATGGTCGCGATGACCTCGCCGGGGCGGTGGTCGTTCATCGGGGCTCCTTCGGTCCTGCCGCCGCTGCGATGCGTTCGACCTCTGCGGCGTCGAGATCGAAGATCTCGGTGCCGTCGTCTGCGCTCGGGACCGCGACGAAGACGGCGGTCGGCTCCCCGTCGATCGGCAGGTCGACCACGGCGAAGCCGGAGCCGACGGTCGCGCGCTCGGTTCCCGCGGCCGCGATCGGGTCGGACGAGTTGGCCGTGCCGGGCGCGACGACCACGGGGATGCCGGAGGCGACCGTGCTCAGCGCGTGGTGGTAGTGGCCCGCGAGCACCAGGCGCACGTCGCCGGAGGCGCACGCGTCGAGCACGTCGGCGGGGTTCTGCAGTTCGAGCGCCGCCAGCAGCGCGCTCGCGGCGGGCACGGGCGGGTGGTGCAGCACCACGACGGTGCCGTGCGCGGACGGAGAGGCGACGATGCCGCGCAGCCGGTCGAGGGCCGCCGCATCCACCGCCCCGTAGCCGGCGCCGGGCACGGAGGTGTCCACCGTGACCACGCGGAATCCGGCGACGTCGACCACCGTCTCCCGCGCGCCGAGGACACTCTCGAAGGCGTCGCGGAGGTCGTGGTTGCCCATCGCGTACACGATCACGGCGCCGTGCTCCGCCGCCCAGGGCGCGATCCGGCCGGCCAGCAGCCGGTACGACTCCGGGCTGCCGTCGTCGGACAGATCGCCGGAGACCGCCACGACGTCGACGGCGCCGAGCGTCGCCGCCCTGCCGAGGACGCGATCGAGGGCGGCGAGCGTGTCGACCATCCCGTAGTGCAGGCTGCCGTCGCCGAAGAGGTGCGTGTCTGACAGGTGCAGGATGCGCAGGCCGCGCTCAGCCGGGAAGCTCACGAAGTCACCCTATTCCGTCGCCTTCAGCTCGATGCTCTCCGCCCGTGCCCTGCGCGCGGAACGGCGGCGAACGGCCGTGACCACCGGCAGCTCCCAGTGCCCGGAGATGATCCGGTGCCGCACCAGGCCGGAGAGCTGGTCGATGATCATGGTGACGACGATGACCACGATCATCAGCATCCCGACCACGTCCCACACCCGGAACTGGATGTTGTCGACGAGCATCTTGCCGATGCCGCCCGCGCCGATCAGGCCCAGGATGGCGGACGCGCGCACGTTGATCTCGAACCGGTAGAGCCAGAACGCCAGCACGTCGGGTTTCGCGTTCGGCCAGACTCCCCAGCGCATGATCTGCACCCGGGACCCGCCGGACGCCGTCGCCGCCTCGATGGCTCCTCTGTCGACGGACTCGAAGCTCTCGTAGCCCCACTTGCCGAGCGTTCCGATCGAGCCGATGGCGATGGCCAGCGCGCCGGTGTATGCCGTGAGCCCGGTGACGGACAGCATCAGCACCGCGATCACCACCTCCGGTACGGCACGCAGCACGGCGAACACCGCGCGCAGCGGCCAGCGCACCACGGCGGGGGTCAGCCCGCGTGTGGCGAGGAGGCTCAGCGGGAAGGAGACGATCACGCCGATCACGGTGCCGAACCAGGCCATCGCGACGGACAGCATGGTCGCGGACAGCGCATCCGGGAGCTTGTCCCACGCCGGGGGCAGGAACATCAGGCCGAGGTAGTGGGCGAGCTTCTGCGGCAGCTGCCAGAGCGCATCCCAGGAGATGTCGACGCCCCAGAACGCGGCCACCACGACCAGCGTGACGACTGCCCACACCACGGCACGGGCCACCCGCAGCGGCTTGCGGGGCCGCTGCCCACGCTGCCCGTCGCCCGGGATGCCCGCGGCCGGCCGTGCGATGTCGGCGACAGTGGATGCGCTCATCGGATCAGCCTCCGCCGCGTGTACGAGCTGAGCAGTTCGAGCAGCACGACGAGGACGAGGATCTCGAAGATGATCATGCTGAGGTAGTGGTACTGGTAGAAGGTGCGCACCTTGTCGATGAGCATCCCGAGACCGCCCGCGCCGACCAGGCCGATGACGGTCGAGGCGCGGATGTTCAGTTCGAGCACGTAGATCGCCTGCGACAGATAGGTGGGCGCGACCTCCGGCACCATCGCAGCGCGGTTGGCCTTGAACCAGGTGCCACCCGCGGCGAGCGCGGCCTCCTGGCCTCCGCGGTCGAGGCCGTCGAGGGCTTCGGAGATGAGCTTGACGATGATGCCGACGTTGAACAGCACGAGGGCGAGGATGCCGGAAAGCGCCCCCGTGCCGACGACGGTGACGAACAGCGAGGCGTAGAGCAGGTCGGGCACGCTGCGGACGATGTTCATCACAAACCGCACGATGCCGAGGACGACGCTGTTCGGGTTGGTGGCGCGCGAGGCGAGGAACGACAGCGGGAGGGCGATGACCACGCTCACGGCGGTGGAGATGACGGCCATCTGCACGGTCTGGAGCAGCCACGGCAGCGTCTCGGGGAAGAAGGAGTAGTCGGGCTGGAACAGCTGCACGAGGGTGTTGGATGCGTTCTGCGCGTTGGCGAACAGGGCGCCCACATCCACCTGGACCGCGACGGCGGACCAGACCGTGATCGCGGCGAGGATCGCCAGCGTGACGACGACCTTCCACGCCGAGCGCGGCTTGACAGGGCGCGCGCCCGCTGCCGCACTGGTCACGGCAGCACCGCCGGGGCGTCGAGCACGTCCTCCGCGGTGAGCGAGCGGCCGTAGATCGACTCGAACACCGACTCGTCCGCCCCTGCGCCCGGTCCGTCGTAGACGACCTCGCCGTTGCGCAGCCCGATCAGCCGGGTGCCGTACCGACGCGCGAGGTCGAGGAAGTGCAGGTTGACGACCACGGTGATGCCGAGCTCGGCGTTGATGCGCTGCAGGTCGCGCATCACGACGTGGGAGGTAGGAGGGTCGAGGGACGCGACCGGCTCGTCGGCCAGGATGACCTTCGGTCGCTGAGCGAGCGTGCGGGCGATGGCCACGCGCTGCTGCTGGCCGCCGGACAGCTCGGAGGCGCTGGAGTATGCCTTGGAGACGATCTCGACACGTTCCAGCGCCTGCATCGCGAGCTCGACGTCGTCGGCCGACCAGGCCGCGAGCAGTGTGCGCCAGGCGGAGGTGTGGTGCAGACGGCCCATCAGCACGTTGTTCAGCACCGTGGTGCGCTTGGCCAGGTTGAAGCTCTGGAACACCATCCCGACCTCGCTGCGCAGCGTGCGCAGGCGCTTGCCGCGCAGGCCGGAGAGCCGGTAGTCGCCGACCGTGATCTCCCCCGAGGTGATCGGGACGAGGCCGTTGATGGTCCGGATGAGGGTCGACTTGCCTGCGCCGGACAGTCCGACGACGGCCACCATCTCGCCGGGCTCGATGGTGAGGTCCACATCCCGCAACCCGGAGAATCCGTTGGGGTACGTGACGCCCACCCGGTCGAACCGGATGCGCGCTCCTGCCGTCTCCGTCATCTCTGTCCCTTTCGTCAAGCGGTGATGCGGGGTGGCGATGGCGTCTCCGCCCCGCCACCCCGCTCAGGTCAGTGCGATCAGCCGAGGCCGATCGACGCTGCTGCGTCCTGCGTCTTCTTGAGGCTCTTCGGGTCCGCGTCGACCAGACCGGTGATCTGGTAGATCGCGGTGAGCGCCTTCACGCCCTCCGGAGTGCCCGCGTAGTCCTTCATCGCGTCGGCGATCTTGGTCTGCCAGGTCTTGCTGAGCTTGCTGCTGATCGAGGCTCCGTCGTTCGGGATCTCGTCGGTCAGCGCGAAGACCACGACCTTCTCTCCCACATCCGGGGTGTCTTTCTGCACGACGGAGCGAGCATCCCAGTAGCTGGTGCCGACCTCGGCGTCGCCGTTGTAGACGGCGAGCACGCTGGCGTCGTTGGCCGTGACCTGGACGGTCTTGATGTCTTTGTCGACGTCGAGCCCGGCCTTCTTCATGGCCGCGACGGGGAAGATGTAGCCGGCCGGGGAGGCCGCCTGCAGCAGCGAGACCGTCGCGCCCTTGATCTTGGTAATGCTGTCGAGCCCGGCAGGACCGGTGCCCTTCTCCGTTCCGTTGCAGTAGAGCATGCCGTTCGCGCCCGTGACGGGGGTGTCTGCGCAGTACTTCTTGGGGTCGTTGGTGAAGAACTGCGCGGCGTACGAGCTCTTGCCGTTGCGCTGGGTCTGCAGGGCCGGGACAGCGCCGTACTTGTCGCAGGCCTGGCTCATCTGCAGGCTGGGGAGCATCCCGATCTGCGCCTGGTTGCTGCCGATCGCCTCGACGGCCGCCTGGTAGTCCTGCGTGATGACGCCCTTGACCGGGATGCCGAGGCGCGAGGTGAGGGCCTCCTCCAGCGGCTTGACGGTCTCGACGAGTTTGGCGGCGTCGCCGGACGGGACGAGCGCGAGGGTGAGCGACGTTGGCGCCTTGGCCGCGTCGTCCGAGGTGCCCGTGCACGCGGCAGGAGCAGCCCCGCCGGATGCGGTGGCGCCGGATGCGGTCTGCTGCTGCACACCGCATCCACTCAGCGCGAGCGCGGTGAGGATGGCGAGGCCAGAGGCGCTCGCAACGGCGATCTTCCGGATTTTCATGACGTTCCCATTCTGTGCGGAGGTGAGGACTGCGAGTGGTGGGTGGTGCGATCTGTGGATGGACGAGCGGGGTGTGGAGAAGTCGTGCGGTCAGGCGGTGGTTGTGGCGGGCTCGTGCGCGGCCGCGAACCCTGCCGGGTCCACCGCCCAGCGGCGGATGCCGTCGTACAGTCCGGGGAAGTCGGCCGCCACGAGGTGGGCCGGGCCGGCGCGGTGGCCGAAGCGGTCGATGAGGGCGGTGACGCATCCCGCTGCCAGGGGCTGCTCGAGGTCGTTGCCCCAGATATCGCCCACCGACAGCAGCTGCGACGGCTCCCTGCCGTCGAGGAGCTGCGGCAGGATCGTGGTCCAGCCGGCGGGTTTGTCCGCGTCGGTGACGATGCGGTCGATGCTCCCGGCCAGCCCGATGGCCGCGAGCGTCTCCCGCACCCCGTCGAGCGGCGCGTTCGTCACGAGCACGCGCTCGACGCTCTCCCCCAGGCTGCCGAGGAATCCGGCGAGCCCGTCCGGCGCGGACACCGCGACGGTTCCCCCGGCGAGCGCCCGCCGGCTGGTCTGGTACGCGCTCTGCAGCAGGTCGTCGTCTGCGTGCTCTGCCGCGAGCGCTGCGACGGCCGCATAGCCGTCGGTGTATGCGGGCGAGCCTGGCTCGCCGTCGAGGAACGCGCCGAGCCTGGCGCGGAGGGAGGCGTCGAGGTCGACGGCGGCAGCGGATCCCGCGTCGAGGATGCCCGCGATGACGGCTTCGGCGTACTCCCACACCGGCGCATCGCCGACGCACACCGTCCCGTCGAAATCGAGGACGAGGATCGGTCTGCTGGGGGTCTGGCGGTCGTTCACGAGTGCAGCCTATGCGCTGATGAACACTCTGTTCACGTTTTTTTGTCTGATGAAACAAGTGTTCACATCGAGTTAACCTCGCACGATACGCTCATCCTCATGGCCAAAGCGCACGACTTCTTCATCCTCGGCGACCACGAGAGCGGCAAGCACCTGGTCGCATCCGCACTCCAGAGCGAAGGGTTCACCGTCACGACGACGCCGACCGGCGGCCTGCTCGCCAAGCGCGGCAGCACGACGGCGACAGTGCTCCTCGGCGGTCTCGCCGGGAACAACTTCCAGATCACCTTCACCGTCGACTTCATGGTCGACGAGCAGGGCAGGCTGGTCGCCCGCCTCAACCGCAACATGTCCGGCGGAGCCCTCAAGGGCGGCGCGATCGGCGCGTCGAAGACCGACACGGCGTTCCAGCGCACGGCCAACACCATCGGCGCTGCGCTGCACGGCGCTGGGACGCTGGCGGACAGCATCTCGCAGGTCTGAGGGAAGTACCCCTCCGGCTGCTGCCACCTCGGGAACCGTTTCGCCGATGCGGACATTACCGTTGTGCATCCAGAACCGGATGCTCCGTTTGCAGCAGTCGACTATCGGGGGTACATCGTGAAGACACACACATCCACGGCCAGGGCGGCGCTCGCCGCGTCCGCTGTCGTTCTCGCCGTCCTCGGCGCACTCTCGGGATGCGCGGGCTCGGCCCCAGCCACATCCCATGATCCGAGCGCGTCAGCGATCAGCGCCAGCACCAGCACCGGCACCACGCCCACACCAGCCCCCGCCGCCCTCTCGCCCAACGACCCCATCGACGCGCTCACCGCCTGGCACGCGTGCGCCGTGCTCGGCCTGGAGAACTACGTGGCGCAGAACCCGGGGGCGGCGCTGCATCCGTACGATGCCTCCGTCCCGCCGACCAAGAATCCGGATGGCAGCTTCCAGGCGATCGCGTCCTTCTCCCTGCCGAAGCCCGTCGAGGGTGCGAAGAGCATCGTCTACATCTGCACCATCGGCGGGACCCTCGGCAATCCCACCCTCCTGAACGTGACGACCAAAGACGTTTAGGCTGGCCGGTCGCGTGACGGGAACCGTTTCGCCGATGCGGACATTATCTGAGTGTGACGACCGATGACACCGAGGAGCTGGGGGTGATCCCGACGACTCGACGCGACGATCCGGAGGCGTTCGGGGAGTTGTTCGACCTCCACCGGGACCGCGTGTTCCGGCACGCCCTCCGGCTGACGCGATCGGTGCACGACGCCGAGGACGTGACGGGCATGGTGTTCCTCGAAGCCTGGCGCCGCCGCGACGCGATGCGGGAGGTGGACGGGTCGGTGATCGGCTGGCTGCTGGTCACCGCGAACAACGTCAGCAGGAACTTCGCCAGGTCGAGCCGCCGCTACGCGCACGTGCTCAGCATCCTTCCTGCGCAGGGGACCACCCCCGATCACAGCGAAGCCGTGGATGACCGGCTCGACTCCGACGAGCAGCGGAACGCCCTCCGCGTCGCGCTCGCTCAGCTGCCCAAGCGCGACCTGGATGTGCTGTCGCTGTGCGTGATCGAAGAGCTCAGCACCGCCGAGGCCGCCGCCGTGCTGGGCGTGGCGCTCGGCACCGTGAAGTCCCGGCTGTCCAGGGCGAAAGCGCGACTCGGCGGGCTGCTCGCCGAAACGACCCAGCTGACCCAGACGGAAGGAGGCACCCGATGAACGACGACCGGCCACTCGACGACCAACACTTCGACGACCAGCACCCCGACGACCCGCAGTTCGACGACCGTCGCAGCGCCGCCTGGCGAGACGCCATCGTGGAGTCCGCCCGCGCCGACCTGGCCAGGGGCGGACACGGCAGAAAACACGTGTGGACCGTCGTCGGCCTGGTGATCGCCGCGCTGGTCGTGTCCGGCAGCGGTGTCGCGTACGCGCTCAGCACCACGATCCTGTCCGACCGCTCTGCTCCAGCAACGTCGACCGCGACCGCGACACCGACCCCGGAGGAGAGAGACACACCAACCGTCATCCCCGCACCGGTCACCCCGACCGTGTCCCCGGACGACCCCATCGACGCACTCGGCGCGTGGCAGGCGTGCGCCGACGTCGGCGTCGCGAACTATGCGGCTCAGAACCCCGGCGCCGAGATGCAGCCGTACGACCCCGACCACCCGCCGACCAGGAACGACGATGGGACGTACCAGGCCATCGTCGCTTTCGTCCCTCCGCAGCCGTTGCCGGGGGTGGGGAGCATCATCGCCATCTGCACCGTCGGCGGAACCAGAGGCGACCCGACCGTCCTGGACTGGATACTGAAAGACATCTGACCCCGTCCATCAACGAGGGGTATACAGGGAGGCATGAGTTCCACACCACCGGATGCGATCGTCATCGGTTCCGGACCCAACGGCCTCGCCGCCGCCGTCACGCTCGCCCGCGCCGGCCTCGCGGTGCGCGTGTACGAGCGCAACGCGACGGCGGGCGGCGGCACGCGGACCGAGGAGGTGACGCTTCCCGGATTCCGGCACGACATCTGCTCCGCCGTGCATCCATTGGCTTTCGCGTCCGGGTTCTTCCAGCGGTTCGGGATCGAGGAGCGGGTGCCGTTCATCGTGCCGACCGCGTCGTACGCGCATCCTCTGGACGGCGGGAGAGCTGCCGTCGCATACCGGGACTTCGAGCGAACGGTGGATGCGCTCGGCGTCGACGGGCCCGCATGGCGCCGGATGCTCGGGCCGCTCGTGCGGAACGCGGACGCCGTCGCGCAGTTCACCGGCTCCCAGCTGTTCCAGGTGCCCCGCCACCCACTCGTGGCCGCCAGGCTGGGCGCGACGATGCTGGCGCAGGGCGGGCCGTGGTGGGATGCGTTCTTCCGTACAGAGGCACCGGGCGCGTTGCTCACCGGGGTGTTCGCGCACTCCACCCTCCCGTTGCCGAGTCTCGCGGGTGCGGCCGCCGGGCTGACGCTCGCGACGTACGCGCACGCCCGCGGCTGGCCATTCCCGGTGGGAGGGAGCCAGTCGATCGCGGATGCGATGGTCGCCGACATCGTCGCGCACGGCGGGGAGGTGGTCACCGGCACGGAGGTCACCAGTCTGGCCGAGCTGCCCGATGCCCGCGTGGTGCTGTTCGACACCGGCGCGGAGGCTGCCGCCCGGCTGGGCGAGGACCGGCTGCCCCCGTCGTATCTGCGCCGCATCGCCGCGTTCCGTAACGGCAACGGCGTCTCGAAGGTCGACTTCGCGCTGTCCGGCCCCGTTCCGTGGGCGAACGCGGAACTCACCGAGTCCGCCACCGTGCACCTCGGCGGGACGCGCGCCGCCGTCGCCCGCTCGGAGCGCGAGGTCGCCGCCGGTCGGCACAGCGACGACCCGTATGTGCTGGTGTCGCAGCCGTCGCTGTTCGACAGCACCCGCGCTCCGGCCGGGAAGCACGTCCTCTGGGCATACACCCACGTGCCGGCCGGGTCGCCCGTGGACCAGACCGAGGCGATCACGCGCCAGATCGAACGGTTCGCGCCCGGCTTCCGGGATCTGATCCTCGGCAGCGCGCACAAGACCGCCGTGGAGATGGCCGCGTACAACCCCAACTACGTCGGCGGGGACATCTCGGCGGGAGCGCCCAGCCTGCGGCAGCTGATCGCCCGGCCGGTGGCCTCCCCCGACCCGTGGCGGATGCCCGGCCGCGGACTCTACCTCGCCTCCGCCGCCGCGGCCCCCGGGCCCGGCGTGCACGGGCTGGTCGGGTACTACGCCGCCCGCAGCGCGCTGCGACACGAGTTCGGGATGCGCACCATGCCGTCGCTCGCGCCCGACGACCTGAACCGGGATGCGCTGCACGGGTCGACGCGTCCCGGCGCGAACTCAACCGGCCGGATGGACCCGACCGGCCCCATCGACCCCGCCGAAGCGTCGCTCCGGCCCGACGGACTCCCGGAGCAGTGACATGTCTGTGACCGTGCGCGCACTCGACTGCACCCCCGAGCAGGTCTTCGCCGTGCTCGAAGACCCGTGGGTCTATCCGACCTGGGTGGTCGGGGCGTCCAGGCTGCGCGCCGCCGACCCGACGTACCCGCGCCAGGGCGCCCGCCTGCACCACTCGATCGGCGTCTGGCCGTTCGTGCTCGACGACGAGACGGTGGTGGACACCTGGGATGCGCCGCGGCGCATGGTGCTGGAGGCCAAGACCCGGCCGTTCGGCAGGGAGCGCGTGATCATCGACGTGAAGCCGCGCGGCACGGGCTGCGTCGTACGCATGGAGGAGTACCCGATCGGCGGCCCGGCCCGGCTCATCCCGCGCCCGATCGCCGACCTCATCCTGCACATCCGGAACGTCGAGACGCTCCGCCGCCTCGAATACGTCGCCAAGGGCCGCGCCGCCGAATAATCGAGTCCGAAGTTGTTCACGCCTGCGCCCGGCGTGGCGCGTGAATAACTTCGGACTCGATTATGTGGGGCGGCGGAGGGCGTCCAGGAGGGCGGGGCGCCAGACGGTGAAGTCGTGGGGGCCGGAGTACGTGCGGGACTCGACGGTGATGGCGGGGGTCGCGCTGGCACGGCGCGCGATGGCGGCGGTCTGGGGGCCGATGGCGAGCGCAGCGGGGGCACCAGGATGCGGCTGCTCGGCGTCGCCTGCCGCGAGCACGAGGTCGAGCGGCGGGCCGTGGAACGCGTCGAGCATGGCGCGCGGTCCGAGGGCCCGGTAGCGGTCTGCTTCGTAGAGCGCGTCCCCCACTCCGAACGCGCCCTGCTCGCGCGCCGACGACCCGGCCGGCGGCTCCGGATCGTACGCGGCGGGGCTGAGCGCGACCGCCCGCCCGAACAGCTCCGGATGCGCGAGCCCGAACCGCAGGGCGCCGAACCCGCCCATCGAGTATCCGGCCACCGCACGGGATGCGCGCCCCGCCACCGCGATCCCATCCGGCAGCTGCGCCTCGGCGTGCGCGACCAGGTCGCGGGTGAACGCGGTCTCGACGGGTCTGCCGTCTCGGTGGGCGGAGTCGACGTAGTATCCGGCGCGGTCGCTCCACGGCGCATCCGGGAGCACCGCGATCAGCGGAAGGGCGAGCAGGTCGTCGATGACGGGAGCCCACGACGCCGCGCTGTCGCCGCGGCCGTGCAGCAGGTAGACGATCGGCAGCGGGCCGTCCGCGCGCTCCGGCGTGAGCAGCGTGTACGTCAGCGGCCCGATCACGGGGCTGACGAACGAGCGCTGTTCCAGCATCCGGGTGCCTCTGTCGCCGCGGCTCTGCCTCAGCGGCCGGGCTGCGCGGCGAGGATGCCGCGGGCGCGGCCGAGCATGGCCGGATCGACCATCTCGCCGGAGTCCAGCGTCGCCACCCCTCCGCGGTCCACCGCGGCGACCACCGCGCGCGCCCAGGCCAGGTCGGCCTCGCTCGGCGCGAACACCGCGGCGATCACGGCCAACTGGCTGGGGTGCACGGCCGTGCGGCCGAACCAGCCGAGTCGCGCCCCGCGCTCGGTGTCGGCGCGGAGGCCGTCGAGATCCCGGATGTCCGGGTATGCGGACAGCATCGGCGCCGGCAGCCCGGCGGCACGGGCGGCGAACAGCAGGCGCGTCCGCGCGTAGTCGATCACGGTGGCGTCCCGGCTGCCGACGTCGCTCGCGAGGTCCGACTCCCCGAGGGCGAGCGACACGACCCGGGGATGCGCGGCGATGGCCCCGGCGTTCTCGACACCGAGCGCGGACTCCACCAGGGCGGCGACGGGCAGGTCTCCCGCGACGGCGACCACCCTGTCGATGTCCGCGGCGCTCTCCACCTTCGGCACCCGCAGCTCGACGGCGACGCCGAGGTCGCGCAGCGCGGCGAGCTCGTGGTCTGCTCCGGCGTTCACCCGCACCTGGACGAGCGGTCCACCGGATGCGCGCCCGTGCAGCCACGCCGTGACAGCATCCAGCGCCGCCGGCTTCGCCTCCGGTGCGACCGCGTCCTCCAGGTCGAGGATGACGAGGTCCGCTCCCGTGGCGACCGCCTTGTCGAAGCGGTCCGGCCGGTCGCCCGGCACGTACAGGCCGGTAACGATCCGTCGTTCGTCCGTCGTCATCGCACGACCCCCTTCTCCCGCAGTGCGTCCAGCTGTTCCCTGGTCACGCCGATCTCCGCGAGCACGTCGTCGGTGTCGCGGCCGTGCTGCCTCCCCGCCCAGCGGATCGCGCCCGGCGTCCCGGAGAGCCGGAACAGCACGTTCTGCATCTTCACCGGCCCGAGTTCGTCGTCGTCGACCGTCTGCACGGTGCCGATCGCCTGGTATTGCGGGTCGGAGAGGATGCCGCGCACGTCGTAGACCTGCGCGATGGCGGCCTGCGCCTCCTCGAACTCGCGGACGACCTCCTCGGTGGGGCGGGCCGCGATCCAGGCGGCGACCGCCGCATCCAGTTCGTCGGCGTGCTCCGCCCGGCTGTGCCCGGTCGCGAACCACGGTTCGTCGATCACGTCCGGCCGCCCGACCAGCCGCATCACGCGCTCCGCGATGGACTGCGAGCTGGTGGACACCGCCACCCAGTCGCCGTCCGCCGTGCGGTAGACGTTGCGGGGCGCGTTGTTGACCGAGCGGTTGCCGGTGCGCGGCTGCACGGCGCCGAGCTGGTCGTACGCGGTGATCTGCCCGCCGAGCAGCATCAGAATCGGCTCGATGATGGCGAGGTCGATCACCTGCCCGTGCCCGTCACGCTCCGCAGCCCGCAGCGCGACCATCACAGCGTACGCGGTGGACAGCGCGGCGATGCCGTCTGCCAGCCCGAACGGCGGGAGCGTCGGAGGACCGTCCGGCTCGCCGGTGAGTGCCGCGAAGCCGCTCATCGCCTCCGCCAGGCTGCCGAACCCCGGCCGCCCGGAGTACGGGCCGAACTGGCCGAACGCGGTGACCCGCGCGATCACGAGCCGCGGGTTGGCCGCGTGCAGCGCATCCGGGCCGATGCCCCAGCGCTCGAGGGTGCCCGGCCGGAAGTTCTCGATCAGCACGTCGGCGTCCGCGGCGAGCGCGAGCAGCAGCTTCGCGCCCTCCGGCGATCCGAGGTCGATCGTGACCGTGCGCTTGTTGCGCCCGAGCGTCTTCCACCAGAGGTTCACGCCGTCCTTCGCCGGGCCGTGCCCGCGGGCGGCATCCGGCCGGGTGGGATGCTCGACCTTGATCACGTCGGCGCCGTAGTCGCCGAGGAAGGTCGCGGCGAGGGGCCCGGCGAACAGCGTCGACACATCCAGGACGCGGAGACCATCGAGGGCCGGCGCGGTCATCGGTCGCTCTCCAGGTCCCCCGCTACGTCCCACGCCAGCCGGAATCCGATGCTGCTGGAGCGCTCGACGCCGAGACCGGGAAGCAGGAACTTGAGGCTGAACGTCGCGTCGCGTCGTCCGCCGTCGGTGTACCAGTCCGAGCCGGTCGTGACGTGGTCGCTGCCGCCCTTCAGCATCACGAACCGGGTGATGCCGTCGGTGTGCTCGCTCTCCGTCCAGTTCCACACGGCCGGTTCGGCCCTGCCGAATCCGGGCTGCTCGGCCGCGAGCTGCCACTCGAACTCGTCGGGGAGCCTGGCGCCCGCCCAGGCCGCATACGCGCGGGCGTCCGCCAGCGAGACGCCGGTCACCGGTGCAGCGCCGGAGGCGACGCCCACCAGGAACCGGTCGGCGACCAGCGGCCGGTACCCGGTCTCCTCCACGAACGCGCGGAACTCGGCCGCCGTGACCTCGCGGGCCGCGACGGCGACGCGTCCCCGGATCGTGACCGTCAGCGTCTCGCTCCGGTCGTCGTGCAGCCGGGGAGGCAGCGGCTTCCACTCCTCCACATACGGCGCACCCTGGTAGAAACCGGTCTCGCGGCGGCGGAAGGTCACGGTCAGCTCGCGCGTCCCCTGCTCGACGACGACCGCATCCGCCGGGATGCGCGTCGCAGGCGCGAGCGCGGGAACCGTGCGCACCGCCTCGCGCGCCGGGAACCGGGCGTCGCCTGCTTCGTTGTCCGCGGCGGTGTCCGCGGCGGCAGCCAGCAGCAGCGACTCCGGATGCGCGCCCCCGGCAGCGACCTCGATCACCCCGGTCACACCCCGCGCGGGCACCCGCACCGTCGTCACGTCGGCCACGCCCCCAGTCACGTCGTGCCTGCGCGCACCCGCTGCCGCGGGCTCGGCGAGGGGATCGCCCGTCCAGTCGGCGTCTCCGCGGTTCACGACCGTCCAGAGCGTCACGCCGTCCGCGGCGAACCGGGACACGTAGATCCCGGCCGCGAGCGCGTCCTCCGTCGCGCCGAGCAGCGGGGACCACTCGCCGTCCACCAGCACGTCGCCGTACGCCCGCTGCACCCGGAGCATCCTGCGCAGAGTGGCCTTGTCGCGCTCGTTCCAGCCGACCCACACGCCGAAGACCGCATCCCACACCAGCAGACCGGTGCCGTTCATCCACGCAGACTGGAGCTCCTCGCTGTGGTCGCGGTTCCAGCGGCGGGTCGAGTGCATCATGTGCCTGCGCTCGAACCAGTGCGCCCGCATCACGCCGGGCGCCGCCGAGTCGGAGAACCACTGCGCCCAGCTCAGCTGGTGATCCTGGATGCGCTGGTTCGGCACCCGGGATTCGCCCTCCAGCACCTGCGGCGGCGTGGCCTGCAGCAGGGCGTCGATGAGGCGGGCGTCACCCTCTTTCATCGTGTCGAGGAAAACGCCGTCGACACTGAGCTCTCCGACGATCGCCGCGAGCTCCTCCGGGTCGGCGTGCTGCGCACGGCGCGTGCCGGTGTCCCAGGGGTTGTAGTCGATGAACACGCGGACGCCGCGGTCGTGGAAGGCCGCCACCACGGCATCCAGGCCGGGCACGTCCCGGTAGAAGTCGAACTGGTTGCGGTCGTCGATGCCGATGACCGGGTACGCGTGCCAGAGCACGACGCCGTCGAAGCCGCCGTGGTCCGCTGTCGCCGCGAGGAAGGCGTCGACCGTGAACTCCTGGCGTTCGTGGTCGAACAGCCGCTCGTCCCAGAGCCAGATCTGCGCGACGCTGTAGGCGCGGCGGGCCCAGCCGGTCTCCGCCCGCTCGTACACGGCGCCGTCGTAGTCGAGACGGGCCCGGGCCTCGTCGCGCCAGGCGGCCAGGTCGGAGCGCCAGGCCGGCCAGTCCGCCGGATCGTCGGGGGCCGCGAAGATCTTGACGATGTCGCCCACCGCCGGGTCGATGGCGCCGCCGCGCGGCAGCACAGTCGGCCGGTCGATCGCGCGCGGCACCAGCGGATCGAAGTCGTTGGTGTTCTCCTCGTCCGGGTCGAACGCGGCGACGGGAGCGGGAGCCTGGTCAGCTGGCCGAGTGGAAATCGTGAATCTCCTCGAGAGTGGGGATGGACGGAACGGGGCCTGCGCGCTGTACAGAGAGAGCGGCTGCGACCGTCGCGAACTCGGCGGCGCGCACAAGCGTGCCGAGGTCGGGGCGGGCGCCGGCTGTGCTTCCGGATCGCTCGGCGGGGCCGCGGCGGCGGTCGAGTTCGGCGACGAGGGCGCCGCAGAAGGTGTCGCCCGCTCCTGTCGTGTCGACGGCCTGGACGCGGAGCCCCGCGACGTGTGCAGGCGGCTCGTCCGGCACGCGCACGACGGCGCCCTGGGCGCCGAGCGTGACGATGACGGCGAGGCCGAGCCTGCTGAGCACCCCGGCGAGGTCTTCGCCGCTCGCGTCGTGCAGAGGCTCGCCGGACAGTTCGGCGGCGAGGTGCGCCGCCTCGTGCTCGTTCACCACGAGCACGTCCACGTCGCCCAGCAGAGCGGAGGGCAGCGACCGGATGGGCGCGGCGTTGAGCACCACGGTCGTCCCCGCGGCGTGCGCGACGGCTGCGGCCTCGGCCACGGTGGCGAGCGGCGTCTCGAGCTGCAGCAGGAGCACGTCGGCCGCCGCGACGAGGTCGCGCTCCGCCTGGTCGAGGCGGTCGAGCATCCCGTTGGCTCCTGAGTCGACGACGATGGCGTTCTCCGCTCCGTCGTCGACGGTGATGATGGCGGTGCCGGTCGGGGCGTCCACCCGGCGAGCGCGCAGGTCGACCCCCGCGTCGGCGAGGCTCGCGATAAGCCGCTCGGCCGCAGCATCCCTGCCGAGTGCGACGACGAACGCCGACGGAGCACCCGCCCTGGCTGCGGCGATCACCTGGTTGTTGCCCTTGCCGCCCGGAGCGGAGTCCGACCCGAGCGCGAGCACCGTCTCGCCGGGCGACGGGATGCGCTCGACGCGGTAGACGAGATCCAGGTTGGCGCTGCCGAGGACCACGACGCTCATCGCGGGCGCTCCGTGCGCTTCTGACGCTCCGGGTGCTCCCCGCCCTCCGCCAGGCGCAGCGTGCGCGCGGCGAGGTCGCTGAACCGCACCCCGGAGAACCCGGGAACGCTGGTGGCGAGGGTGTCGTGCAGCGGGTCGATCCACCGCGCGGGGAGCGCACGGGCGCCGGTGACGGCTCCCGCGATGGATCCGGCGGTCGCGCCGACGGAGTCCGTGTCCCAGCCGCCGCTGACCGCCAGCGTGATCGTCCGCTCGAAATCGCCTGCGCCGCGGGTGAGCGCGAACGCCAGCACGGCGGAGTTGCCGAGCACGTGCACCCAGTGCAGGTGCCCGAACTCGGCGTGCAGCGCATCCACGGCCGCCTCGTCGTCGAGGTCGCTCGTGCCGAGTTCGACGCCGCGACGGATGGCGGCGGCGTACCTGCTGCCGGTGGGCACGACCGACAGCCCGGCCCGGATCGCCTCGGCGACTCTGGTTTCGACGACGCCGTCTGCGACGACCGCGGCCGAGCAGGCCGCCGCGGCGAACATCGCGCCGTAGACGCCGTTGCGGGCGTGGCTCAGGCGGGCGTCCGTCCAGGCGAGACGTGCAGCGGCGACCGGGTCGCCGGGGTGCGCCCAGCCGTACACGTCGGTGCGGATCTGCGCGCCGATCCAGTCCCGGAACGGGTTGCGCGCGGCGGCGGCCTGCTCCGGCTCGTAGCCGTCGAGCAGGTTGCGGTAGACCACCCGCTCCGCGGTGAACACCCGGCCGCCCGGCAGGCTGTCCAGCCACGCCTGGGCGACATCGTCGGTCGTGAAGGCGTCGCCCGAGCGTTCGAGCAGGCCGAGCGCGATCAGCGGGAAGTTCAGGTCGTCGTCCTCCGGCATCCCGTCGATGTTCTCGACGAGGCTGGTCGGGCGGCTGCGTCGGTTCCACGGGTAGCGCGCTGCGACCTCGGGGTCGAGCCCGACCTCGGTGAAGTACGACCGTAGCGGCCAATTGCCCGTCGACCGCGCGATGGCCCTGATGCCCTCCAGCGAGATCTTCTCCACCGGCTTCCCCAGCAGGCATCCGGATGCGCGGCCCAGCCACGCGCCCAGGATGCGGTCGCCGAGGTCGGCGGGGTCGCCGGGGTCACCGGACCGGGCGGAGCGACCACCGTCGGCCGTGCCGCTTGCGCCGACCGGCGCTTCCGCCAGGATCGCGTCGAGCGCATCCGGTTCCGCCGCGAGCAGCGCATCCGGGTCGTCGCGCTCATCGATCTCCGCCAGCAGCTCCCTGGCCAGCGCCACCAGCGCCGGGGGCGCAGGCTCCGCCGTCGCGCCGCTGACCGCCGCCGTCGGCGCGCCGCCTGCCGCCTCCCACCGCTCCCGAAGATCGGCCACCGGCCGCCCGTCGAGCTCGGCGGCGACCAGCGCGTGCGGCAGCAGGTCCTCCGGCTGCGTCCAGCTGAGCCTGAGCACTACGCCACCTCGAGGTCGGCGGCGAAGGCGTCGCGCACGGACTCCACCGCGCGGGCGCGGGCAGCGTCCGCCGCCCACACCTCCCGCGCGACGGACGCGACGACCGGTCCCGTCGCCGTGATGTCCATCCTGCTGCCGTCGCTCACGCCGTCGATCCACTCGGAGGGCACCACGTCCACCCCGCCGAGAGCACCGGCGATCGAGCCGGCCATCACGGCGATCGAGTCGGAGTCCCTGCCGTAGTTGATCGAGCCGAGCACCGCCTCGCGGTAGTCGCCCTGCGCAGCCACGAGCATCCCGAGCGCCACCGGCAGCTCCTCGATCGACTTCGTCCTGCTCGGGATGCGCGCATCCTTCGCCGGCTGCCGGTACTGCGGGCCGACCGTGTCGAACGGCTCGACCGCGGCGCGGAGCACGCCGAGACCGGAGCGCCAGTCCGTCACCGTCGCCGCAGCCTCGACGACGGACTCGATCGCGTCCCTGGTGCCGTCCTTCGCCAGCCGGAGCGCCGTCTCGACGACGCTGCCGACCGACGCGCCTGGGCGCATCGCCTCGGCGACGGCCGCGGCGTAGACGCCCGCCGCCTCGCGGCCGTAGCTGGACTGGTGCGCCCCCGCCACGTCGATGGCCTCCGCGTACGCCGCATCCGGGGCCCCGGCGTTGACGATGCCGATGGGGGCGACGTACATGGTCGCGCCGCAGTTGACGATGTTGCCGACCCCGGCCTCGCGCGGGTCGATGTGCCCGTAGTGCAGCCTCGTCACCAGCCACTTCTCCGCGAGGAAGATGCGGTGCAGCAGCAACCCCTCCGACTCGAACTCCGGGATCCAGCGCTTCTCGCCGATCAGCAGCGGCACCAGGTGGTCGGCGATGGCGTACGCATCCAGGTGGTCGCGCACAGTGTCGTAGACGTCGACGAGCGCCGTGGTCATCAGGGTGTCGTCCGTGACGTGCCCGTCGCCCTTGTGGTACGGCGCGATCGGCCTGGCGTTGCGCCAGTCCTCCAGGAACGGCGGGACGATGCCGGTGATGAAGCCGTCGTAGCGCTCCTGGATGGCTTCCGGTGTGTTGCCCTCAGCCGCTCCTCCGAGCGCGTCGCCGACAGCCGCTCCCGCGAGTGCCCCCGTCGCCTTCATCACCAGCGCGTCCATCGATCCTTCTCCTTGTTTCCGTTGTTCTCTGTCGCCGTGGTCAGCAGGTCAGCAGGCCGGCCAGGTCAGCCGACGGCCGACCAGCCGTCCGTCAGCTGCTTCTTGAGCTCGTCCAGCGAGATCGAGTTGGCGAAGTACTTCTGCAGGGCGGGAGTCGCGTACTGGTCCTTCCACTGCGGGTAGTTCGTCGCCCCCTGGAACGGTGCGGCCTTCAGCGCCTCGCCCGACTTCAGGATGGCCTCCCAGCCGTTCTTGCCGGAGGTGTCCTTCGCGACCTGGTCGCGCGCGGCGGCCGATGCCGGGATCAGCCAGTCGCCCTCTGCGAGCTTCGCCTGGTTGGCCGCATCCATGAAGTAGTTGATGAACTTCGCGGACTGCTCGATGTGCTTGCTCTGCGCGGAGACGGACATCGTCTGCGGGTTGGCCGCCTGCGCAGTGCCGTCCGAGCCGGCCAGGGGCGGGAGGACGGCCCAGTTGAAGCCGGCGGGCGCGGACTCGGTGATCTGCTGAGCGACGTAGTTGCCGCCGACGTACATCGCGTACTTGCCACCGAAGAAGCCGGGAAGCACATCCGTGCCGCTCTGCGTCAGCGAGGTCGGGTCGAGCGACTTGTCCGTGTACGCCATCTCGTTGATGCGCTTCGGCACCTGCAGCTCGTCGTCGCCGACCTTGATCGTGGACTTGCCGTCCTTGTTGGTGAAGAAGGTACCGTCGAAGCCGAGCGCGAGGTTCATGACGGTGGCGGTCGGCTGCTTCAGACCCCATCCCGTGCCGAAGTTGCCGCCGGAGGTGAGCTTCTTCGAGAGGTCCTGGAAGTCGTCCCAGCTGAGCGTCTTGCCGCTCGGGATCTCGGCGCCCGCCGCCTTGATCGCGTCGGTGTTCGCGAAGACCACGTACGACTGCAGCAGCGTCGGCGCCGCCACGATCTTCCCGTCTCCGGTGGTGACCGAGCTCCAGACGTCCTTGGAGACCTGCTTCTTGACGTCGGCGTCGAGGTATTTGCTGAGGTCGGCGAGGTAGCCCTGGTTGGCGAAGCCCATGATGTCCGCCGACTCGTCGTGGATGATGTCCGGGGCCGTACCGCCCTGGAACTGCGTGACCAGCTGGTCGTGCACGTTGTCCCAGCTGCCCTGGCGGAGCTTCACCTGGATATCTGGGTTCTTCTTGTTCCAGGAGTCCACGATCTCCTTCGTCGCGGCGACCGTGGTGTCCTGGTAGGCCAGCGACTGGAAGGTCAGGGTGACCTTGCCGCCGCTGGAGGCGTCGGAGCTGCCAGACGTGGAGCATCCGGACAGTGCGAGCGACGCGGCCACGATGCCGGCAACCGCAACGCCCAGGCGGGCGAAGGTTGTTGTGCGCATTGCACACCTCTTTCTGTTGATTCGACTCTCGATGTGGTGGGGGTGATGCGGGTGTTCTAGCCCTTGACGGCTCCGCTGAGGAGACCGGACGTGAGGCGTTTCTGGATGAGCATGAAGAAGACCAGGCTCGGGATGGTCGCGAGCAGCGAGGCGGCGGCGAGCTGCCCGAGCTGCACCTGGCCCTCCGCACCGACGAAGCGGGCGAGCGCCAGCGGCAGGGTCTGCAGGTTGGGGTCCTGGATGAGCACCAGGGCGAAGAAGAACTCGTTCCACGCCGAGATGAACGTGAACAGGCTGGTGGCGACGAGCCCGGGCGCGAGCAGCGGGAGCACGATGGATCGCAGCGTGCGGAACCGGGTGGCTCCGTCCATCGCTCCGGCCTCTTCGAGCTCGACGGGGATGCCGGCCACGTAGCCCTGCAGCATCCAGAGCGCGAACGGCAGCGACCACACCGTGTAGACGAGGATCAGCCCGAACAGGCTGTTGATGAGGCCGATGTTCTTCAGCACCAGGAACAGCGGAATGATGATCAGGATGAACGGGAAGACCTGGCTGAGCAGGATCCAGCCGGTCGCGAGCCCGCGCAGCTTGGTGCGGAACCGGGCGAGCGCGTATGCGGCAGGCAGTGAGATGAGCGTCACCAGCACCGTGGTGCAGACGGCGACGATCAGGCTGTTGCCCGCGGCCGTGAACAGGTTGGCCTTCTCGATCGCCTGCGCGAAGTTGTCCCAGTTGAGCGTGGACGGGAAGAACCCGGGGTTCGGCGACTGCAGCTCGCGCGGGGTCTTGAACGCGGCCGTCAGCAGGAACAGCAGGGGGAACCCGAGGAAGACGATGTACGCGAACAGCGCGAGGTACTGCAGCGGGCGGCCGATCATCCTGCCGCGGCGCAGCGAACCGCTCTGAGACGACTCCGGCTTACGGCCGCCCTGGCGCTGGCGCTGGACCTGGTGCTGGCCCTCCGCCGCTGTGTTCTGGATGCTGGTGTTCGTGGCGCTCATGAGTTCCGGCTCCTCATCTGGCCGCGCAGGTAGGCGAACAGGAAGATCGCGATCACCACGACCATCACGTTGCCCATCGCGGCGGCGTACCCGAAGTTGCCGTACCGGAACGCCTCGTTGTACGCGAACAGCATCGGCAGCATCGTCGTGCCTCCCGGCCCGCCCGCCGTCAGCACGTAGACGAGGGCGAACGAGTTGAAGTTCCAGATCAGGTCGAGCGTGGTGATCGCGACGATGATCGGGCGAAGCGCAGGCAGGGTGACGTGCCAGAACCTGCTCCACGTGCCCGCGCCATCGATGGCGGCGGCTTCGAGCAGCTCGGTCTGCACGCTCTGCAACCCGGCCAGCAGGGTGATGGTGGTCTGCGGCATCCCGGCCCAGACGCCCACGATGATCACCACGGGCAGGGCGATGGATGCGTTCCCCAGCCAGTTGATGTCGCTCGGCAGCCCGACGGCCTTCAGCATCTGGTTGATCGGCCCGTAGCTCGGGTTCAGCATCAGGCGCCACATGATCGCGATGATCACCGGGGGCATGGCCCACGGCACGAGGGCGAGCGTGCGGGCCAGCCAGCGCAGCCGGAGATTGAGGTTGAGCAGCAGGGCGAGGCCGAGCGAGGCGAGGAACTGCAGGATCGTGACGCTGAACGCCCAGACCAGCCCGATGCCGAACGAGTTCCAGAACAGCTGGTTGGAGCCGAGCTTGACGTAGTTGTCGACGCCGTTGAAGTTGACGGGCAGGTTCAGTCCGGCGCGCGCGTCGGTGAAGCCGAGGAAGATGCCCTGCACCAGCGGGTAGACGCTGAACAGCACGACGGGGATGAGCGCGGGAAGGACGAGCAGCCAGGCGTCGCGGCCGCTTCCGCCCGCCGGTCCGCCGCGGTTGCGGCGGCGGCGCTTCGGGGTCTTGGCTGCGTCGCCGGGAGCGAGGATCACGGGGGCGGAGGTGGTCATGCCTGCACCTCCTCGGTGGTGGCTGTGTCGGGGGCGGGGACGACGGCGACGGGGGCGGCGGTCGCTGCGGCGACGGCGGTGCTCTTGCCTCCGACGACAGACGACTCGCGCACCGAGAGCGTCGGCTCGATCACCACCTGCTTGACCGCAGCATCCGGGTTGGCGAGGCGACGCAGCAGCAGCTTCGCCGCCGCCTTCGCACGCTTGCCAGAACCGAGGTCGACGCTGGTGATGGACGGGTTGGCGAGCTCGGCGGCGTCCGTGTCGTCCATGCCGACCACGGCCACGTCCTCCGGAACGCGCACGCCGCGGCTGGTCAGTTCTTTCAGCGTCGCGACGGCGAGGAGGTCGTTGGCGCAGACGATCGCATCCGGGGTCGACTGGCGCAGCAGCTTCGCGGCCGCCTTGCGACCGGCCTTGTACGTGAAGTCGGACGCCGCGACCTGCACGTCGGCGCTCGTGCTGAGTCCGAAGCGCTCGATCGCGGTCAGGTACCCACTGAGTCGGGCGGCACCAGGAACGGTGTCGACGGGGCCGTTGACGAACGCGATGCGCTTGCGTCCCTGGCCGACCAGATGCTCGACGGCCAGGCCGATGCCCGCGACGGAGTCGGCGCGCACGTTGTCGAGTTCGACGCCCGCCGGGAGCGAACCGATGATGACGATGGGGAGGCGGCTGGCGCGCAGCGCATCCACCAGGGGCTCCGTCACGCGCAGCGGGCTGAGCAGGAGCCCGTCGACGAACCCGCGGTTGAGGCTGCTGAGCAGGTCGATCTGGTCCTGCGGGTCGTTGCCGGTCGAGGAGAGCACGAGGCGGTAGCCCGCCTTGGAGACGACGCGGGAGACCTCGTGCATCATCGCCACGTAGACGGGGTTTCCGACGTCGGCCACGGCGAACGAGATCTGGTCGGTGCGGCCGACCTTGAGGGAGCGTGCTGTGGCGTCCGGGACGTAGCCGAGCGCATCCGCCGCTTCGCGCACCTTCGCGGTGAGCTGGGGAGAGGCCGGCAGCCCGTTGAGCACCCGGGAGACCGAGGCGATCGAGACTCCCGCGCGCTCCGCCACGAGGACGAGCGTCGACTTCCTGCTCTCAGCCATGGTGCTCCCTGCATCATCGAAGGTGGTTCGTAAACGTTTACAAGAACGTTTACAGAGACTATAGGCGCTCCCCTCGCCGCCTGCAAGCCGACCAATCGCCCGACCATTCGGCGAGCGGCGGCGTACCCTGGTCGGCATGTGCCGGAACATTCACACGCTCCATAACTTCGAACCGGCCGCGACGAGCGACGAAGTCCACGCGGCCGCCCTGCAGTACGTGCGCAAGATCAGCGGAACGACCAAGCCGTCGAAAGCCAATGCAGAGGCCTTCGACCGCGCGGTCGCCGAGATCGCCCACCTCACGCAGCACCTCCTCGACGACCTCGTCACCAACGCGCCGCCGAAGAACCGGGACGAGGAGGCCGCGAAGTTGAAAGAGCGGTCGGCCAGGCGGTTCGCGGCGGCCTGAGGCGTCGGCGCGCGCATCCACCCGGTGCGCCGCGCGTCCGCCGCGCGCGCTGCTCGGCGCGCATCCACTGCCGCCGCGGGCTCGGTACGATCGTGGGCATGCACACCGCGATCGCCGCAGAGCCACCTCGCACGCCCGACGTGGAGGAACTGCTGCGCCTCGGCGACGAGTTCACCTTCGCGCTGTACCCGGCGGACAGCTGCTACCTGCTCGACGTGTCCGAGCTGGAGGCGCCCGGCGTGACCGTGTTCGTCGGCCGCGACGAGACGGGACGCGCGATCGGCATGGCCGCCCTCGTCGTGAAGCCTGACGGTTCCGCCGAGCTCAAGCGCATGTTCGTCCACCCGGATGCGCGGGGCCGCGGCCTCGCCTCCTCCCTCCTCGCCGCCGTGGAGGGCGCAGCGGTGACGGCCGGTGTCGAGACGCTGCAGCTCGAGACGGGTCCGCTGCAGGATGCGGCGATCGCGCTGTACGAGCGCAACGGGTACGCGCGCGTCCCGAACTTCGGCCCGTACGTGGGCGACCCGCACTCCGTCTGTTACGCCAAGCGGCTCGCGCAGGCCCGTGTTCTCTAGCGGCGGCGACGCCTGAGCGCTAGCCTGGCGCCATCGAGGGAAGGGGCCGGCGATGAGCGACGAGACGAGGGGCGCGACGCCGCCCGGTGACGACGGTCCCAGTAACACCCCATCTGTCACCCCATCCGGCACCCCCTCCGCCAGCGGCCGCGCCTGGCTGATCGCCGGTTTCGTGACCGCCGCGGCTCTCATCCTGATCGCCGGCGGTTTCATCGCGGGGACCGTCACCACCGTCGCGCTGTCCTCGGGTTCGGGCGGCAGCTGCAACGCCGCCGCGGTCGCCGACCGAGTACTGCCGAGCATCGTCACCATCAACGTCGTCGGCCCGGCGGGTTCGGGGACGGGCAGCGGGCAGGTCATCAGCAGCGACGGCTACATCCTCACCAACAACCACGTCATCTCCCCCGCCGCCTCCGGCGGGAAGCTGACCGTGCGGTTCAGCGACGGCCACACCGCAGAGGCCACCCTCACCGGCCGCGACCCGAAGACCGACCTCGCCGTCATCAAGGTGGAGGACGAGAAGTCGCTGTCCGTGATCGCCATCGGCGACTCCGGCCGCCTCGTGGTCGGAGAGCCGGTGGTCGCCCTCGGCGCCCCGCTCGGCCTGTCGAGCACGGTCACCGCCGGCATCGTGAGCGCGCTCGGCCGCACCGTTCCCGTTCCGAGCGACGACGATCGGAACGCCATCCTGGTGGGTGCCATCCAGACGGACGCGTCGATCAACCCCGGCAACTCCGGCGGCGCGCTCGTCGACTGCGACGGCCGCCTGGTCGGCGTCAACTCGGCCATCGCGACCGTTCCCGGCGAGGACGGCCAGCGCAGCACCGGCAGCGTCGGGATCGGGTTCGCCGTCCCGCAGGCCCTGGCCATGCCGATCGCGAAGGAGCTCATCGACACCGGCAGCGTCAGCTACCCGACCGCCGGGCTGGATGCGGTCCCCATCCCGCACGCGGTCGCCCAGCACTACGGGTTGAGCGACGGCCTGTTCGTCCAGTCGGTGGTTCGCGGAGGACCCGCCGCGACCGCAGGCATCCGCCCCGGCGACATCATCACGACCATCGACGGAGCGCCGGCGGTCAGCATCGACGTGCTCACCGCCATCCAGGTCACCAGCAAACCGGGCGACACGGTGAAGGTCGAGTTCGAGCGCGCGGGCCAGCGTCACACGACGACGGTGACGCTCGCGGAGGGGTAGCGGTCAGCTGCCCCGGATGCGCCGCGACAGCTCCGCGGCGGCGTCCGCCACCCGGGAGGCCAGCGCATCCCACTGGTTCCGCGCTATATTCTCTCGCGGGAATGTGACGGCGATTCCCGCCGCCGGCCACCCGGCGTGGTCGCGCACGGGCACCGCGACCGAGGCGAAGCCGGGTGTCACCTCGCCGTCTTCTGTCGCGTAGCCGCGCTCGCGCACTTCGGCGACGACCCGCTTCAACTCTCCGTAGGTGTGCGGACCCGCGCCGGTGCGGTCTTCGAACGCGGCAGCATCCGGATAGAGCGCGCGCAGCTGTCCGGCCGGGAGCGTGGCGAGCAACGCCCTGCCGCTCGCGGTGAGGTGACTCGGCAGGCGGACGCCCACATCCGTCACCAGCCGCGGGCGGCGCGGCGCGCGCTCCTCGACGATGTAGACGACGTCTCGCCCGTGCAGCACGGCCACGTGGCCCGACTCGCCGATGCCGTCGACCAGCGAAGCCAGGATCGGACGGCCCAGCCTGCTCAGCGGCTCCTGCCGCGAGAACGCCGAGCTGAGCTCGTACGCGGCGACCCCCAGCCCGTACCGCTTCGCCTCCGGGAAGTGCAGCACGAACCCGTGATCGCCCAGCACCGTCAGCAGGTGGTAGACCGTCGACCGCGGCAACCCCAGCGCCGTAGCCACCGTCGCCGCCGGCACCGGCCCGCGCTGCGCGCTCAAGTACTCCAGTATCCGCAGCGTGTTCTCCGCCGCCGGCACCTTACTCACGCGCCCCTCCCCTTCCGCCCGTCC
>NZ_NCSR01000002.1:0-309533 GCF_002105485.1 Leifsonia sp. NCR5
GGTGGATGCGGTGGATGCTGCGTGTGGCTCGGCTCTGCCGACCCTGTGGTGGTCGTGGCCGTCGCTGTCGCTGTCGGGGTCGACGGGGCCGATGAGTGTTTCGGCGAGGCGGGCGAGGGAGGTGACGATCGCCTCGAAGGTGGCGGGTTTCGGGGACTCGGCGGTGCCGCGGCGGAGGAGGCGGACCGTGTCGGGGCCGAGGAGGCGGGCGATCTCGGGGGCGTCTGCGGGGTTGTCGAGGTCGAGGCCGTGGAGTTCGAGGGTGCTGGCCGTGACGGAGCGGAGGCGGCGGACAGCCTCGGGCGCGACTCCCCCGCCGCGGGTGTGCAGCGCCCAGCCGAGCTGGGACACGTCGCGGCGGGCGCCGTCGCGCGGGAGCACGGGGTCGGGAAGCCAGTCGACTCCTGCCTGCTCTCCAAGAACCGTCGCGCAGGCACCGGCGGCGAGGATGATCGCAGCCAGACCGATGGAGTGCTCGGGGTCGAGGCCGAAGAACCAGGCGACGAAGCCAGCGACTGCCGCGAGCAGGATGCACCCGGCGATGCGCCAGCGGAAACCGGCAGAGAACAGGAGACGCCTGCTCGGGGCGCGCGCGGGCGCGAGGTGCTCGGCGGCGGCGCGCTCGTCCCCGGTCACCGCGGGCCTCCTGCCGCGCTGCGGGGCGCCATGGTCCAGGACGCGCGGAGCGCATCCACTGCGGAGCGGGCGCGGGCGACCTCGTCGGCCGTGACCGGTGCCGCGCTGAAACGCGCGAGCAGGTAGAGGTCGAGGAGCGTGGTCGCGGCAGCCCGGTCGGTGGCAACGCGGACGACCACGCGGGTGGTGAACTCGCCGGGGGTCTCGGCGGGGAGTCTGCGCATCCCGGAGTCGGTGGCCGCCTCTTCGAGTCCGAGCCAGGCGCGTTCGATGGCGTCTCGGGGTTCGCGCGGTTCGGTCAGGCGGTCGTAGGCCAGGTCGAGGCCGCGGCGGACCTGGACGGGTTCCGGGGTGGGCACATCCTCGGGTGCCGCGTCGCCGAGGGCGTCGGGGAGGAGCGGCAATGCATCCCGTTCCGGGAGGGTGAGACGGCGACGGACCGCTCGCCAGATGAGGGCTGCGACGATGACGAGCACGATCACGGCGGCGGCGACCACGAACCAGGAGATGTCGAACCGGGTGACGTGCTGCAGCTCGCGCGGAGCCGGAGACCCGGAGGCGGTGGGGCCGGTGAGGTTCTGCGGGAGCGGGGGCTGGGATTCCGCGGGAGGGATCCAGCGCATCCCGGAGAATACCGGGGCGCCCTGCACGGCCAGCGCGACCACGGCGATGAGGGCGAGCGCCGAGCAGGCGAGCAGCATCCGATGACGCTTCATCGCCCCGCCGTCGTCATCGCGCTCACCCTGCCACCGTATACCGGTCGCCCGATGGACAGGCGAGGCCCGCTCAGCCCAGGTGGCCGGCCTTCTCCATCTGGCGGAGGTCGCGCTTGAGGTCGCCGAGTTCGTCGCGGAGGCGCGCGGCCAGCTCGAACTTCAGTTCTCCGGCGGCGGCGAGCATCTGGCCGTTGAGGTCGGCGATGAGAGCCTCGAGCTCGTTCGCGCCCTGCGCGGCGATGCCGCCCTTGCGGAGGTTGGGCGTCGGGCTCTTCTTCTTCGCCTCGCGGCCGGCCAGCATCGCTGCCGTGTCTGCGCCCTCGCGAGCGAGCACGTCGGTGATGTCGGCGATGCGCTTGCGCAGCGGCTGCGGGTCGATGCCGTTGACCCTGTTGTACTCGACCTGCCGCTCGCGGCGGCGCGTGGTCTCCTCGATGGCGTTCTTCATCGAGTCGGTCAGCACGTCCGCGTACATGTGGACCTGGCCGGAGACGTTGCGCGCCGCGCGGCCGATGGTCTGGATGAGCGAGGTCGACGACCGCAGGAAGCCTTCCTTGTCCGCATCCAGGATCGCCACGAGAGACACCTCGGGCAGGTCGAGACCCTCACGCAGCAGGTTGATGCCGACGAGCACGTCGTAGACGCCCGCGCGCAGCTCGGTGAGGAGCTCGACCCGGCGGAGGGTGTCGACGTCGGAGTGCAGGTAGCGGACCTTCACGCCCGCCTCGGCGAGGAAGTCGGTGAGCTCCTCCGCCATCTTCTTGGTCAGCGTGGTGACCAGGACGCGCTCGTCGCGCTCGACCCGCAGCCGGATCTCTTCGAGCAGGTCGTCGATCTGGCCCTTGGTGGGCTTCACGACGATCTCCGGGTCGACCAGGCCGGTCGGGCGGATGATCTGCTCGACGACGCCGTCGGCGATGCCCATCTCGTAGCGGCCGGGCGTGGCGGACAGGTAGACCGTCTGGCCGACGCGGTCTTTGAACTCGTTCCACTTGAGCGGGCGGTTGTCGAGCGCGCTCGGCAGGCGGAACCCGTGCTCGACCAGCGTGCGCTTGCGCGAGGAGTCGCCCTCGTACATCGCGCCGATCTGCGGCACCGTGACGTGCGACTCGTCGATGACGACGAGGAAGTCGTCTGGGAAGTAGTCGAGCAGACAGTTCGGCGCCTCGCCCGGCTGACGGCCGTCGATGTGGCGCGAGTAGTTCTCGATGCCGGAGCAGAAGCCGATCTGCTCCATCATCTCGATGTCGAACTGGGTGCGCATCCTGAGTCGCTGCGCTTCGAGCAGCTTGCCCTCGCGCTCCAGCTCGACCAGCCGGTCGTGCAGCTCGGTCTGGATGGTGCCGATGGCGCGCTGCATCGTGGCGGGGCTGGCCGCGTAGTGCGTCGCGGGGAAGATCGAGATCGCGTCGACCTTGGAGATGATCTCGCCGGTGAGCGGGTGCAGTGTGTAGATGGCCTCGATCTCGTCGCCGAAGAGCTCGATGCGCACCGCGTTCTCCTCGTAGACCGGGATGATCTCGATGGTGTCGCCGCGCACGCGGAACTTGCCACGCGAGAAGTCGATGTCGTTGCGCTCGTACTGCATGCCGACGAAACGACGGATGAGCTTGTCACGGCCGACGTTCTCCCCCACCTGCAGGGCCACCATCGCCTCGAGGTATTCCTCCGCGGCGCCGAGGCCGTAGATGCAGGACACGGTGGAGACCACGACCACATCGCGACGGCTGAGCAGCGAGTTGGTGGTGGAGTGCCGCAGCCGCTCGACCTCCGCGTTGATCGAGGAGTCTTTCTCGATGAAGGTGTCCGTCTGCGGGACGTACGCCTCCGGCTGGTAGTAGTCGTAGTAGGAGACGAAGTATTCGACCGCGTTGTTGGGCATGAGCTCGCGGAACTCGTTGGCCAGCTGGGCGGCGAGGGTCTTGTTGTGGGCGAGCACGAGCGTCGGACGCTGCACCTGCTCGATCAGCCAGGCCGTGGTGGCCGACTTGCCTGTTCCCGTCGCGCCGAGCAGCACGACGTCGGTCTCGCCGGCGTTGATGCGACCGGCGAGTTCGGCGATGGCCTGCGGCTGGTCACCGCTCGGCTGGTATTCGCTGACGACCTCGAAGGGACGGACGGCGCGCGTGGGTTGCATATGTCCAGTCTAGGAAGGACCGCCGACATTCCTGGCGGTGTGCGCTCTGAGCGGAACGGCTGTCAGCCGCGCAGCCTGTCCCACAGCGCGTCGGTCTGCGCGAGCGTCTGCTCCAGGGTGCCGTCGGTGTCGATCACCACGTCGGCGACCGCCAGACGCTCCTCGTCGGTCGCCTGCGAGCCGACCCTGCGCCGTGCCTCCGCCTCGTCCGTCCCCCGCAGCTCCACCAGCCTCCGGATGCGCGTGTCCGCGGACGCGTGCGCCACCACGATCAGATCGAACGGGTACTCGTTGGCCGACTCGACCAGCAGGGGCACGTCGTAGACGACGACGGCATCCGGATCGGCCTCCCCCGCCGCACGGAAACGCTCGGTGGACAGGGCGAGCACTGCGGGGTGGGTGATCGCGTTCAACCGCAGCCGCGCATCCTCGTCGGCGAAGATGATCGCGCCGAGCGCCGGCCGGTCGAGGCTGCCGTCCTCGCGGATCACCTGCGGCCCGAACGTCTCGGCGATCTGCGCGAGCGCCGGGGAGCCGGGCTCGACCACCTCCCTCGCGATGCGATCGGCGTCGACGACGACGGCCCCGTGTTCGGCGAGGCGGCGGGCGATGGTCGATTTGCCGGAGGCGATCCCGCCGGTGAGTCCGATCAGCTGCACCAGACCATGCTAACCGCGTCCTGCCGCCGCCGGCTCGCTCGCGTTAACGCCGGAACGGCCGGCCCCGTGAGGGACCGGCCGTTCCGGATGAACCGCTTAGGAGTTCGAGCTGAGCTTCTCGCGCAGAGCGGCGAGCGACTCGTCGTCGGCCAGCGTTCCGCCCGAGGTGGACTCGGAGGTGAAGGTCGAACCGCCGGTGGACGCGGTGCCCTCGGCTGCGGCCTCTTCGAGACCCTTGGCGACCTGCTTCTTGTGGGCCTCCCAGCGAGCCTGGGCTGCAGCGTAGTCCTGCTCCCACTTCTCGCGCTGGGCCTCGAAGCCTTCCTTCCACTCGTTCGTCTCGGGGTCGAAGCCCTCAGGGTACTTGTAGTTGCCCTGGTCGTCGTACTCCGTGAGCATTCCGTACAGCGCCGGGTCGAACTCGGTGCCCTCGGGGTCGACGCCCTCGTTCGCCTGCTTCAGCGAGAGGGAGATGCGACGACGCTCGAGGTCGATGTCGATGACCTTGACGAAGACCTCGTCGCCGACCGAAACGACCTGCTCGGCGAGCTCGACGTGCTTGCCCGACAGCTCCGAGATGTGCACGAGGCCCTCGATGCCGTCTGCGACGCGCACGAACGCACCGAACGGAACCAGCTTGGTGACCTTGCCCGGTGCGACCTGACCGATCGCGTGGGTGCGGGCGAAGACCTGCCACGGGTCCTCCTGCGTCGCCTTGAGCGACAGCGAGACGCGCTCGCGGTCCAGGTCGACCTCGAGGATCTCGACGGTGACTTCCTGACCGACCTCGACGACCTCGGAGGCGTGCTCGATGTGCTTCCAGGAGAGCTCGGAGACGTGGACGAGACCGTCGACGCCGCCCAGGTCGACGAACGCACCGAAGTTGACGATCGACGACACGACACCCTTGCGGACCTGACCCTTGTGCAGGTTGTTCAGGAACGTAGTGCGGCTCTCGGACTGGGTCTGCTCGAGCAGGGCACGGCGCGACAGGACCACGTTGTTGCGGTTCTTGTCGAGCTCGAGGATCTTCGCCTCGATCTCCTGGCCGAGGTACGGCGTGAGGTCGCGCACGCGGCGGAGCTCGATGAGCGACGCCGGGAGGAAGCCACGGAGGCCGATGTCGACGATGAGTCCACCCTTGACGACCTCGATCACGGTACCGGTGACAACGCCATCGGCTTCCTTGATCTTCTCGACGTCGCCCCACGCGCGCTCGTACTGCGCACGCTTCTTGGACAGGATGAGGCGGCCTTCCTTGTCCTCCTTCTGGAGAACGAGCGCCTCGACGGTGTCGCCGACCTCGACGACCTCGGTGGGGTCGACGTCGTGCTTGATGGAGAGTTCGCGGGAGGGGATGACACCCTCGGTCTTGTAACCGACGTCGAGGAGGACCTCGTCGCGGTCGATCTTGACGACGGTACCTTCGATGAGGTCTCCGTCGTTGAAGAACTTCAGCGTCTTTTCGACCGCGGCAAGAAAGTCTTCAGCAGATCCGATGTCGTTGATGGCGACCTGCTTGGGTGCCTTGTCGGTCGTTGCGGTTGTCATGTAGTGAGTGCTCCGTTATGGACATAATTCAGGCCGGTCGCGATGGTGCTTCTGTTTTGTTCCGCGAACGGCAGGCGGATAGAGGTGCCACAAATGTGACAGTCCAGTCTAGCTGTGTAAAGCGGTGGGCGGCAAGCCGCGGGCGGCGACGATCTCGGCGAGTGCCGGCTCGAGGTCCGGTTGAGCGAATTCGTAGCCGGCTTCGAGCAGCCGTTCCGGCACGACCCAGCGGCTTTTCAGCACGAGTTCGGTCTCGGTGCGGATCGCGATCGAGCCGACCTCGAGCATCCACCGGTATGCCGGGAACCCGAACGGCACGCCCAGGACGCGTCGCAGCGTGGCCATGAAGGTGCGGTTGTCGGTGGGGTTCGGCGACGACACGTTGACCACGCCGTCGAGCTCCGGATGCGCGCGCACGAACTCGATGACACCCAGCACGTCCCGGATGTGCACCCAGCTGAACCGCTGTTGCCCTCCGCGGGCGCGGAACTCGTGGAAGGTGCCGGCATTCCTGCGCGCGGCCGTCGCGAACCACGGCCCGTCGACCTGCGGGCCGCCGAGCCCGAACTGCGCGAGCCTGATCAGCGGGGCGAGCGCGCTCCCGTCGCCGAGCACGATGGCCATCCGCAGCGCGACGCGGCGGGTGTACGGCAGGTCTCGCTCGAAGAACGCCCTCTCCCACGCCGTGGCGACGTTCACCGAGAATCCCGTGCCGAGTTCACCGCCGCGCTCGGTCATCGCGCGGTCCTCCGCGTGACGGTAGATGGTGGCGGTGGACGAGTTGATCCAGAGCGGAGGAGGACTGTCGCTCGCGGCGATCGCGTCGCCGATGGCCCTGGTGGTGTCGAGCCGGGAGCGGAACACCTCGGCGCGGTTGGCGTCCGTGTAGCGGCAGTTGACGCTCTTGCCGGCCAGGTTGACGACCAGGTCGGCGCCGTCCACCACCCGCCGGATGCTGTCCTGGTCGGCCCAGGTGGCATCAGCGCCTCTGCGTCCGATGGTCTGCACGACGGCCCCGGATGCGCGGAAAGCCTCCGTCAGGTACTGGCCGATGAAACCGGATGCCCCGGCGATGACGATGCGGTGGCTCACGCGTCCCGCTCCCCCTGTTCGATCTGATAGCGGAACGTCCCCGCGTATTCGTAGAGCCTACCGACGCCCGGCAGGTCGAGCCTGATCGAGACGAGCTGTGCATCCCGTTCGTCGTCGTAGCGCTCGGTGAGCTGCACCCGCGGAGCAAGCAGCCGCGGCACCGGGATGCGCGCCCTCCCGAGCAGGAACGCCACTCTGGTGGACGTGAGCGTCAGCCCGCCGTCGATCACGGCGGCGGCGAAGTGCGCCGACACGCGGGCGGGTCGGCCGAGCGTGTCCACGATGACGCCGCCGTCGACGGTGATCTCGTCGACCATCGCGCGTCGCCCGGAGGCGAGCAGGAAGACCCGCGTCGCTCGCACGGACGGGACGCCGCCGGCCGTCACGCCGGGCGCGTTCCACACCGTGAATGCCACGTCGTGCTCCCACACGGGGAACACGACGTGCGCCCTGGCGAGCACCGCCAGGGCCGGCCACAGCCAGCGCCGGGGCGTGCCGACCGTGTCGAACACGCCCCGGCCGAAGCCGTGACCACCCTCCGGGATGCCGTCGAAGTACGCCTTCAGCCGCGGATGCAGGCCGTCGAAGGCGTCACCGAGGACGACCCGGTACGGCGAGGTCGCCATCCGGTGCTCAGTCGAGCAGGGCCGACTTCAGGGTGTCGAGGCCGACACCGCCGATGTCGAGCGCCTTCTTGTGGAACGCCTTGATGTCGAAGGACGCCCCCTCGCGACGCGCGTACTCGTCGCGCAGCTGCTCCCAGATGCGCTGACCGATCTTGTACGACGGCGCCTGGCCGGGCCAGCCGAGGTAGCGGTTCACCTCGAAGCGCACGAAGCCGTCGTTCATGTTGACGTTCTCGCCGAGGAACTGGAAGGCGTACTCCCCCGTCCACGGGCCCGAGCCGTCCGGCAGCTGCTTCTCGAGGTGCACGCCGATGTCGAGCACGACGCGGGCGGCGCGCATCCGCTGGCCGTCGAGCATCCCGAGCCTGTCGGCCGGGTCGTCGAGGTAGCCGAGCTGCTCCATCAGGCGCTCCGCGTACAGGGCCCAGCCCTCCGCGTGGCCCGAGGTGCCCGCGATGCGGCGCCAGGAGTTGAGCTGCGCCTTGTTGTAGGTGGCCTGCGCGATCTGGAGGTGGTGGCCTGGGACGCCCTCGTGGTAGACCGTGGTCAGCTCGCGCCAGGTGTCGAACTCGGTGACGCCCTCCGGGACGCTCCACCACATCCGGCCGGCGCGGGCGAAGTCGTCGCTCGGGCCGGTGTAGTAGATGCCGCCTTCCTGGGTCGGCGCGATCATGCACTCGAGCCTGCGGATCTCGGTGGGGATGTCGAAGTGCGACGTGCCGAGCTCCTCGATGGCGCGGTCGCTGGTCTCCTGCATCCAGCGCTGCAGGGCGTCCGTGCCGTGCAGTTTGCGGCTGGCGTCGCCGTCGAGGAACTCGATGGCCTCCGCGACGGTCGCTCCCGGCTTGATCTCGCGCGCGATCGACTCCTGCTCCGCGACCATGCGGGCGAGTTCCTCGATGCCCCACTCGTAGGTCTCGTCGAGGTCGACCGTGGCGCCGAGGAAGCTGCGCGAGGCGAGGGCGTAGAGCTCGCGGCCCACCGCATCCTTCTCGGGGGCGTGCTGCGCGAGCTCGTCTTTCAGGAAGCCGGCCAGCTTCGCGTACGCGGCCGCCGACTCCTTCGCGCCCGCTGCCAGATCGGCGGAGAGGGATGCGGGAAGCTCGGCGTCTCCGGCCTTCGCACCCTCGGTGAACTCGAAGAAGAAGCCGGTGTCCGCCACCTGCTTGTTCGCCTGCGCGAGCACCTCGCGCACCTGCCGGATGGCCGGGACGTTCCCGCTCGCGATCCCGCTGCGCAGGGTCTCGATGTAGCCGTCCATCGCGGCGGGCAGGTTGTGCAGTCGCTTCGCGATGTTGGCCCAGTCGTCTTCCGTGTCGGTGGGGACGAGGTCGAAGATGTCGCGCAGCTCCTGAGCCGGAGAGGCGATCACGTTGAGGTCGCGCTGGTTGAAACCGGCCTCGTGCTTCTCGACGGTGAGCTGCAGGTCGCGGGTGAGGTCCATCTTGGTGACCCTGTCGATGTCGTCGACGGGCTCGGCGGCCTGGATCTTGGCCAGGGTCTCCCTGACTTTGCCGACGGCCTGCTCGGCACCGGCCGGCGAATAGTCGGCGTACTCGCCCTCCCGGCCTGGGCGGCCGAGCCAGACGTGGAACTCCGGATACAACTCGAGCTGGGTGTCCACCCACTCCTCGGCGATCGTGTCGACCGGAGTGGGTGTGCGGTTCTCTTCTGTCATACCTCGACCCTATTGCGGCACCCCGCCTCCTCACCATGCCCGATCCGCGAGATGCCAGGAACTGTCGCGAAACGCCCGGGATTCGCGACAGTTACTGGCATCTCGCCGGGCCGCCGGAGGCGGGCAGGAGGGGCGGGAGCCGCAGGGTCAGTGGGCCGCCGCGTCCCAGTTGGGACCGCGGCCGACCTGCACATCGAGCGGCACGCGGAGGTCGGCGGCGTGCGCCATCCGGTTGCGGACGATGCCCTCCAGCGCGTCCCACTCGCCGCTCGCGACCTCGAAGATCAGTTCGTCGTGCACCTGCAGCAGCATCCGGGATTCGAGCTTCTGGTCGATCAGGTCGCCTGCGATGCCGAGCATCGCGATCTTCATGACGTCGGCAGCCGAGCCCTGGATGGGCGCGTTCAGCGCAGCGCGCTCCGCGTTCTCGCGCAGCACCCTGTTGGTGCTCGTGAGGTCGGCGAACGGGCGGCGGCGTCCGAAGATCGTCTCGGTGTATCCGTCGACGCGGGCCTGCTCGACGACGTTGCGCAGGTAGTCGCGCACGTTGCCGAACCGCTCGAAGTAGTCCGTCATCAGCTGGCGCGCCTCGGCCGTCTCGATGCGCAGCTGCTTCGACAGCCCGAACGCGCTCAGCCCGTATGCGAGGCCGTACGACATCGCCTTGACCTTCGACCGCATCGTGGAGGTGACTTCCTCCGGCGCGACGCCGAAGATGCGGGCGCCGACGAACCGGTGCAGGTCTTCCCCGGCGTTGAACGCTTCGATGAGGCCGGGATCTTCGGAGAGGTGCGCCATGATGCGCATCTCGATCTGCGAGTAGTCGGCGGTCAGCAGCGTCTCGAACCCCTCGCCGCTGCGGATGGCGGAGCGGATCTCCCTGCCCTCCTCGGTGCGGACCGGGATGTTCTGCAGGTTGGGGTCGTTGGACGAGATGCGGCCGGTGCTCGTGCCGGTCTGGTCGTAGGTGGTGTGGATGCGCCCATCCGGCTCGACGGCGCGCTCGAGCGTCTCGACGATCTGCTTGAGCTTCGTCGCATCCCGGTGCTGCAGCAGCAAGCCGAGGAAGGGGTGCGGGTTCTTCTCCTGCAGGTCGGCCAGAGACGCGGCGTCGGTGGAGTATCCGGTCTTGGTGGAGCGCGTCTTCGGCATCTGCAGGTCGTCGAAGAGCACCTGCTGCAGCTGCTTGGGCGAACCCAGGTTGACCTCGCGCCCGATCTCCGCGTATGCGCGGGCGGCGTAGTCGTTGGCTTTGTCTGTCAGCTCGCCGCGGAGACGCGCGAGCACCTCGCTGTCGATGCTGACACCGGTGAGCTCCATCTCGGCGAGCACGGCGACGAGCGGCAGCTCGATGTCGTCGAGCACGGCACGCGTGCCGTCGTCGAGCGCGATCATCTGCGCCTCGGCGACCCTCCGCATGTACCAGGCCTCGGTCGCCGGGCTCACCGCATCCGTGAGCGCGACCAGCTGGTTGGGGTCGGACACCGGCAGCGTCTCGCCGAGCACCTCGTACACCTGCTCGGCGAGCGACTGGGCAGCAGCGCCCGGACGCACCAGCCAGGATGCGATGCTCGTGTCGAAGGCGAGCCCGTCCACGATCAGCCCGGCGCGGCTCATCGCCTTGAACTGCGGCTTGGCGCGGAAGAAATACTTGGGCGCGCTGCTCGCGAACCACTCCTCGAGGGCGTCGTAGTCCTTGCGGCCGGCCGCCCACGGCACGTACACCGTGTCGTCGTCGGCGGCGAGACCGAATCCGGTGACGCCGGCCGGGCCGAGCTCGACCTGCACGCCCACGGCGTTGCCGTCCGCCGACGCCTTGGCGAGCCAGTTCGCGAGCTCCTCGTCGACCATCGTGCGCACCGGCGGGATGGCGATGGCGCCGGTCTCGATCGCCGCGCTCGCTCCGGATGCGCCGTCCAGCTGGCCCTCCTCCGCCGCGGTCTTGAGCAGCCGGTCGAGCAGGGTCTTGAACTGCAGCTTGGCGAAGATGTCGCGCACGGCGTTCTCGTTGAGCGGGCGGCGCTCGAGGTCGGCGGGGCCGACGGGCAGGTCGACGTCGGTCAGCAGCTTGTTGAGGCGGCGGTTGCGGAGCGCGTTCTCCTGCTGGTCGCGCAGGTTCTGCCCGACGACGCCCTTGATCTCGTCGGCGTGGGCGAGGAGGTTCTCGACGGTGCCGTACTGCTGCACCCACTTGACCGCCGTCTTCTCCCCCACCTTGTCGATGCCGATGAGGTTGTCGCTGGTCTCGCCGACGAGAGCGGCGATCTCCGGATACTGGTGCGGCTCGATGCCGTAGCGCTCGCGCACGGCGGCGGGGTCGTAGACCTTCAGCTCCGAGACGCCGCGAACATTCGGGTAGAGCAGCGTGACGTCGTCGTTGACCAGCTGGATGGTGTCGCGGTCGCCGGACACGATGAGCACCCGGTATCCCTGCTCGGCCCCCTGCGCGGAGAGCGTGGCCAGGATGTCGTCGGCCTCGTAGTCCTCCTTGGCGATGGTCGTGATGTTCATCGCGTGCAGCGCCTCTTCGAGCAGCGGGATCTGCCCGACGAACTCGGACGGGGTCTCGCCGCGGGTGCCCTTGTACTCCGGGTACTCCCGTGTGCGGAAGGAGTATCGCGAGATGTCGAACGCCACGGCGATGTGGGTCGGACGCTGCTGGGAGAGCAGGTTGATGAGCATCGCGATGAAGCCGTGGATGGCGTTCGTGTGCTGGCCTTCGCGGTTGACGAAGCTGTCCACCGGGAGCGCGTAGAAGGCGCGGAATGCCAGCGAATGGCCGTCGATGATCAGGAGGGTAGGCTTTTCGGAGTCTGACACCAGGACAGCCTACAAGGCACCTGTGACACCCAGACGACCGGACAGACGAAGGTGAGAAAGGCCGCCGATGACCGAGGACGCGCTCGCATACGTGAACCAGAGGGGACTCGGCAAACTGGCCGAGAAGATGGGGATCGAGATCCTCGAATTCACCATCGAACGGGCCGTGGCCAGGATGCCCGTCGAGGGCAACCAGCAGCCGGCCGACCTCCTGCACGGCGGGGCGTACGTGGTGCTCGGCGAGTCCCTCGGCTCGATGTCCGCCAACCTGCACGCCGGCGCCGACCGGCTCGCGGTGGGCATCGAGATCAACGCGACGCACACCCGCTCGGCCACGAGCGGCTATGTGACGGGCGTGTGCACCCCCATCCACCTGGGGCGCACGCTGACGACGCACGAGATCGCGGTCACCGACGAGCAGGGCCGCCGCTGCTCGACCATTCGGATCACGAACCTGATCAAGGATCGCTGACGCCAGGACCCCCCACACAAACACAGAAGCGCGGCCCCGGATGTTCCGGGCCGCGCTTCTGAACGTTCTGGGCTCTGCTCTACTTCTTCGGAGCGAGCTGCTCGATGATCGCCTGGGCGACATCGTGCATGGTGAGGCGGCGGTCCATCGACGCCTTCTGGATCCAGCGGAACGCCTCGGGCTCAGTGAGGCCCATCTTCTCGTTGAGGAGGCCCTTCGCGCGGTCGACGAGCTTGCGGGTCTCGAAGCGCTCGACCATGTCGGACACCTCGGCTTCGAGGGCGATGATCTGGGCGTAGCGCGCGAGAGCGATCTCGATGGCGGGCAGCAGGTCGTTCGGCGTGAACGGCTTGACGACATATGCGAGGGCTCCCGCCTCCGTCGCGCGCTCCACGAGCTCCTTCTGGCTGAACGCGGTGAGGAGGACGACGGGGGCGATGTGGCCCTTCGAGAGGCGCTCGGCCGCGGAGATGCCGTCGAGCTGGGGCATCTTGACGTCCATGATCACCAGGTCGGGACGCAGCTCGGTGGCCAGCGCGACGGCGGTCTCGCCGTCTCCGGCCTCTCCGACGACCTCGAATCCGTTGTCACGGAGGATCTCGACGATGTCGAGCCGGATGAGGGATTCGTCTTCGGCGACGACGACGCGCCGTGGTGCGGTGGGTGTAGCTTCCTGGTCAGTCACGGACAAAAGCCTACGGTATTGTTCAGGTGTTGTTGTGCGCCGGTGTGGCGGAATGGCAGACGCGGAGCACTCAAAATGCTTTGTCCGAGAGGGCGTGTGGGTTCGAGTCCCACCACCGGCACAATGACCTGGCCCCCGGAAACGCACCCCCGGATGTGGGGACAGCCCGCGCGTAGGGCTGTGCATCGGCCGAACC
The DNA here is from genome assembly GCF_002105485.1 of Leifsonia sp. NCR5. NCBI lineage: Bacteria > Bacillati > Actinomycetota > Actinomycetes > Micrococcales > Microbacteriaceae > Leifsonia > Leifsonia sp. NCR5. The sequence continues at coordinate 13,269 of NZ_NCSR01000002.1, forward strand.
TCAACTAGTCTGCCTGGGACCGCACCGACAGGCGGTCAGGGGAGAAACAACCATGCGTTCCAGGCTCAGGGTCGGCCTTGCCACGACCTTCACACTCGTGACGACGGTCGGTCTCGTCGTGGCTGGAGCTCAGCTCCCCGCCACGGCGGCGCAAGAGCCGTCGCCGTCACCGTCCACGACATCCACGTCGCCTGCGGCACCTGCTTCCGGTTCGGAGGCGGCGCCCACCGCTGCTCCGACCGCGCAGCCGACGACGACACCCACACCGGATGCGGCACCCGCCACTCCACCGGCCGCAGCCTCGGATGCGAGCGCGCCCGCAGCGCCCGCGCCCACCGCAGCAGCGCCCGGTTCGACCGTGGCGGCCGATCCCGCCCTCGCGGAGATGAACGCCGCCCGCAACCACTCGATGGGTTCGACGTTCTCGCTCAGCGGTGCTGCCGCCGACGCGGCAGCGGGCAACGATGCGGGAAGCCAGGCGCGCACGTTCAGCGCTGCGGCCACCACGTTCCCGCCCGGCGTCCGCGGTCTGGACGTCAGCGGCTGGCAGACCAACATCAACTGGAACCAGGTCTGGGCGGACGGCGGACGCTTCGCGTACATTAAGGCGACGGAGGACCTCGACTACAAGAGCAGTCAGTTCTCAACGCAGTACAGCGGCGCGTACAACGTCGGCATCATCCGCGGCGCCTACCACTTCGCCACGCCGAACACCTCGTCGGGCGCCGCGCAGGCGCGCTTCTTCGTGCAGAACGGCGGAGGCTGGTCGGCGGACGGCCGGACCCTGCCCCCGCTGCTCGACATCGAGTTCAACCCGTACGGCGGCAGCAACACCTGCTGGGGCCTGAGCGCTCCGCAGATGGTCGCCTGGGTCGCCGACTTCGTGAACACCGTCACGGCGATGACCGGCATCGCGCCCGCCATCTACACGAACACCAACTGGTGGAACCTGTGCACCGGCGGGAGCGCGGCCTTCGGCGCATACCCGCTGTTCGTCGCCAACTACTCCAACATCAGCACCCCTCCGCTTCCGCCGGGATGGGGCTCGTACACGATCTGGCAGTTCGCGAACGGCGTCGGGCCGTTCCCCGGAGACCAGGATGTGTTCAACGGCTCGCTGAAGGACCTGCAGGCGTTCGCCCTCGGCAACCGTCTCGCCGGCGCCGACGCATTCGGCACGAGCGCTGCATTATCGTCCACCTTCTCCCCCGGCGTCCCCGTGGCGTACGTGGCGTCCGGATACAACTATGCGGACGCGTTGGCCGGCGGCCCGGCCGCCGGTAAACAACGCGGGCCCGTGCTGCTCGTGCAGCCGTACGGCGTCCCCGACGTGATCGCGACGGAGCTCAAACGCCTGAGACCCGCACGCATCGTGGTGCTCGGCGGTCCGACGGCGATCTCGGACGGCACCGTGTCCGCGCTCCGCGCATACACGTCCGGCGGGGTGACCAGGCTGGCGGGCTCCGACCGGTTCGAGACCAGCGTCGCCGTGTCGAAGAGCGCCTTCGGGGCGAACCCGTCCGTCGCGTACATCGCGACAGGGATGAACTTCCCGGATGCCCTCACCGGCGCCTCCGTCGCGGCGGGCTCCGCGCACAGCGGGCCGCTCCTGCTCGTCACGAGTGTGAGCATCCCGCCCAGTGTCGCCGGCGAACTGCAGCGGCTGCGTCCGGGCAAGATCGTGGTGCTCGGAGGGACGGACGCGATCAACACGTCCGTCGAGGCGGCGCTGAAGTCGTACACGTCCGGCTCCGTCACGCGCATCTCCGGGGACGATCGGTACATCACCAGCGCGAAGGTGTCCCAGGCGAACTTCGCGCCCGGCGTCGCCGCCGCGTACATCGCGGTCGGGACGAACTTCCCCGACGCGCTCTCCGGGGCTCCGGTCGCCGGCATCGCGAACGCGCCGGTGCTGCTCACCCAGTCGACGGCCATCCCGCAGTCGATCGCCGCTGAGCTGACCCGCCTGAAGCCGAAGAAGATCGTCATCCTCGGCGGTTCGGCTGCCGTCAGCGCCTCGGTCGCCGCCGCGCTGAACGGCTACGTGGTGAAGTAGGGCTCCGTCCGGTCACGCCGGGCTCTGAGCGCGCATCCGGATGTTCCGGGCGGCGCGCCAGGGTCCGGCGTTTCCGTGCCCGGCGTCCGCGATCCCGGCCGCGGCTAGATGCGCGCGCCGACGACCGTGGCCGCGAAGCGCCGTGCCCGCTCGGCGAGCCCGGCGATCCTGTCGGCGACCACCGTGTCGGCGTCGAACCCGACGTACGCGGGAGGCGGCGTCCTCCGCACGTTCTCGCTGCACTCGAAGCCGCCGCACAGCATCGTGCCCACCGTGTCGCCGTTGCGACCGGCCTGCCCGGCCCTCCTGGCCACGTAGAGGTACACGTCGCGGGTGGCGTGCACATCCTGGCACCAGCCGCACATCGACGGCGCGTGCGACCGCATCGACGCGTCGGAGGCGCGCAGCACGATGCCCACCGGGCCGTTCTCGGTCGGCACCACCACATAGCCGCGCTGCGGGATGCGCGGGTCGCGCCAGCCGAGGTACTCCCGCCTCGACCAGTCCACCTCGTGCATGCCGGGCGGCAACGGCAGCTCGGCCGCCTCGCTCCTCGAACAGTTGACGAACGACTCCCGGATCTGCTCCTGGGTCAGTGTCTCCATGCGCACCTCCGGATTCCATGCTCGCACAGCTTGACCCTGACCCAGAGGTCACGGTCTAGCCTCGCCGCATGACAACACTCAACGCCGTCACAGACGCCACATTCCCGGAGGCCGTGCTCGCCGCATCCGGAACCACCATCGTCGAGTTCTGGGCGGAGTGGTGCGGCCCATGCCGCGCGCTCGGCCCCATCCTGGAACAGCTCGCCGACGAGCACGCGGACCGCATCAGCATCGTGAAGATCAACGCGGACGACAACCCGCAGGCCTCGGCCACCTACCGTGCGATGTCGCTGCCGGTGATGAAGGTCTTCCAGAACGGCGAGGTGGTGAAGACCATCGTCGGCGCGAAACCGAAGCCGGCGCTCGAGTTCGAACTGGCCCCCTATCTGGCGTAGGTCTCCGCTCAGGTGAGGTCGTCGAACGCGCCGCTCACCCAGCCGATGTAGCGCTCGGCCGAGCGCAGCACCGCCGCGCGCGCATCCACGGGCACCACATTGCCCAGGTTGCCGTACAGCCGGTCGAACGGCCGTTCGCAGACCCTGTCGGCCGTCCGCCGCACGACGGCGGCCGACAGCGGGATCGCATTCGGGAAGCTGCGCATGAACGTCACCCAGCGCTGCGACGGACCGGGGAACACCGTGTCGCCCGCGAGCACCACCCCGCGGTCCCAGTGCACGATCGCGCTGCCGGGGAAATGGCCGCCGATCGTGCGCAGCGTCACGCCTGGCAGCACCTCCTCGTCTCCGCTCCAGGTCCGGATGCTCGGCTCGTCCCGCTGCACCCAGTCGCGGTCCGCGGTGTGAACCAGCACGGGCGGGTCGCCGAGCATCCTGGACCAGGAGGTCTGCGCACCGAACATGTGCGGGTGACTGGTGGCGATGACCGCGACGCCGCCGAGATCTTGCACGGCAGCGGCCGCCGCTTCGTCGACGTAGCCCGTCGGGTCCCAGAGCAGGTTGCCCTCGGGCGTGCGCAGCAGCATGCTCTGCTGCCCGATGCCGATCTTGGGCTCGGACCGCAGCGCGTACAGGTCGGGCTCGAGCTCGGTGACGGTCACCCGCTCCCCCGCACGCTGCAGCGCCTGCAGCGACGTCCACTCCTGCCCGCCAGGCGGCACGTACTGCCGCTCGTCCTCGCAGATCGGGCACGAAGCGGGAGGTTCGTCTCCCGCGGGGAACTCCACGGCGCACGCAGCGCACAACCAGTCGACCACCCTGCGACGATACGCCGCAGCAGGCGACCTGCGGAATACCCGGATCGGGGGCATGATTGTGTTCACTGTGAAACGCATCGGATTCCTCTCCTTCGGCCACTGGCAGCCGATCCCCGGCTCTGTGTCGCGCACGGCGGCGGACGCTCTGCAGCAGACCATCGAGCTGGCGGTCGCCGCCGAGGAGGTCGGCGTCGACGGCGCGTACGTGCGCGTGCACCACTTCGCCAGGCAGCTGGCGTCTCCGTTCCCGCTGCTCGCGGCGATCGGCGCCCGCACGAGCACCATCGAGATCGGCACGGGCGTGATCGACATGCGCTACGAGAACCCGCTCTACGCCGCGGAGTCCGCAGCGGCGGCCGACCTGATCAGCGGCGGGAGACTGCAGCTCGGCATCAGCAGGGGGTCACCGGAGACGGCGCTGCACGGCTACGAGTCGTTCGGCTACGTGCCGGCGGAGGACGAGTCCGACGCCGACATGGCGCGCCGCCACACCGAGGTGTTCCGCGCCGCGATCGCCGGGGCCGGGATCGCGATGTCCAACCCGCAGATGACCGGCGTTTCGCAGCCGCTCGCCATCGAGCCGCGCTCTCCCGGCCTGGACGAGCGCATCTGGTGGGGTGCCGGCAGCCGCGCCACGGCGGTGTGGACGGCCGAGCAGGGCATGAACCTGATGAGCTCCACCCTGCTCACGGAAGACACCGGGGTGCCGTTCGACCAGCTGCAGGCCGAGCAGATCCGGATGTTCCGGGATGCCTGGCGCGAGGCAGGTCACGAGCGCGAGCCCCGCGTCTCGGTCAGCCGCAGCATCATCCCGATCATCGACGACGAGACCCGCCGCTACTTCGGCGCGAGCGCCGTGGCGGAGTCGAGCGACCAGGTCGGCCACCTCGACGGAGGACTCGCCCGGTTCGGCCGCAGCTTCGTCGGTGAACCGGACGTGATCGCGGCCGAGCTCGCAGCGGACGAGGCCGTGCAGGCGGCGGACACGGTGCTGGTGACGGTGCCGAACCAGCTGGGCGTCGAGTTCAACGCGCGCATCCTGGAGTCGATCGTGCGGGACATCGCGCCGGCGGCCGGCTGGCGATGAGCGGGTGGCGATGAGCGGTCGGCGATGAGCGGCGAGCGGCTCATCCCGCGGCGCACCCCCGAGTCGCGGGCGGTGACGGAGCGGGTGCAGACCGTGCTCGGTCTCACCTCGCGGCTCAACGCTCTGCCGTTCACGGACGAGTCCGGGCGGGCGGCGCTGCTGAGCGAGATCATCGGCGGCCCGCTCCCCGCCGGGCTGACCGTGTATCCCCCGTTCTACTGCGACCACGGACTCGGGCTCACCCTGGGTGAGCGGGTGTTCGTGAACCAGAACTGCTCGTTCTACGACATCGGCGGCATCACCATCGGCGACGGCACGATGATCGGCCCTGGCGTCACGCTCAGCACGGCCGGGCATCCCGTCGCGCCGTCCGAGCGCTACGACGGCATCACGGCCGCGCCCATCGTGATCGGCGCAGAGGTGTGGATCGGCGCGAACGTGACCGTGACCCCCGGGGTGACCATCGGTGACGGCGCCGTGATCGGGGCGGGCGCGGTGATCGCGAAGGACGTCGCACCGCGGACCGTCGTCACGGCGGGCAGCCAGGTGGTGCGGAAGGTCCTCTAGCGGCCCGCCGCGCGCCTCACAGCTCCTGACGCCGGAACAGCGCGGCGGCGCCCAGCACCGCCAGCACGGCGACGCCCAGCGAGATGAGCACCGACCACAGCACGGCGTCGCCGTCCGCGGGCGCCCCGGCCGCCAGCGACGTGGCCTGGCCGAGCAGCCCGGCCGGCGACCAGTCGGCGAGCGGCTTCCACACGCCGGCGACCGAGATCACCGCGAACAGGCCGAGCCCAGCGCCCGCCGCGCCCGCCGCCGACGGGATGAGCACCGAGAACAGCGTCATCACGGCCAGGTAGAACACCGCGAGCACCAGCCAGACCAGCGCCGACGACCACAGGGCGCCTCCCGGAGCCTCGCCGAACACGGCGGCGGTCACCGCCCAGGTCACGAGGGTGCCGGCCACCAGCAGCACCGCGAGGTAGACCGCGTTGACGATGGCCTTCACCACCACGAACGCCACCCGCGACACCGGTTTGGTGAGCACGAGGATCGCGGTGCCGCTGCGTCGCTCGCCCGACACGATCCCGCCGTAGATGATGACCAGGGCGAAGATTCCGATCTGGCCGAGGTTCTTGATCCACTGGCCGTATGCGTCGAGCACGGTCGGGGTCGGCAGCGGCAGGGACGAGAACTGGTCGCCGGCGACCGCGGCGAGGATCTCCGGCGTGTACTTGGCGAGCAGCGGACCGGTGAGTGCGAAGAGCAGCAGGATGGCCGGCAGCACGAAGACGCGCCAGGTGCGGAGGATCTCGAACGCCTCCTTGCGGGCGAACACGAGGGCGGAGCGCATCACGCCACCTCCCCGACCAGCTCGACGAACACGTCTTCCAGACCGGGTTCGACCGCCTCCAGCCGCACCAGTCCGGCGTGCTGCGCAGCGACGAGCGCCGGCAGTTCGCGCTGTGCGGCATCCTGATCGGCCACCAGCACCTCGATGGTGCCGTGGCCGCCACGGGAGACCGACGTGGCCCACGGCTGCGCCGTGATGGCGGCGGCCAGCGCGTCCGCACCGTCCGTGACCTCGAGCACGATGCGGTGGCCGCTGTGGCGTTCCTTCAGCTCGTGCATGCTCGCCTGGGTGAGCACGCGCCCGTGGTTCAGGATCGCGACGGTGTCGCAGACTCGCTCCACATCGCCCAGGATGTGCGAGGAGAAGAAGATCGTCGCCCGGCCGCGCAGCGCGTCGAGCATGTCGAGCACGTCCTTGCGGCCGATGGGGTCGAGGGCGCTCGTCGGCTCGTCGAGCAGCAGCAGCCGGGGCGCGTTGATCAGCGCCTGCGCGATCCCGAGCCGCTGCTTCATCCCTCGCGAGTACCCGCCGATCCTGGTGGTCACCCCGGCGAGCCCGGCGATGTCGAGCAGCATCGCCGTCCGCTGGTTCAGGATGCGGTGCTCCAGCCCGAACAGTCCGCCGACGAACCGCATGAACTCCGGCGCCGTCATCCACTCGTAGAACGCAGGGACGTCCGGCAGGAAGCCGAGCTGCGCGCGCACGGCGTTGCCCGCCGTCGCGACGTCCTGGCCGAGCACCCGCACCGTCCCGCTGGTCGGCCGGGCGAGGCCGGTGACGATGCGCAGCGCCGTGGTCTTGCCCGCACCGTTCGGGCCGAGGAAGCCGAAGATCGAGCCGTCGGCGACGCTCAGGTCCACGGCGTCGAGCGCGCGCTTCCCGCCGAACTCCTTGGTCAGCCCCACCAGCTCCAGCGCGGCGCTCATGCGTCTCCCCCGTCGTTTCGGCTGTCGTCTCGTGTGCCGTCTCGCCTGCCGTAGAGGGCGTCGGCGACCTCGGCCATCGTCACCCTGGCCACCGGAGCCAGCACCGGCTGCTCCTGCGCCACTCGCAGGCGCCCGACGACGAAGTACAGGATGGGCCCGATCAGGTTGACGAGCACGATGATCGCCACCCACACCCACTTGTTGCCGAACGCCACGGCGGCCGTCGGCCTCCGCACCAGATCGACCAGCGCCCACACCAGCAGCACCAGTTGCGCGACCAGGACGATGCCCAGGATCACGAGCACGGCCACGGGCAGCGAGCCGATGTCCAGATTCACATGCACCGTCGATCCCTCCACGATTGTTCTCGAATGCGAGAACATTATCACGGGCGAGAACAAAACCTCTAGACTGGGCGGATGAACAGCTCGGAGCTCCTCCTCCACCCGGTGCGGCTGCGCATCGTGCAGGCGTTCCTCGGCGACAGGACGCTCACGACCGCTCAGCTCGCCGAGCAGCTCTCCGACGTGCCGACGGCGACGCTCTACCGCCACGTCTCACTTCTCAGCACCGCGGGCGTCCTCGAGGTGGTCTCCGAGCGGCGGGTCCGCGGCGGGGTCGAGCGCACCCTCGCCCTCCGCGTGGATGCCGCACGCGTCACGCCGGACGAGCTGGCGACCCTGAGCACCGAGCAGCACGCCGCGATGTTCCGGGCGTACATCGCCCACCTCCTCACCGCGTTCGACGAGTACCTGGCCGCCGGGACGCCCGACCTGGTCGCCGACGGCGCTGGGTACAGCATGTCCGGGCTCTGGCTGAGCGACGCCGAGTTCGCCGAACTCGGCGCGGAGCTCGGACAGGTCCTCGCCTCCCGGATCGGAAACACGCCGACCGACGACCGGCGGCTCCGGATGTTCGCGAGCGTGGTCATCCCGCAGGATGTACCCCGGAATGAGGGTTAACGTCCCCCGAACCTCCTGCCACAATGGGACTGCTGCACACCCGAAATGACAGCGCCTTATTCGCTTGACGAAACAGGAGAGGGGTGTGCATGCGTATCCGAGGCATCAGGTCGGCCATCGCCGGCGCAGGCTTCGTCGTTCTGGCGGCCGCCGTGCTGGCACCCGCCGCCGCGAACGCGGTCGCCAACGTCTCCGAGGGCTCGTCGCCGTCCGCGATCACCAGCGTGTGGGCGTGGGGCAACCCCATCGACCCGGCGACCGACGCCCGTGGCCTCGGCCAGCAGCAGTTCCAGCCGGACGCGCTCGCCGCCTTCGCCGCTGAGCATCACCTGACCAGCGTCTACCTGTCCGTGCCGTGGGCGCCGCAGGAGGGCGCGTTCGCCACCTGGCTGCCCCAGGCCGTCGAGGCGCTGCACGGTGCAGGCGTGACGACCGTCGCCGCGCTCGGCGGGGATCCGGAGTGGGCCAGGCAGCCGCAGCTCGCCGCACAGTGGACCCACGATGCGCTCGCCACCGCCGACTTCGACGCGATCCAGTTCGACGTCGAACCGTGGGCGTCTGCGGCAGGCGAACCCGACCTCGGCGTCATCGTGCCGCAGCTGAGCACGATGTTCGACGCGGCGGCCGCCGTCGCGAACGGCACGCCGATCGGCGCCGACCTGCCGTGGTGGCTGGAAGCGAAGCCGTACGGAGCCTCAACGGCGTTCGACAGCCTGCTCCCCCACCTCGACACGGTCGCGATCGTCGCGTTCTCCGATCACGCGGCGAGAGCCGACGGGATCGTCGCGCTCGCCCAGCCGGCCGCCACCGCTGCCGCAGCGCGCTCCGTGCCGTTCACCGTCGGCGTCGAGACGGACACGCCCGCCGTCGCGGGAGGGCCGCAGTACACGTTCGGCGACGACACCGCCGTCGCCCTCGAAGCCCAGACGGCGCTGGCGCGGCAGCAGCTCTCCGGAATCGCGGGATACCGCGGGGTCACCGCGGAGCACCTGCTCGCCTGGCAGGCGCTGATCGCGCAGTAGCAGCTCCCGGCCGGGTCAGCCCGGCTCAGCCGTCCGCTGCGGCGCGCAGGGCGGCGATGTCCAGCTTGCCCATGCTCAGCATCGCCTGCACGGCGCGGTTCGCCCTCGCCGGGTCCGGGTCGCTCAGCAGCTCGTCCAGGGCGGACGGCACGATCTGCCAGCTGAGGCCCCACCGGTCTTTCAACCAGCCGCACTGGCCGGGCTCTCCCCCGTCGGAGGTGAGCGCATCCCACAGCCGGTCGACCTCCGCCTGGTCGTCGACGGTCACCGAGAACGAGAACGCCTCCGTGAACGCGAAGATCGGGCCGCCGTTCAGCGCCATCACCTCCACGCCGTCGAGTTCGAACCGCACCCTGGACACCCCGGCCGCCTGACCGGGCGCATCCGGTGCGAACCGGCTGACGTCCAGCATCCGCGAGTTCGGGATGACGGAGACATAGAACTCCGCCGCCTGCTCCGCCTGGTCGTCGAACCACAGGAAGGGACTGACTCGTGACATCGTGGGCTCCTCTGCTCGATCTGCACTGGCTGAACTGGCGCCCATGCTACTAGCGGGCGGGTAACGTAGCGATGTGTTCACGAGCTATATCGCGGTCGGCGACAGTTTCACAGAGGGTGTCGGAGACGAACTGCCGGACGGCCGCGCGCGCGGCTGGGCCGACTTCGTCGCGCTGGGGCTGGCCATCGCGGCCGGCAGGGACGGCGGGGACGTGCGCTACGCCAACCTCGCCATCCGGGGACGCAAGCTGAGCCCCCTGATCGAGGAGCAGCTGCCGCCCGCCATCGCCCAGCACCCGCAGCTGATCAGCCTGAACGGCGGAGGCAACGACATCATGCGGCCCCGCGTCTCCATCGACGGCGTCGCGACCCAGCTGGTGGATGCGGCGAAGCGCGTCACCGCGGAGGGCATCCACCTGCTGCTGCTGAGCGGCGCGAACCCGTCGGCGCACCTGCCGATGGGCGGCCTGGTGCGCCGCCGGGGCAACGAGCTCGCGGATGCGGTGCGCAGCCACCTGCCGCTCGAGAACGTCACCTTCGTCGACAACTGGGCCGACGAGACCCTCTGGGACCTGCGCTACTGGTCGCCGGACCGCCTGCACCTCAACCCGCTCGGCCACGCGCGCGTCGCGAGCAACGTGCTCACCGCGTTCGGCGTCCCCGTTCCCGCAGAGTGGGGCGTGGAGGAGGTCGCCGCCGCTCCGCCCGGAGAGCGGTCCCGCCGCACCGCGGACTACTACCGCCGCTACGTGCTGCCGTGGATCGGCCGCAGGCTCACCGGCCGTTCCTCCGGAGACGGCCGGGCGGCGAAGATCGCCGAGCTCACCGTCGTCGATCCGACGGCGGCCTCGCCGCTCTGACCGCGCAGGTCGTCCTCAGCTCTCAGTCGTTGTCGCCGCCCGTCGTGTCGAAGCGCGTCGTCCGCGTGCCTCCCGCCCAGGTCCACTCCGCGACCTCGGGGATGTCCTCGCCGTGTGCCCGCGTGTACTCGCGGGCGGCGATGCGCGCATCCTGCATCTCCTGGCGGAACGCGCCCTCGCGGGCGGCGAGGCCCGGCACCCGGTCGAGCACGTCGATCACCAGGTGGTACCGGTCGAGGTCGTTGAGCATCACCATGTCGAACGGCGTCGTGGTGGTGCCCTCCTCCTTGTAGCCGCGCACGTGCAGGTTGTCGTGGCCTGCCCGCCGGTAGGTCAGGCGGTGGATCAGCCACGGGTAGCCGTGGTAGGCGAAGATCACCGGCTTGTCGGTGGTGAACAGGGCGTTGTACGCGTGGTCGTTGAGGCCGTGCGGATGCTCGCCCTCGCTCTGCAGCCGCATCAGGTCGACCACGTTGACCACGCGCACCTTCAGCGACGGGATGCGCTCCCGCAGGATGGACGCGGCTGCCAGCACCTCCAGGGTCGGGATGTCGCCCGCGCAGCCGAGGACCACATCCGGTTCCTCCCCATCCACCTCGGTGCCCGCCCAGTCGAAGATGCCGATGCCGCGGGTGCAGTGGGCGATCGCTTCCTCCATCGTCAGCCAGTTCGGCGCTGGTTGCTTGCCGGCGACCACCACGTTCACGTAGTCGACGGAGCGCAGGCAGTGATCGTACGTCGACAGCAGCGTGTTCGCGTCGAACGGCAGGTACACCCGCACGATGTCGGCCTTCTTGTTGACCACGTGGTCGATGAAGCCGGGATCCTGATGCGACGCCCCGTTGTGGTCCTGCCGCCAGACGTGGGAGCTGAGCAGATAGTTGAGCGACGCCACCGGCCGCCGCCACTCGATCTCCCTGGACGACTTCAGCCACTTGGCGTGCTGGTTGAACATCGAGTCGACGATGTGGATGAACGCCTCGTACGAGTTGACCACCCCGTGCCTGCCGGTGAGCAGGTAGCCCTCCAGCCAGCCCTGGCACTGGTGCTCGCTGAGCATCTCCATCACCCGTCCGGAACGTGCGAGGTGGTTGTCCTCGTCGATCGGCCAGAACTCGGCGTTCCACTGCTTGGCGGTCACGTCGTAGACGGCCTGCAGCCGGTTGGAGGCCGTCTCGTCCGGCCCGAACAGGCGGAAGTCGCGCGGGTTCGCCTCCATCACGTCCCTGAACCACTCGCCCAGCACCTTCGTGGCCTCTGCCACGGTCTCGCCCGGCGACGGGACATCCACCGCGTACTCCCGGAAGTCGGGCAGCCGCAGGTCGCGCCGCAGCAGTCCGCCGTTGGCGACGGGGTTGGCGCTCATCCGCCTGTCGCCGTCCGGCGCGAGCGCGGTGACGAGTTCGACCGGGGCTCCCGACTCGTCGAACAGCTCCTCCGGCCGGTACGACGCCATCCAGCTCTCCAGCAGGCGCGTGTGCTCCTCGGTGTCGCGGGCGTCGGCGAGCGGCACCTGGTGGGAGCGCCAGTTGTTCTCGGCCGGATGCCCGTCGATCTCCTTCGGGCAGGTCCAGCCTTTCGGCGTGCGCAGGATGAGCATCGGCCAGGCCGGCCGCTCGGTCAGCTCACCCGCCGCGGCGGCCGCCTTGATGCCCGCGATCTGGTCCAGGATGCGGTCCATCGTCTCCGCCATCCGCTCGTGCACGGCGCGCGGGTCCTCCCCGTCGAAGCCGCCGGAGACGAGGTACGGCGTGTGGCCGTATCCCCGCATCAGGTCGAACAGCTCGCTCTCCGGGATGCGCGCCAGTACGGTCGGGTTCGCGATCTTGTAGCCGTTGAGGTGCAGGATCGGCAGCACGACGCCGTCGGTGACGGGGTCGAGGAACTTGTTCGAGTGCCAGGCGGTCGCGAGCGGGCCGGTCTCCGCCTCCCCGTCGCCGACGACGGCGGCGACCAGCAGGTCCGGGTTGTCGAACGCCGCACCGTACGCGTGCGAGAGCGCGTAGCCGAGCTCCCCGCCCTCGTGGATCGACCCCGGCGTCTCCGGAGCGGCGTGGCTCGGGATGCCGCCGGGGAACGAGAACTGCCGGAACAGGCGGCGCAGCCCGTCCGTGCTCCTGTCGATCGCGCTGTAGATCTCGCTGTACGTACCGTCGAGGTAGGCGCTCGCCACCACTCCTGGGCCGCCGTGGCCGGGGCCGGCGACGAAGATCGTGTCCAGGTCGCGCTCCTGGATCACTCGGTTGAGGTGCGCATAGATGAAGTTCAGGCCGGGCGTCGTGCCCCAGTGGCCGAGCAGCCGCGGCTTGATGTGGTCGCGGGTCAGCGGCTCGCGCAGCAACGGATTGTCCAGCAGGTAGATCTGGCCGACCGAGAGGTAGTTGGCGGCTCGCCACCACGCATCCAATCGGTCGAGAGTCTCGGGAGTGAGCGTGGTGGTCGGTGTCGTCACAGGATTCCTTCCCCTCGCTCGGCATCCTACGGGGGGACCGCTCCGAACAACAGGTATGGATGTCTCCACCGTCGACACAGCGCTCGGACCCGTGGCCGTGCGCCACACGCCCCGGGAGTCGCACACCGCCACGATCCTGCTGCACGGTGCCGCCGGCTCCTGGACCACCTGGCGCGCGGCCATCGGCGCAGCGGAGACGGGTGGCTCCGTGGCCGACCTGGTCGTGCCGGACCTGCCCGGCTGGGGAGACTCCCCCGTCGACGACCTGTCGGCGCTCGACGCGACCGGCCTGGCCGACGCGGTGGCCCAGGTCGCCCGCTCCCTCGGATACACCCGCTGGCGTCTCGTCGGCCACTCCCTCGGCGGCTTTGTCGCGCTCGAACTGGCCGTGCGCGAACCGGCGGCCACCGAGTCCGTGCTGCTGGTCTCCGCGACCACGTTCGGCGGCCGCGGCGACCGCCTCGGCCCGGTCGGCCGCCTCCTGAAGTACGCGCCGCTGATGCTGCTCGGCGTGGGCATCCGGATGCTCGCGGGGCTCGGACCGTACGCCGCCCGGTTCGTCCGCGCGCTCGACGGCAGCGGGATCCTGACACTGCTGGCCGCTCCCCTGTTCACCGTGGTCGACCGCCAGGCCGTGCACGACCTCGCGCACGACCTGCGCCCCGGCGCGTTCCTCCGGGCACTGCACTGCGCGACGACGTACCCGGCGGCGGCCCGCTGGGCGCGTATCCGGTGCCCCGTGCTGGCACTGCACGGCGACAGGGACGTGTTCGTCGGTGCGGACGACGACGACCGGCTGGCGGCGATCATCCCGGACTTCCGCGCTGTGGTGGTTCCGGCGACCGGACACTTCGGGCACGTCGAGCACCCCACGATCCTCGCCGGGGCGCTGCACGCGCGGTAGCGTGGCGGCATGACACAGCCGTCGATCACCGTCGAATCCGTCGGAGCGGACACCTGGGACGACCTGCGCACCGTGTTCGGGGAACGCGGAGACCCCTCCGGATGCTGGTGCCAGTGGTTCAAGCTGAGCGGCGGAGAGTTCCGCGCGACGCCCACCGACGAGAAGACCGCGCTGCTGCACACGTCCGTCGAGCAGGGATCCCCCGGCGTCATCGCGCGCATCGACGGCGAGCCGGTCGGCTGGTCCGCCGTGGAGCCGTACACCGCGTATCCGGGACTGCGGCGCTCGCCGATCACCAAACGGCTGGCGGGCGACCCAGACGACCCGTGGGCGGTCACCTGCTTCGTCGTGCGCATCGACCACCGCAAGCGGGGGGTCGCCCGCGCGCTGCTCGCCGGAGCGGTCGAGCACGCGGCGGAGCGCGGCGCGGAGGTGATCGAGGGCTACCCGGTCGACCCGGGCGTCCGGCCGTCGCTCAGCGCTGCAGAGCGCTACCACGGCACCGTCTCGCTGTTCGAGTCCGCCGGGTTCGCGGTGGTGCGGCGGCCCTCGGCCACGCGCGCGATCATGCGGCGTGAGCTGGTGCCGTGACCCCATAAGCTCGTCTGGTGACACCCAGACGCGACCGCCTGATCGGCGCAGGCACCCAGGTCGCGACCGAGGTCAGCATCAACTTCGGATCGTCGGTGGCCGGGCTGCTCATCCCGATCGTCGGGTCCGTGGTGGTCGTGGCGGTCAGGCAGGTCATCACCGCCATCGCGGTCCTCCCGTTCTACCGCCCGAAGCGGGCGGAACTCACCTGGCGGCGCCTCTGGCCGGCCATCGCGCTCGGCGTGGTGCTGGCGACCATGAACCTCAGCTTCTACGAGGCGGTCGGCAGGCTCGGGCTCGGCATCGCCGCCACCATCGAGTTCCTCGGACCGTTCGCGCTCGCGCTGGCCGGCTCCCGCCGGGTCGTGGATGTGGTGTGCGCGCTCTTCGCGGCGGGCGGCGTCGTGCTGCTCACCGGCACGGAGGGCGCGATCGACCCGCTCGGGGTCGTGCTCGCCCTGACGGCCGCCGCGAGCTGGGCGGCGTACATCCTGCTCACCCGCCGGGTCGCCACACGCCTGCCGGGGCTGGAAGGGCTGAGCGTCGCGAGCGTGGTCGCCACGATCATCCTGCTGCCGATCGCCCTGTTCGTGGTCGACTACAGCCGTCTGAACTGGCCGGTGCTCGGGATGCTCGTGGCAGCGGGCGTGCTGTCCTCCGCCATCCCGTACAGCCTCGACACGTTCATCCTGCGCAGGATCACCCCGCGGCTCTACGCGGTCATCACGAGCCTCGGGCCCGCCATCGCAACCCTGTTCGGGGTGCTCGTGCTGCACGAGTCGTTCAGCGGCGTCCAGCTGCTCGGGATCGCGGTGGTCTGCGTCGCGGCGGGCGTCACCATCGCCACGCAGCGCGACCACCCGAAGTCCGACCTCGAATCGACGGCGGAGTCGATCCCGTAGGCGAGGTCTAGGAGAGAATGTCCTTCGTCGTGAACCGGCCGACCGCCAGCGCGCCGAACACCGCGACGTAGCCGAGCTGCAGCAGAGCGTTGCTGCCGAACGCGTCCCAGCTCACCGGGTCGCGCAGGAAGTCGGCGAAGCCGAACCAGTAGTGGCTGAACAGCCAGGGATGCAGCGCCTCCAGCTGCGGCAGCTGGTCGAGCACCTGCGACACCACCGAGAGCACGATGGTCGCCGCCATCGCACCGACCGGCACGTCGGTCAAGGTGGAGAAGAACAGCCCGATGGCGCACAGCCCGAGCAGGGACACGACCACATACGCGCCGATCATGAGCAGGCGCCCGAACGCATCCCACGGCCCGACCTGCGTGCCGGAGAGCAGGGTGACCGGCCCGATGGGGAACAGGATGGCGCCGATCGCCGACCCGGAGACGATCACCACCAGCGTCCCGGCGATGCAGAATGCCGCAGCTCCCGCGTACTTCACTGCGAGCAGCCGCAGCCGCCCGGCCGGGGCGATCACCAGGTAGCGCAGCGTGCCGTGGCTCGCCTCGCCCGCGATGGTGTCACCGGCGACCACGCCGACGGTGAGCGGCAGGAACAGCGGAACGCACACCACCAGCGCCGTGAAGCCGACGAACAGGCCGTTCGCGGTGATCTGGTCGAGGAAGGCCGGACCACGCCCGGCGCGCGCCCCGCCGGTCAGCCGCACAGCAATGGCGATCAGGATGGGGATGGCGGCGAGGGCGGCGAGCATCGCCCAGGTGCGCCAGCGCCGGAACAGGACGGACAGCTCCGACCAGAGCAGCGACCACCCGGCAGCCGGACGCGGCCGATTCGCCGTGAGCACCGGATGCGCGGGCGTGGCCTCCGCCCCTGCTCCCCCGCCGGTCGCCGTCTCACTGCTCGACATCGAAGCCCTCCCCGGTGAGCTCCACGAAACGTTCCTCCAGCGTCGACCCGTGCACGCCGAAGCCGCGCACCCGCACGCCGCCGGCGACGAGGGCCGCCACGATGTCCTCCGCGGCGGGCGCGGGGACGGGGAGCGGCGCATCCAGGACGCTGCCGGACTCGGTGGTCGTGCCAGAGCCGGAGTTGGCCGCAGTGGCGGTGGCCGGGGCGATCCCGAGCCCGGTGAGGATGGTCGCCGCCGCCCGCGCATCCGGGGTCTCCACGCGCACGCGCGGTCCCGTGGCGCCGCGCAGCTCGTCGAGCGAGCCCTGCGCGACCAGCCGTCCGGTGCGCATGATCGCGGCGTGCGTGCAGATCTGCTCGATCTCGGCGAGCAGGTGGCTGGACACGAACACCGTGCGTCCCTCGTCGGCGAGGGAGCGCACGAGCGAGCGCACCTCCCTGGTGCCCTGCGGGTCGAGGCCGTTGGTCGGCTCGTCCAGGATGAGCAGGTCGCGGTCGGTGAGGAGGGCGCCGGCGATGCCGAGGCGCTGCTTCATTCCGAGCGAGTACGCGCGCACGTTCCTTCCCGCCGCGTGGGTGAGCCCGACACGGTCGAGAGCGGCGGCGACACGCGCGCGACGCGTTGCGGACGGGGCGTAGCGGTCGGCGGAGTCACGGCGCAGCAGGTTGGCCGTGCCAGACAGGTACGGCGCGAACGCCGGACCCTCGACCAGCGCGCCAACCCGCGGCAGGACCGTCGCCCCGCTGGCCGGCATCTGCTGCTCGAACAGCCGGATCTCCCCGGCGGACGCGGAGACCAGCCCGAGCAGCATCCGGATGGTCGTGGTCTTGCCCGACCCGTTCGGCCCGAGGAACCCGAACACCGAGCCGCGCGGGACGTGCAGGTCAATGCCGTCGACCACGGTGCGCGAGCCGAACCGCTTGCTGAGGCCGCTCGTCGTGATGGCGGCGGCTGCGTCGGTCACCGAGCGGCGGCCTGCAGGGCGGACACGGGCACCGCGCCGGCGAACACCCGTCCGTCGTCGGTGACGAGCACAGACACGAGCGAGGTGCTGAAGGCGCGTCCGCCGTCCACCGGGGTGGTCAGCTGAGCGAACAGCGGGGACGAGGTGAGGTCGGAGGGAACGGAGCCAGCCGGTGCGCTGACGACCGCGTCCCAGCCGGTGCCGGTCACGGTCGGCTTCGCGTGCGTCCCTGCCTCCGCCTTCTTCTCGCCCGGGGCGGGAAGCGCCTGCTCCGTCACCGTCGCGCCGGTCGGCGGCGTGAACGCGAACACGCTCGCGGACGGCGTCGCCGTGCTGAACTCGCTGAACCCGGTCTCGAAGGCGGGTGTGCTCTGGCCGCGCGCATCCACCTGCACCCGCAGCGGGATGCCCGTAGTGCCGTCGACCGCGATGGAGACGGAGCCGACGAGCGTCGCGTCGGTCTTCGGGGTGAGAACGAGGTCGTACGCGTCGCGTCCGGCGACCTTCACCGGGTCGCCGAGGGTGACCGATGTGCTGGGATCGACAGCCGCGAGGAAGCGCTGCGCCAGCTGCGACGGGGTCGTGGCCGCGCCCGTCGTTGCATCCGGGTCCGGTCGCTTGTTGTCTGGCGACTTCACGGTGGAGCGATCGGGCAGCGTCACGTGCGTGACCTTCTTGCCGGTCGACGTGTAGAGCCAGACGTCGGAGCCGTTGCGGATCACATCCCGTTCGGCCAGCTGGTCGAGCACCTGGAGGCGCTGCTTCGCCGGGCCGTCCACGTACACCTTCGCCGTGTGGTCGCCGGTCAGCAGCTCCAGGATGCTTGCGGCATCACCGGACGCAGAACCCGACGCCGAGCCGGAACCCGACCCTGGCCCGGTCGACGGGATCGACGGCAGCCCGAGCTCCGAGCTCTGCTCGACCGTGCCGGAGAACGCCTTCACGTCACTCGCCGCGACCAGCCGGAGCACCTCGTCCGGCGTCTTCGACGGAAGATCGGCGGCCCCGGCGGCGAGCGGCGCGATGATGACACCGGCCGCGATCGCGGCAGGCACGACAGCGGCGGGAAGCCAACGGACCCAGCGGCGTTTCATGGAGTCGAGACTACGCCTGTGGCGGGTCGGCGAACCCTCGGGGATGCTGCGAACTCCGTGGGAAACGCCGAACGGCCCCCGCACATCGCGGGGGCCGTTCGCACATCCAGACGTCTTAGAGGACGTCGCCCACCCTGTGGACGCGGATGTCGTTGGTGGTTCCGGGGATTCCGGGAGGGGAACCCGAGATGATGATGACCTTGTCGCCGTTCACGGCGCGGCCGGTCGACTTCAGAGCCTCGTCCACCTGCGCGACCATCTGGTCGGTGTGGGTGACGCGCGAGACGACGAACGACTCGACGCCCCAGTTCAGCGCCATGCGACGACGCACCGACTCCTCCGGCGTGAACGCCAGGATCGGGATCTTGTTCCGGATGCGCGACATGCGGCGGGCGGACTCGCCGGACTCGGTGAACACGCAGAGGTACTTCGCCTCGACGAACTCGGCCACCTCGACGGCGGCGAGGGTGATCGCTCCGCTCTGGGTGCGGGGCTTGGTGCCGAGCGGCTGGATGCGGTCGAGACCGTGCTCCTCCGTCGACTCCACGATGCGCGCCATGGTCTGCACCGTGATGACCGGGTACTCGCCAACGCTGGTCTCGCCGGAGAGCATGACCGCGTCAGCACCGTCGAGGACGGCGTTGGCGACGTCGGAGGTCTCCGCGCGGGTGGGGACGGGGCTGGAGATCATCGACTCGAGCATCTGCGTGGCGACGATGACCGGCTTGGCCGCACGGCGGGCGAGCTCGACGGCGCGCTTCTGCACGATCGGGACGGCTTCGAGCGGCAGCTCGACGCCCAGGTCGCCACGGGCGACCATGATCGCGTCGAACGCCTCGATGATGCCCTCGAGGTTGTCGACGGCCTGCGGCTTCTCGATCTTGGCGACGACGGGGAGCTTGCGGCCCTCCTCCGCCATGATTTCGTGCACGCGCTCGATGTCGGCGGCGTTGCGCACGAACGACAGCGCGATGAGGTCCGCGCCGAGCTTGAGGCCCCAGCGGAGGTCCGCCTCGTCCTTCTCGGACAGCGCAGGCACGTTGACCGCGACGCCGGGCAGGTTGATGCCCTTGTTGTTGGAGACGGGACCGGCGACGATCACCTTGGTGGTGACGACGGTGCCGTCGGTCTCCACGACCTGCACGCGCACCTTGCCGTCGTCGATGAGGAGGAAGTCGCCCGGCTTGACGTCCTGGGGCAGCCCCTTGAACGTGGTGGAGGAGATCTCCTTGGTGCCGATGATGTCTTCGGTGGTGATCTTGAAGATGTCGCCTTCGGCGAGGTCGTATGGACCTGCCTCGAACTTGCCGAGACGGATCTTCGGGCCCTGGAGGTCGACCAGGACGGCGACCGGCTTGCCTGCGTCGTCGGCGGCCTTGCGCACGTTGGCGTAGACGCCCTCGTGGACGTCGTAGCTTCCGTGACTCAGGTTCATCCTGGCCACGTCAACACCCGCGTCGATGATCGCGCGGATGTTGTCATAGCTCGAGGTCGCTGGCCCGAGGGTCGCGACGATTTTCGCCCTTCTCATACTTTTTGCTTGCTCCGTGATTCTGCGCCCCTGACGGCGCTCGATTCGGTGATGACGCCCGCGGGGTGCCGGGGAGTCCGTTCAGTCAGACGAGGATTCCCCTGTCGGTGGGGCGGACGGGGGACGGCAGATGCGTCTCCCCTTCAAGATACCGGTCAACGGCGGCGGCCGCTGCACGACCTTCTGCGATCGCCCACACGATGAGCGACTGTCCGCGCCCAGCATCGCCGGCGACGAACACGCCGGGCTGGCTGGTCTGGTAGTCGGCGTCGCGGGTCACGTTGCCGCGCTCGTCGAACGGGAGGGCGAGCTGCGCATCCAGGTCGTCCTGCTCGGGGCCGGTGAAGCCGAGGGCGAGGAGGACGAGGTCTGCGGGGATCTCGCGCTCGGTGCCGGCCTTCGGCACGCGGCGTCCGTCGAGGTACTCGGTCTCCGCGACGCGGATGGCGCGCACCTCTCCGAACTCGTTGGAGAGGAATTCGACGGTGGATGCGAGGTACTCGCGCTTGCCGCCCTCCTCGTGTGCGGAGGAGACCTCGAACAGCGTCGGCGTCATCGGCCACGGCTGGTGGCCGGGGCGCTCCGACGGCGGCTGCTTGCCGATGGCGAGGTTGGTGACGCTGGCAGCGCCCTGGCGGTGCGCCGTTCCGATGCAGTCCGCTCCGGTGTCCCCACCGCCGAGGACGACGACGTGCTTGCCCTCCGCCGAGATCTGGTCGGCGACCTGGTCGCCGGCGCCCGCCTTGTTCTGCTGGACGAGGTACTCCATCGCGAAGTGCACCCCGCTGAGGTCGCGGCCCGGGATCGGCAGGTCGCGAGGGACCATCGCACCGGTGGCGACCACGACGGAGTCGTAGCGGGCGCGCAGGTCGTCCCAGGTGATGTCGACGCCGATGTTGACGCCGGCGCGGAAGCGGGTGCCCTCCGCCATCATCTGGTTGAGACGCGCCTCGAGGTGCTTCTTCTCCATCTTGAAGTCCGGGATGCCGTAGCGCAGCAGACCGCCGATGCGGTCGTCGCGCTCGTACACGGCGACGGTGTGACCGGCGCGGGTGAGCTGCTGGGCGGCGGCGAGACCGGCAGGGCCGGAACCGACGACGGCGACCGTCTTGCCGGTGAGGCGCTCCGGCGGGTGCGGCTGCACCCAGCCGTTCTGCCAGGCCTGGTCGATGATCGACACCTCGACCTGCTTGATCGTCACCGCGGGCTGGTTGATGCCGAGCACGCACGACGACTCGCACGGAGCCGGGCACAGCCGCCCGGTGAACTCCGGGAAGTTGTTGGTGGCGTGCAGCCGGTCGATGGCCTGACGCCCCTCACCGCGGTACATCAGGTCGTTCCACTCCGGGATGAGGTTCCCGAGCGGGCAGCCCTGGTGGCAGAACGGCACGCCGCAGTCCATGCAGCGACCGGCCTGCCTGCGGAGCTGGGCGGGGTCGCCGGCCTCGTAGACCTCTTTCCAGTCCATCAGTCGCACCGACACGGGCCGGCGCTTGGGAAGCTCGCGCTCCGTAACCTTCAAAAAGCCCTTTGGATCAGCCACCGGTCACCTCCAAGATTCTGTTCCACACGATGTCGCCGTCGGGGTCCAAGCCCTCGTCGACGGCGTCTTGACGCATCTGCAGCACGGCCGCGTAGTCGCGCGGCAGCACCTTGACGAACCGGGCGACGGTCTCGTCGAAGTCCGCCAGCAGCCTCGCGGCCAGGTCCGACTCCGTCTCGGCCACGTGCCGTTCGAGCAGGTCGCGCACGATCTCCACGTCCGCACTGCCGAGCGGCAGCAGTTCCAGTTCCCCGCTGGCGAGCGAATCGCGGTTGACGAGGTCCCTCTGCAGGTCGTAGACGTACGCGGTGCCTCCGGACATGCCTGCACCGAGGTTGCGCCCCGTCGAGCCGAGGATCACGGCGAGTCCACCGGTCATGTACTCGAGCGCGTGGTCGCCGACGCCCTCGACGACCGCCGTCGCCCCGGAGTTGCGGACCAGGAAGCGCTCACCGACGATGCCGCGGATGAACATGCTGCCCTGGGTCGCGCCATAGCCGATCACGTTGCCGGCGATCACGTTCTCCTCCGCGGGGAACACGCTGCCCTTCGGAGGGCGGACGACGATCTGGCCGCCGGAGAGACCCTTGCCGACGTAGTCGTTCGAGTCGCCTTCGAGCCGCAGCGTGATCCCGCTCGGCAGGAACGCGCCGAGCGATTGCCCCGCCGACCCCGTGAGGGTGATCTCGATGGACCCCGTCGGCAGGCCGTTCTCGCCGTGCCGCACGGTCACCTCGTGGCCGAGCATGGTGCCGACAGCGCGCTCGGTGTTCCGGATGGGCAGGTTCAGCTCGATGTGACCGCCCCGGGCGAGCACGTCCGCGCTCTCCTGGATGAGGTGGTTGTCGAAGTGCTTGTCCAGCTCGTGATCCTGCGTCCTCGCGTTCTTGCGCGGGACGTCGGCGGGGAACTCCGGGCCGGTGAGGATCGGCGCGAGGTCGAGTCCCGATGCCTTCCAGTGGTCGATCGCTCCGTCGACGCCGAGCAGCTCGTTGTGGCCGATGGCCTCGTCGAGCGTGCGGAAGCCGAGCTCTGCGAGGTACTCGCGCACCTCCTGCGCGATGAACTCGAAGAAGTTCACCACGAACTCCGGCTTGCCGGAGAACCGGGAGCGCAGCTCCGGGTTCTGGGTGGCGACGCCGACAGGGCAGGTGTCGAGGTGGCAGACGCGCATCATGATGCAGCCGGAGACGACCAGCGGCGCCGTGGCGAAGCCGAACTCCTCCGCGCCGAGCAGGGCGCCGACGATCACGTCGCGTCCCGTCTTCAGCTGCCCGTCGACCTGCACGACCACCCGGTCGCGCATCCCGTTGAGCATCAGCGTCTGCTGCGTCTCCGCCAGGCCGAGCTCCCACGGGGTGCCCGCGTGCTTGAGCGAGTTGACCGGGGATGCGCCCGTTCCGCCGTCGTGGCCGGAGACCAGCACGACGTCGGCCAGGGCCTTCGCGACACCCGCCGCGACAGCGCCGATACCGGACTCGCTGACGAGCTTGACGTGGACACGCGCATCCGGGTTGGCACGCTTCAGGTCGAAGATCAGCTGCTTGAGGTCTTCGATCGAGTAGATGTCGTGGTGCGGGGGCGGCGAGATGAGTCCGACGCCGGCCGTCGCGTGCCTGGTGCGCGCCACCCA
Source organism: Leifsonia sp. NCR5 (assembly GCF_002105485.1). Classification (NCBI taxonomy): domain Bacteria; kingdom Bacillati; phylum Actinomycetota; class Actinomycetes; order Micrococcales; family Microbacteriaceae; genus Leifsonia; species Leifsonia sp. NCR5. The sequence continues at coordinate 36,382 of NZ_NCSR01000002.1, forward strand.
CGGGTAGACCTTGGTCGGGGGCAGCTGACCGCCCTCGCCCGGCTTGGCGCCCTGGGCGAGCTTGATCTGGATGTCGTCGGCGTGCGTCAGGTACATGCTCGTCACGCCGAACCGGCCGGACGCCACCTGCTTGATCGCGCTGCGGCGCTCGGGGTCGAGGAGACGGTCGAGGTCTTCCCCTCCTTCACCGGTATTCGACTTGCCGCCGAGGCGGTTCATCGCGATGGCGAGCGTCTCGTGGGCCTCGCGCGAGATCGAGCCGTAGCTCATCGCACCGGTCGAGAACCGCTTGACGATCGACTCGACCGACTCCACCTCGTCGAGCGGTACGGCGGGCCGCACGCCGGTGCGCAGCGTGAACATGCCGCGCAGCGTCATCAGGCTCTCCGCCTGGTCGTCGACCAGCTTCGTGTACTCGCGGAAGACGTCGTAGCGACGGGTGCGGGTGGAGTGCTGCAGGCGGAACACCGTCTCCGGGTTGAAGAGGTGCGGGGCGCCGTCACGGCGCCACTGGTACTCGCCGCCCGTCGCCAGCCGCTCGTGCGCGACAATGGCGCTCTCCGCCGGGTACGCGCTCTCGTGCCTGGACAGGTTCTCGGCCGCGATGACTTCGATGCCCACGCCGCCGAGCTTGCTCGTCGTTCCGGTGAAGTACAGGTCGACGAACTCCTGGCTGAGGCCGACGGCCTCGAACGCCTGGGCGCCCGCGTAGGACGAGACGGTCGAGATGCCCATTTTCGACATGATCTTCAGCACGCCCTTGCCGAGCGCCTTGATCACGTTCTTGACGGCCTTCTCCGGCGTCACGCCGGTGATGGCTCCGCTGCGGACGAGCTCCTCGCAGGTCTCCATCGCCAGGTACGGGTTGATCGCGGATGCGCCGTAGCCGATCAGGAGCGCGATGTGGTGCACCTCGCGCACGTCACCGGCCTCGACGATCAGGCCCACCTTCATGCGGTTCTCCGCACGGATCAGGTGGTGGTGCACGGCCGCGAGCATCAGCAGCGACGGGATGGGCGCCAGGTCCTTCGTGGAGTCGCGGTCGCTGAGCACGATGAACTGCGCCCCCGCCGCGATGGCCTCGTCGACCTCGTCGCACATCTCCTTCAGCCGGAGCTGGAGCGCGTCGGGGCCTGCGTCGAACCGGTAGAGGCCCTTGACCGTGGTGGTCAGGCGGCTGCCCGGACGCGGGTCGATGTGCTGGATCTTCGCCAGCTCGTCGTTGTCGATCACCGGGAAGTCGAGCACGACCTGCTTGGCGTGCTCAGGACCGGCGACGAGCAGGTTGCGCTCAGGGCCGAGGCCCAGCTTCAGCGAGGTGACGACCTCCTCGCGGATGGAGTCGAGCGGCGGGTTCGTGACCTGCGCGAACTGCTGCGTGAAGTAGTCGAAGAGCAGGCGCGGGCGGTCGGACAGCACGGCGACCGGGGTGTCGGACCCCATCGCGCCGAGCGGCTCGGCACCCGTCGTCGCCATCGGCTTCAGCAGGATGCGCACCTCCTCCTCCGTGTAGCCGAACGTGCGCTGGCGGCGCGTGATCGACGCGGGGGTGTGCACGATGTGCTCGCGCTCCGGGAGGTCTTTCAGGTTGATGCGTCCGGCATCCAGCCACTCGCCGTACGGCGCGCCGGCTGCCAGGTCGGCCTTGATCTCGTCGTCCTCGATCAGGCGGCCCTGGACGGTGTCGACGAGGAACATCTTCCCCGGACGCAGGCGACCCTTGCGGACGACGCGGCTCGGCTCGATGTCGAGCACGCCGATCTCGCTGGCGAGCACCACGAGGCCGTCGTTGGTCACGACGTACCTGCCCGGGCGCAGGCCGTTGCGGTCGAGGGTCGCGCCGACCAGCGAGCCGTCGGTGAAGACGATCGCCGCCGGGCCGTCCCACGGCTCCATCAGCATCGAGTTGTACTCGTAGAAGTCGCGGCGCGACTTCTCGATCTCGGTCTGGTTCTCCCACGCCTCCGGCACCATCATCATGACGGCGTGCGGGAGCGACCGGCCCGACAGCGACAGCAGCTCGACGACCTCGTCGAACGAGGCGGAGTCGCTGGCGCCCGGCGTGACGATCGGGAGCACGGGAGACAGGTCGCCGAGCAGCTCGCTCTCCAGCTGCGACTGTCGGGCGCGCATCCAGTTGCGGTTGCCCTGCACGGTGTTGATCTCGCCGTTGTGCGCGATCATCCGGAACGGCTGCGCCAGCGGCCAGGACGGGAAGGTGTTCGTGGAGTAGCGCGAGTGCACGAGCGCCAGCTTGGAGGCGAAGCGCTGGTCGGAGAGGTCGGGGTAGAACGGCTCGAGCTGCAGCGTGGTGACCATGCCCTTGTAGACCAGGGTGCGGCTCGACAGCGACGAGAAGTAGATGTCGAGCTCGCGCTCCGCCCGCTTGCGCAGGAAGAACGTCTGCCGGTCGAGCAGGATGCCGCCGACCTGCTCTCCGTCGTCGCCCGTGCGGGCGCTCGACACGTAGAGCTGCTCGATGAACGGCATCGCGTTGCGGGCAAGGGTTCCGATCTCGTCGGCGGCGACGGGGACCTCGCGCCAGCCGAGGACGGTGAGGTCCTGCTCGGCGGCGATGGCCTCGATGGCCGCCTTCGCCTCTGCGCGCTCCGCCTCGTCGACGGGCAGGAACACGTTGCCGACGGCGTAGCGGCCGGCGGAGGGAAGCTCGAAGCCGGCGACGGCGCGCAGGAAGGCGTCCGGCACCTGCGTGATGATGCCCGCGCCGTCACCCGTTCCTGCGTCGGAGCCGACGGCGCCGCGGTGCTCCAGGTTGCGCAGGGCATCCAGGGCGGCGTCGATGATGTCGTGACCGGCCGTTCCGCGGAGCGTCGCGACCATCGCGAGCCCGCAGGCGTCTTTCTCGTGGGCCGGGTCGTACAGACCCTGCTTCACGGGGGTGGTGCTGAATCGGGTGTGGGTGGGCTGAAGCGCCATCAACGACCGTCCTCACTTGTTCGGTGGTGCGGGGGGACGCCATCGGCCCTGGACTGAGGGAGGGGGTTCCGCCGCTCGCGACAGGCTCGGTGCAGCCTTGGGAGACGGTGAGGGTGATGAGGCTCGGGGATGGCCTCGACGAGTGATTACGAGCCGAGTGGGCTTGTGGCCTTGGCTGCGTCCTTTTCGGTGGGCTCCGCGGCGTCGGCGCCGGAAACCTCGTCATCCGAGTAGGTGTCGTCCGAGTCTACCTCAGCATCGGGCCGAACCCATTCACGACCGGGCCGGTACACGCTCGGCTCGAGTCCGGGGTGGCGGCGGCTCTGCACGATGAAGAGCACGATGCCGAGCACGACGGCGGCGAACGCGGCCCACACGTTGGTCGGGATGCCCAGGAAGCTGAACTCGCTCGGGTCGATGCGGATCGACTCCAGGTAGGAGCGACCGAGGCCGTACCAGATGAGGTAGACGGCGAATGCCTTGCCCCAGCGCAGCTGGAACTTGCGCTCCAGCAGGATGATGACGGCGATGCCGATGACGTTCCAGATGATCTCGTAGAGGAACAGCGGCTGGAATAGCGTGTTGTCCGGCAGGCCGACCGGGATGGCCTTGTTGCCCGCGTCGATCTGCAGGCCCCACGGCAGGTTGGTCGGCAGGCCGAACAGCTCCTGGTTGAAGTAGTTGCCGAGACGGCCGAGCGCCTGCGCGAGCAGCATGGCCGGCGCGAGGGCGTCCGCGAACGACCAGAACCGGATGCCGGACCAGCGGCAGCCGATGTACGCGCCGACGGCTCCGCCGATCAGTGCACCGAAGATGGCGTTCCCGCCCTCCCAGATGTACAGCGTCTTGAGCAGGTCGGCGCCGGGGAAGAAGTAGTCGGCCGGGTGGGTGATCACGTGGTAGAAGCGTGCCCCGATGATGCCGAGCGGCACGGCCCAGAGGATGATGTCGAGCACGACGCCCGGCTCTCCCCCGCGCTTCGACAGCCGCCGCGACGTCCACATGGCGGCGACGACGATGCCGATCAGGATGCAGATCGCGTACGTCTGGATGCGCCAGTGCAGCCCGAAGATGTCGATCGGGATCTGCTGCCACTCCGGCCCGGGGCTGGGGATGCTCGCGTACCAGCTGCTCATCGTCGCAAACACCCGATGACTCACCTTTCGTGTTGATCAGACCGCGCGAAGACCACGCGCGGCCACCATAGTCTAATTCTGTTTGGAAGAGCCGCCGCGCCTAGGCGGCGGTGCCCTCTGCGAGGGCTGCCGCGAGGCGGGAGACGCCCGCGACGCCGTCGTCGGCCAGCGCCTTCACGAGCGCAGAGCCCACGATCGCGCCGTCGGCGTACTGGAGCACCTCGGCCACCTGGGCGGCCGTCGAGATGCCGACGCCCACGCAGGTGCTCGTCGCACCGGCGTCGCGCAGGCGCGCCACCAGGGCGCGGGCGGCGGAGTCGACGTCGGCGCGTGCTCCGGTGATGCCCATCGTCGAGACGGCGTAGACGAAGCCGCGGCTCGCCTCAACGGTCTGGCGCAGCCGCGCGTCGGTGGACGACGGGGCGGCGAGGAACACGCGGTCGAGCCCCGTGCGGTCGGAGGCCGCGAGCCAGGCTGCTCCCTCGTCCGGGATGAGGTCGGGCGTGATGAGCCCTGCTCCCCCCGCGGAGAGCAGGTCGTCGGCGAACCGGTCGACGCCGTACTGCAGCACCGGGTTCCAGTAGGTCATCACCAGGACGGGCACATCCACCTGGGCGGTGATCTCGCGCACGGCGGTGAAGCCGTCCCGCAGCCGGAACCCGTTGGAGAGCGCCTGCTGGGTGGCGGCCTGGATGACCGTGCCGTCCATGACGGGGTCGGAGTACGGCAGGCCGAGCTCGATCGCGTCGACGCCGTTCTGCGCGAGCGCGACGGCCGCGTCGATGCTGGTCTTCAGGTCGGGGAACCCGGCGGGAAGGTAGCCGATGAGCGCACCGGATGCGTCGGCGTTGCGCCGGGCGATGACGCTCTCGACGCCGTGCTGCGCGCCCGTCACGACTGCACCGCGTCGGTGTCGATCAGGTCGAAGTACCGTCCTGCGGTCTCCATGTCCTTGTCTCCGCGGCCACTGAGGTTCACCAGGATCACGGCGTCCTTCCCGAGCTCCTGGCCGAGCTTCAGCGCCCCGGCGAGAGCGTGTGAGGATTCGATGGCGGGGATGATGCCCTCCGTGCGGCTGAGCAGGCGCAGCGCATCCATCGCCTCGGCATCCGAGATCGGCAGGTACTGCGCCCGGCCGATGGAGGCGAGCCACGCGTGCTCCGGTCCGACGCCCGGGTAGTCGAGCCCGGCGGAGATCGAGTGCGACTCGATGGTCTGGCCGTCCTCGTCCTGCAGCAGCATGCTGCGCGCGCCGTGCAGGACGCCGGGGCGTCCCTTGGTGATGGTGGCGGCGTGGCGCGGGGTCTCCGCTCCCTCGCCCCCGGCCTCGTAGCCGATCAGGCGCACGTCTTCGTCGTCGAGGAAGGCGTGGAAGATGCCCATCGCATTCGATCCGCCACCGACGCAGGCGACAACGGCATCCGGGAGGGATCCGGTGAGGTCGATGACCTGCTGGCGCGCCTCTTCGCCGATGATCTTCTGCAGGTCGCGGACCATCGCCGGGAACGGGTGGGGGCCCGCGACGGTGCCGAAGATGTAGTTGGTGTTCTCGACGTTGGTGACCCAGTCGCGCATGGCGTCGTTGATCGCGTCCTTGAGGGTGCGCGATCCCGTCTTGACGGCGACGACCTCCGCGCCGAGCAGGCGCATCCTGGCCACGTTGAGCGCCTGGCGCTCGGTGTCGACCTCGCCCATGTAGATGGTGCACTCGAGCCCGAACAGCGCTGCAGCCGTCGCGGTGGCGACGCCGTGCTGCCCGGCGCCGGTCTCCGCGATCACGCGCGTCTTGCCGATGCGCTTCGTGAGGATGGCCTGGCCGAGCACGTTGTTGATCTTGTGCGAGCCCGTGTGGTTGAGGTCTTCGCGCTTCAGGATGATGCGTGCCCCACCGGCGTGCTCCGCGAACCGCGGCACCTCGGTGACGATCGACGGACGCCCGGTGTACGAGCGGTTCAGCTCGTCGAGCTCGGCGTGGAACGCCGGGTCGGCCTTCGCGGCCTCCCAGGCCGCCGACAGCTCGTCGAGGGCTGCGACGAGGGATTCGGGGACGAAACGCCCTCCGAAGTCGCCGAAGTACGGGCCGGTTTCGGAACGCAGGGACATCAGGCCACCAGGAATTCTTCGAGCGTCGCGACGGGGTCGCTCGTGACGAGAGCCTCGCCGACGAGGACGACGTCTGCGCCGGCCGCCCGATAGTGCGCGACGTCGTCCGCCGACTTCACGGCGGACTCCGCGACGCGGATGACACCGGACGGGATGCGGTCGGCCAGCCGGCCGAACAGGTCCTTGTCCAGTTCGAACGTTGAGAGGTTGCGGGCGTTGACGCCCACGAGACCTGCGCCCGTGTCGAGCGCACGGCTGAGCTCGTCCGCCGTGTGCGCCTCGACGAGCGAGGTCATGCCGAGCGAGGTGATCAGCTCGTGCAGCTCGACGAGCTTCCGCTGGTCGAGCGCAGCGACGATGAGCAGCACGAGGTCGGCTCCGGCCGCACGCGCCTCGAACACCTGGTACGGGTCGGAGACGAACTCCTTGCGCAGCACGGGGATGGAGACGGCGTCGCGCACGGCCTCCAGATCGGCGAGCGATCCCTTGAACCTGCGCTCCTCGGTGAGGACGCTGATCGCGCTCGCTCCCCCGGTCTCGTACGAGACGGCGAGGGCCGCCGGATCCGGGATGTCGGCGAGCGAGCCGCGGGACGGGCTCGCGCGCTTCACCTCGGCGATGATCTTGACGCGGTCGGCAGGGGCGAGGTGGCTCAGCGCATCCAGAGCGGGAGCACGGTCGGCCGCCTCGGCCTCGACAACGGACAGCGGGCGCTCTGCCCGGCGCCGCTCGGCGTCTTCACGGGCGCCGGCGACGAGGTCGTCCAGCACGCGTCAGTGGCCCTTCGGCTGGTACTTCGTGCCGTCGACGCCGTATCCGGCCTTCTTCATGGCCCAGCCGACGATGAGACCGACGATCGCGAGTCCAGCGGCCGACCAGACGACGATCGGCGCCTCGAAGAAGAACGCGACGGCGCCGATGGCGAAGGCCACCAGCATGATGATGACGGCCGTCCACGCCGCCGGCGAGTGACCGTGGCCTGGCTCGACTGACTCGGTGCTCATGGGACTCCTGCTTCGTGAGGTGCGCGGCGCTCAGCGTCGCGCACGATGGATCGGGGTGGTGCTGTTCAAGTCTAGCGGTGGGTCAGCGGGTGGGGTCTTCGCCACGGCTGAGGTCGTCCCAGCTGTCGATGGCGGTGTCCTTGTCGATGGCCGCTGCACCGGATGGGGTCTCTCCGTCCGCGGCGGCACGCGCCTCCGCGTCGTCGGAGACGGTCGCCGCAGCTTCGGCGTCCTCGACCTCCGCGTCGTGGTCGAGGAGGAGCGTCGTGCCGTCCTCGTCCTCGAAGCGCGTCTGGTACTTGCGCGACGAGCCGGGCCAGAGCCGGTTCGTGACGACGACGGCCGCGCTGGCGAGCACCAGCACCACCCCGCCCGCCACGGCGACACCCGGCCAGAACTCGGCGGCGACCGTGTCGACCAGGCGCGCGATCGACGCGGACCCCGCGACGCCTGTGGCCATGGTGATCGTCGCCGTCGAGGCGCGGAGCGCGTCTGCCAGGGCGCTGATCGAGGAGATGAGCACCGAGGCGCCGAGCAGCAGCCCGAGCAGCGCGAGGACGATGCGGAACGCCGGCCCGGCGATGGCCAGGGCGGCCGCGAGGGCCAGCCCGGCGAGCGAGAGCGCGGTGAGCGCCGGCGCGGCCGCTGAGCCGGGCACCGCGAGCGTCGCGGTGTGCTCCGCGACGTCGGTGAGGTGCACCGTGAACCAGGTCTGCGTGGATGCGAGCAGGGCGAGGCCGCTGCCGACCACCAGCGCCAGCAGCGTCAGGTACTTGGCCCTGCGGGAGACGGGACGCTCGACGGCGGGCTCAGACTGCTCGCTCACCGGTCACCCGCCTCATCGCGTTCGCCACGGCGACCGCGCGCAGCGGAGCAGCCGCCTTGTTCTGCGACTCCTCGAACTCGCTCTGCGGCACGGAGTCCGCCACCAGGCCGCCTCCGGCCTGCACGCGGGCGACGCCGTCCATGATGGTCGCCGTGCGGATGGCGATGGCGAGATCGGCGTCCCCGGAGAACCCGAAGTAGCCGATCACGCCGCCGTACACACCGCGCTGCGCCGGTTCCAGCTCGTCGATGATCTCCAGCGCCCTCGGCTTCGGGGCGCCGGAGAGGGTGCCGGCCGGGAAGGTGGCGCGGAACACATCCACCGCCGTCTTGTCCGGCAGCACGTCGCCCTCGACGCTCGACACGATGTGCATGATGTGGCTGAACCGCTCGACGCGCATGAACTCCGTCACCTCGACGGAACCGGCCGCACAGACCTTGAGCAAGTCGTTGCGGGCCAGGTCGACCAGCATCAGGTGCTCGGCGCGCTCCTTGTCGTCGGCCAGCAGCGAGGTCTCCAGGTCGAGGTCCTCCTCTGGCGATGCGCCGCGCGGGCGGGACCCGGCGATGGGATGCGTGAACGCGCGCCCGTCCTGCACCTTCACCAGCGCCTCCGGGGACGACCCGACGATGGAGTACTCCCCGCCGTCCGGCCGTTCGAGCGCCAGGAGGTACATGTACGGGCTCGGGTTGAGCGAGCGCAGCACGCGGTAGACGTCGAGCGGCGCGGCCTCGCAGTCCAGCTCGAAGCGCTGCGAGATGACCACCTGGAAGATGTCGCCGTCGACGATCCGCTCTTTCGCGGTCACCACGGCGGCCAGGAAGTCGTCCTTCGCCGTGCGCGACACCGGATGCGCGGGCGTGCCCAGGTCGACCTGGGCGAGCCACGCCTCCGACGGCTGGGCGAGACCGGCCTGCATCGCGTCGAGCCGCTGCTGGGCGGCCTCCCACATCGTGTCCGCGTCGTCGACGCCGTCGTTGAGGACGGTGGCGATCAGCTGCACGGTGCCGTACCGGTGGTCGATCGCGACCAGGTCGGAGCAGAACGCGAGGGCCTGACCGGGCATGTCGTAGTCCGCGGGCGGCTGGTGCGGCAGCCGCTCGATCTGGCGGATCGCTTCCCAGCCGATGAAGCCGACCAGTCCCCCGGTCAGCGGGGGCAGGCCGGGGATGCGCGGCGTCTGCCACCGCGCGTACAGCGCGGCGAGGGCTTCCAGCGGCGGCAGGTCGGCGGTGGAGCCGATGGCCCGCTCCGCCGGGATCCCGTAGTCGAGCCAGCGCACCGCATCCCCCTGCTGGGTGAGCACGCCGAACGACGAGACGCCGACGAACGAGAACCGCGACCAGATGCCGCCCTGCTCCGCCGATTCGAGCAGGAAGGTGCCCGGGCGTCCGTCCGCGAGCTTGCGGTAGATGCCGACGGGGGTCTCTCCGTCCGCGAACAGCTCGCGCACGACCGGGACGACCCTGTGGTCGTCGAGCAGCCGCGCGAACGCGTCGCGGGTGGTGGAGCTGGTGACGGTGTCGATCACGAATCCTCCGTGGGGCTCGCCTCGACGTGGCCGACCACGGGTGTGAGCTGGTCGGCGTCGAAGCAGGTGCGGGTTCCAGTGTGGCAGGCGGCGCCGATCTGCTCGACGGTCACCAGCAGGGTGTCTCCGTCGCAGTCGAGCGCAGCGCCCTTGACGTACTGTGCGTGCCCGGACGTGTCCCCCTTGCGCCAGTACTCCTGGCGGGAGCGCGACCAGAAGGTGACGCGCCCCTCGGTGAGCGTGCGGCTGAGCGCCTCCGCGTCCATCCAGCCCATCATCAGGACCTCTTTGGTGTCCCACTGCTGGATGATCGCCGGGACCAGGCCGTCGCCGTTGAAGGCGACGCGCTCGATGATGGCGGGGTCTGCTGCGGTCATGCCCTGATCTCCAACCCGGCGCGGACGAGTTCGTCCTTCACATCGCCGATCGTCATCTCACCGGAGTGGAACACGCTCGCGGCGAGTACCGCATCCGCCCCCGCCTCGATGGCTGGAACGAAGTCTGCGACCTTTCCCGCGCCGCCGGAGGCGATGACGGGAACACTGCTGATGCCGCGCATCAACCGGATGAGTTCGGTGTCGAAGCCCTCCTTGGTGCCGTCGGCGTCGATCGAGTTGACCAGCAGCTCGCCGGCCCCCAGCCCGATCGCGCGCTCGGCCCACTCCAGGGCGTCGAGGTCGGTCTCCGTCCGGCCGCCGTGCGTGGTGACCACGAATCCGGATGCGGTCGCCGCCGACCGCTTGACGTCGAGCGAGAGCACGAGCACCTGCGCGCCGAACCGGTCGGCGATCTCGGCCACCAGCTCGGGCCGGGCGATGGCGGCGGAGTTCACGCCCACCTTGTCCGCCCCGCTGGCGAGCAGGCGGGAGACGTCCTCCGGGCTGCGCACGCCGCCGCCGACGGTGAGCGGGATGAAGACCTGCTCGGCCGTCGCGCGCACCACGTCGTAGGTGGTCGAACGGTTGTCGACCGTCGCCGTGACGTCGAGGAAGGTCAGCTCGTCCGCCCCCTGCTCGTAGTACCGGCGCGCGAGCGCGACAGGATCGCCCGCGTCACGCAGGTTCTGGAAGTTGACGCCCTTGACGACGCGGCCGTCTGCCACATCGAGGCACGGGATGACCCGGACGGCGACGGACATCAGATCCGCGCAGCGTGGATCGACGTGACGAGGATGGCACGCGCTCCCAGCTCGTAGAGCGCATCCATGATGTGGTTGACCTGGTCGCGCTTGATCATCACGCGCACGGCCAGCCAGTCCGGCTCCCCGAGCGGGGACACGGTCGGCGACTCGACGCCGGGCGTGAGGGCGACCGCCCTGTCGAGCAGCACGGCGGGCAGGTTGTAGTCGATGAGCACGTACTGGCGGGCGACCATGACGCCCTGCAGCCTGCGCAGCAGCGTGTCGACGCCGGCCGCGGGCGACGCGGAGGAGATCAGCACGGCCTCCGACTCGAGGATGACCGGGCCGAAGATCTCCAGGCCCTGCTTGCGCAGCGTCGTGCCGGTCTCGACCACGTCGGCCACCGCGTCAGCGACGCCGAGACGCACGGCGGACTCCACGGCGCCGTCGAGCTTGATGAGGGTGGAGGCGATCCCGTTCTCGGCGAGGAACGCCCCGACGAGTCCCGGATAGCTGGTGGCGACGCGCTTGCCGTCGAGGTCGGCCAGCGCGGAGAACGAGCCGGTGGGGCCCGCGAACCGGAAGGTGGACGCTGCGAAGTCGAGCGAGGCGATCTCGCCGGCCGTGGAGCCCGAGTCGAGCAGCAGGTCACGGCCGGTGATGCCGACGTCGAGCGCGCCGGAGCCGACGTACGTCGCGATGTCGCGCGGGCGCAGGTAGAAGAACTCGACGTCGTTGCGGGCGTCGGTGACGATCAGCTCTTTGGGGTCGCGGCGGCCGACGTATCCGGCCTCGTGCAGCATCTGCGCCGCGGTCTCGGAGAGGGAGCCTTTGTTGGGAACGGCGATCTTCAGCATGGGTGGTCTTTCGTGTACAGGGGGACGATCAGGACGCGGGTGTACCGGTCACAGATGTCGGTACACGTCCGCGGGGCTGAGGCCCTTCGCGATGAGCAGCACCTGGAGGTGGTAGAGCAGCTGCGAGATCTCCTCGGCCGTCTCTTCGTCCGACTGGTATTCGGCGGCCATCCAGACCTCGGCCGCCTCCTCCACGATCTTCTTTCCGATGGCGTGCACGCCAGCATCCAGCTCACGAACCGTGCCGGAACCCTCCGGGCGGGTCGCGGCCTTCTCGCTGAGCTCGGCGAAGAGGTCGTCGAAGGTTTTCACCACTACAGGCTACTAGCTTGCGAACGGCCCGCCGGACATCGGCGGCGGAACGGCGACGGTCCGCTGGATGTCGAGCAGCCGATCGGCCGCGGACAGCAGTGCACTCCGGATGCGCGTGGTGCGCTCCACGTCGTCCTCCGGGGGCAGCAGCCCGGCTGAGAGCGACACGTTGATCGCGGCCACGACGGCGCCCGCGGGGTTGCGCACCGGCACCGCGATGGACCGCAGGCCGGGTTCCAGCTCCTGGTCGACGGACGCCCAGCCGTCCCGCGCGACGGCCAGGATCGCATCCAGGAGCGCCGCCGGATCCGTCGTGGTCCTGGGGGTCAGCTTCCGGAGGTCGCTGCGGGCGAGCACGGCGCCGATCTGTGTCTCGGTGAGCCCGGCGAGTAGCACGCGTCCCATCGAGGTCGCGTACGCGGGGAACCGGGTGCCGACCGCGATGGAGACCGACATGATCCTGCGCGTGTGCACCCGGGCGACGTAGACGATGTCCGTGCCGTCGAGCACGGCCATCGAGACGCTCTCCCCCAGTTCGGCCGACAGCTCCTCCAGCACCGGGGTGGCGAGCCGAGGGAGGGACTGGCCGGAGAGGTACGCGTATCCGAGTTCCAGGACCTTGGCCGTGAGCTGGAACTCGCGGCCGTCCGTGCGCAGGTAGCCGAGGTCGATCAGGGTCAGCAGGAAGCGCCGGGCCGCCGCGCGGCTCATCCCGGTCTTCCTGGCCACCTCGCTGAGCGTCATGGCCGGGTCGTCGGCGTCGAAGGCGCGGATGACCGCGAGCCCGCGCGCGAGCGACTGCACGAAGTGGTCGTCGCCGACCTCCGCCGGCTTCGCGGACGGATCGTCCACTGACTTCTCCGCCTGCGCCACTGGCTCCCCTTCCGTGCCGTGCGACGCCCCTGCTCAGGTCCCGGCGAGTCCGGGCGCGACGTCGAGCGGGACATCGAGCCTCGATTGTAGTTCAGCGAGGGTCACGCCGAAGATGTCCGTCACCGTGACCCGCCCGTCCGCCAGCTCGAAGACGGCGACGTCGGTGTACACCCGGCTGACGCATCCGATGCCCGTGACCGGGTAGTCGCAGACGGGAACCAGCTTGCTCCTGCCGTCTTTGCCGAACAGGTTCATCATGATGAAGATCTGCTTGGCGCCGGTCGCCAGGTCCATCGCCCCTCCGACGGCCGGGATCGCGTCCGGCTCCCCGGTGTGCCAGTTGGCCAGGTCGCCCGAGGCGGACACCTGGAACGCGCCGAGCACGCACACGTCGAGGTGGCCGCCGCGCATGATCGCGAACGAGTCGGCGTGATGGAAGTACGACGCGCCCGGCAGCTCGGTCACCGGGATCTTGCCGGCGTTGATCAGGTCGTCGTCGATCTCCTCGCCGACCGCCTGCCGCCCCATGCCGAGCATCCCGTTCTCGGTGTGCAGGATCACGTCCTGGCCTGGTGCGAAGTAGTCGGAGACGAGCGTGGGCTGGCCGATCCCGAGGTTCACGAACGATCCTGGCGGGATGTCGGCGGCCACGCGCTCGGCCAGCTCGGCCCTGGTCAGTGGTGCGTTCACAGCGACTCCTTCAGGTCGACCACGATGTTGACGAAGATGCTCGGGGTGACGACGGTCTCCGGGTCGATGGCGCCGGTCGGCACGACGCCACCGACCTGGGCGATGGTCGTCGCCGCCGCGGTCGCCATGATCGGGCCGAAGTTCCTGGCCGTCTTGCGGTAGACGAGGTTGCCCTGCCGATCGGCCGTGCGCGCGGTGATGAGCGCGACGTCGCCGTGGATGGGCAGCTCGAACACCTGGCCGACGCCGCCGAGCATCCTGGTCTCCTTGCCGTCGGCGAGGCTGGTGCCGTAGCCGGTCGGTGTGAAGAAGCCGCCGATGCCCGCACCCGCCGCCCGGATGCGCTCGGCGAGGTTGCCCTGTGGGACGAGTTCCAGCTCGATCCTGCCCGCGCGGTACTCCTCGTCGAAGCGGTGCGAGTCGGACTGGCGGGGGAAGGAGCAGATGATCTTCCGCACCCGGCGCGCCCCGATCAGCGCGGCGAGACCTTCGTCGCCGTTACCCGCGTTGTTGTTGACGACCGTCAGGTCGGTCGCACCGTGTTCGAGGAGCGCGTCGATCAGCTCGACCGGCTGCCCGGCCTTGCCGAAGCCGCCGATGAGCACCGTCGCGCCGTCCTGGATGCACGACACGGCCTCCAGCGCGCTGTCGGTGATGGTGGTCATGCTGCGTCTCCCGGCGTGGTGCTGACGGCGGTGGTGCTGACTGCGGTGGTGCTGACGGCTGTTCCGCTCACGTTCTCGAGCACGATCGCGAGTCCCTGGCCGACGCCGATGCACAGGGCCGCGACGCCCCAGCGCTGGTTCTCGGCGACCAGCCGCGCGGCGAGCGTCCCGAGCAGACGGGTGCCCGTCGCGCCGAGCGGGTGGCCGATGGCGATGGCGCCGCCCCAGGCGTTGACGATGGCGAGTTCGATGGGCCACGCGTCCAGGCAGGCGAGCGACTGCGCGGCGAACGCCTCGTTCAGCTCGACGGCGCCCACCTCCGCCCAGGTGATGCCCGCGCGCTTCAACGCACGGTTCGCCGCCTCGACGGGAGCGAAGCCGAACAGCTGCGGTTCGTTCGCCCACGCTCCTCGCCCGGCGACGCGCGCGAGCGGTGCCCGGCCGAGCCGGTCGGCCGCGGCCTCCGAGCCGACGAGCAGTGCGCCTGCTCCGTCGGTGAGCGGAGACGCGTTGCCCGCCGTCACCGTGCCGCCCTCCGCGGTGTCCCCCGCCGGCCGGAACACCGTCTTCAGCCCGGCGAGCACCTCGACCGTGCTCCCCGGCCGGATGCTCTCGTCGCGTTCCAGCGCGATCCCGTCCATCCCGAGCACCTGGTCGTCGTATCGTCCTGCGCGCCAGGCGGCGTCCGCAAGCCGGTGCGAGCGCGCGGCGAACGCGTCCTGCCGCTCGCGCGTCACACCGCACTTCTCGCGCAGGATCTCCGTGGCCTCGCCGAGCGAAACCGTCCACTCCGCCGGCATGGCCGGGTTCACCAGCCGCCAGCCGAGCGTGGTGGAGGCGAGGCCCAGGTCGCCCGCGGGATACGGGCGCTCGGTCTTCGGCAGCACCCACGGCGCACGCGTCATCGACTCGACGCCGCCGACGACGAGCAGGTCGACGTCGCCCACCTCGATCTCCCTGCTCGCCATCATCGCCGCGTCGAGCGACGAGCCGCAGAGCCGGTTGACCGTCGTGCCGGGGATGCTCGTGGGCAGCCCGGCGAGCAGGGTCGCCATCCTCGCCACGTTGCGGTTCTCCTCGCCGGCGCCGTTCGCGTTGCCGAACACGACGCCGTCGATCCGCTCCGGGTCGAGAGCCGGGCTCCGCTCGACGATCCCGGAGACCACCGCCGCGGCCAGGTCGTCCGGCCTGATCGCGGCGAGCCCGCCGCCGAACCGGCCGAACGGCGTCCGCACCGCGTCGTAGAGGTATGCGTGCTGCACCGGGGTCTCCTTCACTGCGTGTTGCTGCGCGCCATGTTCGCTGTGCGTACAGGCGTGCGTCTGGTGAACATCCTACCGCGCGCTGTCGGACGCCAGGATGCCGCGGGCGATGGAGAACGCGTGATTGGCCGCGGGGACGCCGCAGTACACGGCGCTCTGCATGATCACCTCGCGGATCTCGGCGACGGTCAGCCCGTTCCGCAGCGCAGCGTGCAGGTGCAGCTCGAACTCCTCCCAGTGCCCGCCCGCGATCAGCGCCGTGAGGGTGATGGCGCTGCGCATCGTGCGCGGCAGGCCGGGCCTGGTCCAGATCGAACCCCAGGCGTACCGGGTGATCAGCTCCTGGAAGTCCTCGTCCACCGCTCCGGCGCTGCGCGCGGTGGCCCGGTCGACGTGCTCGGCGCCGAGCACCTGGCGGCGCACGCGCATCCCGGCCCCGTAGCTGTCGCTGACCGCGCTGTCGGCAGCCCGCGCGAAGTGCCGCATCAGGATCTCGGCCACGCGCTCGGGCCGCTCGGCCGACGCGAGATGCCCGGCACCCGGCACCCACTCGGCGGAGCCCGCAGCGACACCGCTGGCCACGATCCACGCGTCCTCACCGGTCACGACCCCGTCGTGCTCCCCCGCGATCGCCACCACCGGCACCGGGATGCGCGGCAGCTCGTCCACCAGGTCGGCCTCCGCCAGCGCGTCGCAGCACGCAGCGTATCCGTCCTTGTCCGCATCGGACAGCGAGTGCAGCAGGCGGCTGGACACCTCGGGCTCCCGTTCCAGGAAGCCGGGCGCGAACCAGCGTTGTGCCGACCCGGCCAGCATGGTCGGCGTGCCCTGCGCACGCACCGTCTCCGCCCGCGCCCGCCACGCGCCCGGTTCGCCGATCCTCGCGCCGGAGCAGACGAGTCCGATCCCGGAGAACAGGGCGGGCGCATCCAGGGCCAGGCGCAGCGTCGTGATGCCGCCGAGCGACACCCCCGCGGCGAACAGCGCGCCGTCACCGAGGTCGCCGGCGGCACGCGCCGCGTCGAGCGTCGCCCGCACACCGAAGGCGAGTTCGGCCAGCGTGAACGGCGCATCCGGCCGGGGACTGCGCCCGTGACCGGGCAGATCCCAGCCGATCACGGTGTAGCGTTCGGCCAGGTACGGCACGGCCGGCGCCCAGACGGCGCTGACCGACGTTCCGAGCGACGGCCCGAGCACCAGCACGGGCGTGGCGGGGTCACCTGCCCGCTGTGCGAGGGCGGTGAGGACGATGGTGGGAACGCTCATGCGCGTGGCTCCTTGCCGAGGGGTGTCCGTGTGGTCGCCTCCGCCACGATCCTGACGCAGAAGTCGTCGGCCCTGCCGAGGTAGCCCGCCGGATCGAGCAGGTCGCTCAGCGTCGTGCCGCCGAGCGCGGCGGCGAGCCGGTCCGCCCCGAGCGTAGCGAGCAGGGAACGCTCGATGGCGCCGGTGTCGCCGGTGTCGCCGGTGGCCGCATCCCGTGCTGCGGTCATCGCCGCCCGCACGTCACGCGGACCGTCGTGGTCGCCCCGGTCGGCGAGAGCCCGGCCGAGCACGGCCACGACCCGCTCGCTCAACAGCACGGGACCGGCCAGCCCGAGGTTCTGCCGCATCCGCTCCGGATGCACGCCCAGTCCGCCGGCCAGTTCGGCCGCGAGTTCCGCAGACACCGCCGCCGAGCGCACGAGCGACCGCAGCGGCGTCCACTCGGCGTGCCAGCCGCCGTCCGAGCGTTCGTCCACGGTCGCGGCGGCGGCGGCGGTCAGCGCGCCGAGGTCGAGCCCGACCCGCAGCCCCTCCCGCTTGAGCAGGACGGAGAGCACCGGGTTCTGCTTCTGCGGCATCGCGGACGACACCCCGCGGCCGTCGGCGCGCGGCTCGGACAGTTCGCCGAACTCCGGACGGCTGAGGAGTGCGACGTCCGCGCCGATCACCGCGCACGCCGCCACCGCCTCGGCCGCCGCTCCTCCGGCGCGCAGCACCGGCCACCGGTTCGTCTGCCAGGGCGCGACCGGCGCGGCCAGCCCGAGGCGTGCGGCCAGAGCATCCACCAGGGCGAGCGTGTCCACGCCGCGCAGGGTGTCGAGCGACGCCAGCGTGCCCGCCGCGCCACCCCACTGCAGCGGGAGCTTCGGAAGCAGCGCGCCCATCCGGCTCCGCGCTGCCGTGATCCCAGCCAGCCAGTGCGCCGCCTTGAGTGCGAAGGTGGACGGCAGCGAGTGCTGCGCGAGCGTCCGCGCGACCATCAGCGTCGACCGGTGCTCGCCCACCAGCGCCACCAGCGCGTCGGCCGTCGCATCCAGAGCGGACGCGGCCGCAGTGAGCGTGCGGGTGGCGACCAGCATCAGCGCCGTGTCGACGATGTCCTGACTGGTCGCCCCGAGGTGCAGGAACGCCGCGGCCTCCGGCGACCGCTCGGCCGTCGTCGCCCTGAGCCGCGCGAGCACCGGGATGAGCGCGTTGCCCCCGCCTGCCGCGTCCGCGGCGATGGCAGCCAGATGGTAGAGCTCGACGGCGCAGGCGTCCTCGATGGCCGGCAGCCAGGCCGCGTCGCCGACGCCGTGCTCGACCAGCACCTGCGCCCAGGCGAACTCGGTGTCCAGCATGGCCTGCACCACGGCCAGGTCCGTGCAGAGCGCCGCGCCACCGGATGCCGCTACCGCCGGATCGAGGATGCCGACGTCTCCGTCGGTCATCGCCGGTCGCCGCCGAAGTCGATGAACACGGTCTCGTCGTCGCCCTGCAACCGAATGTCGAACCGCAGCGAGCCGTCCGGCTCCCGCTCGGCGATCAGCGTGCCTCGCCTGTCCTCCGGCAGCGCGGCGAGGAAGGCGTCTGCGGCGAGCGCCGTCTCGTCGTCGGGGAGGTATGCGCGGGTGTGCAGCTTGTCGAGGAGCCCCCTGGCGAACACCAGCACGGCGAAGAAGGCGGGCGCGCCCTGCTCGGTCGGTCCCGGCGTGCGGGTACTGAAGGTGTAGTGGCCGTCGTCGTCGGTGGCCGCTCGCCCCCATCCGGTGAAGGTGTGGCCGTCCCGGCGGAGGGAGCCGGTGGCGCGGGGCACTGCTCCGTGCTCGTCGGCCTGCCAGAGTTCGAGGATGGCGTCCTGCACGGGCACGCCCGCTCCGTCGGTGACCGTGCCGTGCAGCCGGATGGTGCCTGCCGCCCCCGGCGGGGTGAGCTCGGAGTCGCCGGCGAACGGGAGCGCGTAGCCGTAGAAGGGCCCCACAGTCTGACCGGGCGTGGGGGCGAGCGCTGTGCTCATTCGTCGTCTCCTTCTGGTTCCATCCAGGTGCGCCGCGAGCCGCTGAGCACGATGTCCCAGCTGTACCCGGTCGCCCACTCGTGCGTCGTGACGGCGTGGTCGTACCGGGCGACGAGCCGGTCACGCGCCTCCGGGTCGACGATCGACTGGTAGATCGGGTCGAGGGCGAACAGCGGGTCGCCGGGGAAGTACATCTGCGTGATCATCCGCTGGGTGAAGTCCGTGCCGAACAGGGAGAAGTGGATGTGGGCCGGACGCCACGCGTTGTGGTGGTTCTTCCAGGGGTACGGGCCCGGCTTGATCGTCGTGAAGCGGTAGCTGCCGTCCGCCGCCGTGATGCAGCGTCCCACCCCGGTGAAGTTGGGGTCGAGCGGGGCGGGGTGCTGGTCGCGCTTGTGGATGTACCGCCCGGCGGAGTTGGCCTGCCAGATCTCCACCAGCTGGCCGCGCACCGGTCTGCCGTCCCCGTCGAGCACCCGGCCGGTCACGACCATCCGCTCGCCGAGGGGCTCCCCGTTGTGCTGGATGGTGAGGTCGGCTTCGAGCGGGTGCACATCCCGGTGGCCGAACGCGGGAGACCACAGCTCGATGGTCTCCGGGTCGGTGTGACGGAGGTCTTTGGTCGGATGGCGCAGCAGGGAGCTGCGGTACGGCGGGAAGTCACGCCGCGTGCCGCGCTCCTCCGGCGCGCCTGCCGCCCGCCCGTCCGCGTATGCGGCGTGGATGGCCTGGATCTCCGCGCTCAGCTCCGACTGCGGCCGGAGCGGGTTCGGTGGGGTGGGTGGGGTCGTGGGTGGAGTCGTGGGTGACATCGGCGTCCTTTCGTGGAGGAGGGTGTTGCTGGTCAGGCGACGGGCTGCGCGACGGCGGCATGCTGCCAGCCGGTGTAGCCTTCCGCGAGGAACGCCGAGCCTGCGCGGGAGGAGACGATGGACTCCAGCTCGCCGCGTTGCCTGCGCCTGTCGAAATCGCTCGCGCCCGGCTGCTCGTGCAGGAGCGTCGTCATCCAGTACGAGAAGTGCTGGCTCTTCCACACCCTGGCCAGGGCACGGTCGCTGTAGCTGTCCACGCCGGATGCGCTCCCGCCGAGCAGCAGTTCGACCAGCGCTTCGTGCAGCACTGCCACGTCGGCGAGCGCCAGGTTCAGCCCCTTGGCGCCCGTCGGAGGCACCGTGTGTCCGGCGTCGCCCGCGAGGAACAGCGAACCGTGCCTGAGTGGTTCGCAGACGAAGCTGCGGAATGGAAGCACGACGCGGTCGGTGATCGGTCCCTCGGCGAGGGAGAAGCCGTTGCCTGCGACGCGGCTCTGCAGCTCGTCCCAGATGCGTGCGTCACTCCACTGGTCGGCGTCCTCGCCAAGGTCGCACTGGAAGTACATGCGCTGAACGGTCTCGCTGCGCTGGCTGATGAGCGCGAAGCCGCGGTCCGATGCGGCGTAGATGAGCTCCTCCGCGCTGTGCGGCGCCTCAGTGAGGATGCCGAACCACGCGAATGGGTACTCACGGAAGTAGCTGCGGCGCTGCGCATCCGGGATCAGCTTGCGGCAGGCGCTGCGCGAGCCGTCGGCGCCGATCACCACGTCGCAGCTCAGCTCGACGGCAGAACCGTCGTCCTCGGTGAACACGACGAGCGGATGCGCGTCCGTCGCCCCTGTCACCGTCACGTCCTGCACCGCGTAGCGCACGTCGCCGCCGTCGCGTTCGCGGGCGTCGGCGAGGTCGGCGAACACGTCGGTCTGCGGGTAGAGCCACGCCGACTGGCCGACGAGGTCCTGGAAGTCGATCCGGTGGCCGTCGCCGTCGATGCGCAGTTCGATGCCGTCGTGCCTGTCGCCCTTCTCCAGCACGCGGCGGGAGACGCCGGACTCCACCAGCATCCGGACGCTGCCGGGTTCCAGGATGCCCGCACGCACCGTCGCGTGAATCTCGGCCCGTGTGCGCCGCTCGACGACGACGCTGTCGATGCCGTCTCTCGCGAGGAGGTGCGAGAGCATCAGACCGGCCGGGCCACCGCCGACGATCGCGACCCTGGTCGTTTCTTTGCGCGCTGCCATAGCTGCACTCCTCCTGATGGTTCTGACGAGTGCGGTCAGTTTGTCAGGACGGCCGAGCGGCGGAGCGCCCTTCTCGTTCATTGAGAACGGCGAGCGCGTCGGCCCGCAGCGCCGCGGTGATCCGCTCAGCACCCTCGGTCAGCGGCCCGATCACCGCGGCGATCACAGCGGGGTCGCGCGGGACGACGACGCTGAGCGCCGCCACCACCTCGAGCCCTGGCTCGCGCACCGGAACGGAGACCCCGGCGGTGTCCGGGTGCATCATCCCCTCCACGACGGCGTGGCCGCTCGTGCGCACCCCGGCCAGCCGGTGCCGGAGGCCGGGCAGACTCGGCTCCCAGTCCGCGATGAAGCCCTCCCGCACCGCGCGGTCGGCGAACGCCAGGATCGCGTGCCCGGCCGACGACCGGTACGCGGGAAGCCGGGTCGCCGTCGTCGCCGCGTTCTCCACCGACCCCTCGCCCGAGTAGCACTCGAGGTAGAGCACCTCGTCGCCGTCCGCGGTGAGCACGCCGAGCTGGGTGTTCTGCCCGACCACCCGCTGCACCTCCTGCATGGCGGGGCGCGCGATCGTGAGCAGGTGCGTGTACGGCGAGCGGGCACGGTGGGCGAGCTCCCACAGGTCGAGGCCCAGGCCGATCCTGCCCTGCTCGTCCTTCACCAGCCAGCCGATCGCGCTCAGCTCGGCGACCAGCCGGTGCACGGTCGCCACGGGGAGGTCGGCGAGCCGGGCGACGGCGGTCGCGGTCATTGGCGGATGCCCGGAGTCGAGCGTGCTCAGGATGCGGACGAGCCGCGTGATCAGCGACTCCCCCGACGGCGAATTGGCCACGTCGACTCCTTCCTGCGCGTCCCACCATGCTACGGTGCGTTCTGATAGCGCACGAGCGTGCGCCAGGCGAACAGCCGTTTTGCCATCGCGTCGCCGTGACGCACGAACCGCAGCACCACGCACCACCAGCACCACCCCGCATCACAGCAAGGAGGCTCCGATGACGAGCTCACCCCCGTCCACCGCCCGCGTCTGGCCCGTCATGCTCTGCTGGATCGTGGTGGCGCTCGACGGCTTCGACTTGGTCGTCCTCGGCACGGTCATCCCGACCCTGATCGGTACGGGCGCGCTCGGGTTCGACCCTGGCGGCGCGACGGCCGTGGCCACAGCGGGACTCGTCGGGGTCGGAATCGGTGCGCTCGCCGTGGGGCCGCTCACCGACCGCTACGGCAGGCGCGCGACGCTGATCACCTGCGTCGCCCTGTTCTCGGTGTTCACGATCGCGGTCGTCGCCGCGCCGAACGTGTTCGTCTTCGGCGCCCTGCGACTGCTCGCCGGGCTGGGGCTCGGGGCGTGCATCCCGACCGTGCTCGCCTACGTGGGCGAGTTCGCCGGGTCCACCCGCACCGGGCGCTCGACGACGCTGACGATGACCGGCTACCACGCGGGCGCCGTCCTCACCGCGCTGCTCGCCCTCGCGATCGTGCCGAACTGGCAGCTGATGTTCCTGGTCGGCGGCCTCGCCGGGATCGTGGTGCTTCCCCTGCTCTGGTTCACGCTGCCGGAGTCGGCAGCCGTCCTCGCCCGTCGTGCGGACGGAGCAGCCCGACCGACGGGGACCGTCGGTGTCCTCGTCCGGCGGCCGTACCTGCTCGCCAGCATCGGCATCTGGACGGCGTCGTTCATGGGGCTGCTGCTGGTCTACGGCCTCAACACCTGGCTTCCGCAGCTCATGAAGGTCGCCGGCTACGACACCGGGGACGCGCTCGGCCTGCTGCTCGTCCTCAACCTGGGCGCCGTCGCCGGGCTCGTCCTCGCCGGAACGCTCGCCGACCGCAACGGCACCAAGCGCGTCACCCTGGTCTGGTTCTTCCTGGCTGCGGTGTTCCTCGCGCTGCTGAGCATCCGGATGGACGAGGTCGTGCTGCTGTACGCGGCGATCTTCGTCACCGGCGTCTTCGTGTTCTCCGCGCAGGTGCTCGTCTACGCGTTCGTCAGCCAGCTCTACCCTCCGGAGGTGCGCGGCACGGCACTCGGCTTCGCCGCGGGCATCGGGCGCATCGGCGCCATCGCCGGACCGGCCATCACCGGGGTGCTCGTGACGCTCGACCTGGCGTATCCGGGCGGCTTCTACGTGTTCGCCGTCGCCGCGCTGATCTCGGTGGCGAGCATCGCGACCGTGCCCGCCGTGATCCGCCGACGGGAGGGGGCGCCGGTCGTCGTCAGCGGCTGACCGGGTGGCTGTGACGCGCGGCCGTCTCACGGAGCAGCGCGATCTGCCGCTCGGTGTTCTCCGCCTTGAACACGCTCGATCCCGCCACGAAGGTGTCCGCACCGTTCTCGGCGGCGACGGCGATGGTCTCCTCGGTGATCCCGCCGTCGACCTGCAGCCACACGTCGGCGCCCGTTGCATCCACCGCCGCGCGCAGCCTGGCGAGCTTGGGCATGGTCTCCGGCATGAACGACTGGCCGCCGAAGCCGGGCTCGACGGTCATCACCAGCACCTGGTCGAACTCGGGCAGCAGGTCGAGGTAGTCGTCGACCGGCGTTCCCGGCTTGAGCGCGATCCCCGCCCGCGCACCGATCTCGCGCAGGCGCCTGGCGAGCGTGACCGGCTCAGTGGCCGCCTCGGCATGGAAGGTGACGGAGAACGCGCCGAGCTCCGCGTATCCCGGCGCCCAGCGCTCCGGGTCGTCGATCATCAGGTGCACGTCGAGCGGGATCGCGGACACATCCTGGATGCGCCCCACCATCTGCGGACCGAACGTCAGGTTCGGCACGAAGTGGTTGTCCATCACATCCACGTGCACGAGGTCGGCGGTGGCGATGCGACCGAGGTCGCGCTCCAGGTTGACGAAGTCGGCGGCGAGGATGCTGGGGTTGATCCGGACTGGCATGCCTCCAGCCTACAAAACCGGCGAACCCTGCCGGCTCAGCGCTTGGCGAGCAGCGCGATGAACATCGCGTCCGTGCCGTGGCGGTGCGGCCACAGCTGGGCGGCCAGGCCGTCGCCGGCGAGGTCGAGGCGCTCCAGCGCGAGCTCCTGCAGCACGAACGGCGTGTCGATGGCTTCGACGTCGTCGTGCGCGTCCAGCGCCGCCGCGACGATGCCCCGCGTCTCCGCGATGTGCGGGGAGCAGGTCACGTAGGCGATGAGGCCGCCGGGCTTCGCGGCGGCGATGGCCGCGTCGAGCAGCCGCGCCTGCAGTCCGGTGAGCTCTGCGACGTCGCGCGGGGTCTTGCGCCAGCGCGCCTCCGGCCGGCGGCGCAGCGCACCGAGCCCGGTGCACGGGGCGTCCAGCAGGATGCGGTCGAACTGTTCCGGGTGGGACTCTCCGACGGTCGTGCCGTCCAGTTCGAGCACCTCGACGGGCTCCGGCAGCGCGGCCAGCGCACGCCGGACCAGCTCCGCGCGGGCTGGGACGACCTCGTTGGCGGTGAGCGTCGCACCACCCAGCCGCGCCTCGGCGGCCAGCAGTGCCGCCTTGCCGCCCGGACCGGCGCACAGGTCGAGCCACTGCTCACCGGGCACGATCGGGCGCGACCTGCTCAGGGCGAGCGCCGCGAGCTGCGATCCCTCGTCCTGCACCCGCAGACGTCCGCCCGCCTCCTCGACCCTGGCCTGCGGATCACCGCCGCCCGCCGTGAAGCCGACGGGAGAGAACCGGTCCTCCGTCGCGTCGTCCGGCAGCTCGGCGAGTCCGGGCAGCGCGACCATGTTCACCCTGGGCGCTGCATTGTCGGCGTTCAGCAGGTCGGCGAGCTCCACCTCCCTGCCCTCCGCTTCGAGAGCGCGGCGGAAGGCGCGCACGATCCACACCGGATGCGAGGTCAGCGCGGAGAGCTCCTGGTCCTGGCCCTTCGCGTCGGCCAGGATGCGCTGCCGCCACTCCTCCGGGCTGTGCCGGCCGATCTCGCGCAGCACGCCGTTCGTGAACCCGGTCGCTGAGCGCGAACCGACGCTGCGGGCGAGCGCGACGGACTCGTTGACGGCCGCGTGGGGCGCCACCCGCGTGGACAGCAGCTGGTGGGCGCCGAGCCGCAGCACATCCAGGATGGGCGGATCGATGCGGTCGACGGGACGCCCGGCCGCGCGGGCGATCACCAGGTCGTAGTACCCCTGCATCCGGAGCGTGCCGTACGTCAGCTCGGTGGCGAGGGCGGCGTCTCCGGGGTTGAGGCCGGCGCGCGCGATGCGCGTCGGCAGCAGCAGGTTGGCGTACGCGTCGGAGTCGCGCACGGCGGCGATCACGTCGTACGCGACCCTGCGCGCCGGCTGCACGTGGCCGCCCTGCGCTCCGCGGCCGCCCTGCGCTCCACGACCGCCCTGGCCGCTCTGGTTTCTGTTCCGCTCGCTCATCGCAGCACCACCCCGTCCGCCGCGGAGAGGCCGCGCCACCAGTCGGCGGCACCCATCGCCTTCTTTCCGGCCGGCTGCACCGTCACCAGCTCCAGCGGATGCGTGCCCGTCCCGACCACGACCCGCTTGCCCTGCAGCGCGACCGCGCCGGGGGCCAGCTCGTCCGCATCCGGGGCCGGACGGGCCACGAGAACCTTGAACCGGTCGTCGCCGAGCAGGGCGAACGCCCCGGGCTCCGGCGTCACACCGCGCTGCCGGGCGTAGACCGCGGCCGCCGGCTGGTGGAAGTCGAGGTGCGCGTCGGCCAGCGACAGCTTCGGCGCGAGCGTGACGGCTCCGGTCTGCGGCGCGGAGGCTGCCGTGCCGTCGGCCAGCGCATCCACCGTGTCCGCCAGCAGTTCGGCACCGGAGAGCGAGAGCGCACCGAGCACGTCGCCCGCCGTCTCGTCGGCGCCGATCGCGCGGGTCAGCTCGGAGAAGACGTCGCCCGCGTCCAGCTCCGGCACCAACTGGAAGACCGCGGCCCCGGTCACCTCATCTCCCGCGATCACGGCGTGCTGCACCGGGGCGGCGCCGCGCCAGGCGGGAAGCAGCGAGAAGTGCAGGTTCACCCAGCCGAGCCGCGGCGTCGACAGCAGCGGCTCGCGCACCAGACCGCCGTACGCCACGATCACGCCGAGGTCGGGCGCCAGGCTCCGGATGCGCTCCGTCACCGTCTCGTCGAGCCGGTTGGCCTTGATCGTCTCGATGCCCAGCTCGTCCGCTGCAGCGGCGACCGGGGACGGCGTGAGCACGCGCTTGCGCCCCAGCTCCGCGTCGCGCCTGGTGAGCACGGCCACCACCTCGTGCCGCTCGGCCAGGAGCCGCAGCGCGGAGACGGCGACCGCCGGGGTGCCGGCGAAGACCAGCCTCATCCCTCGTTCTCCGTGCGGCGCGGCGTGGACGGGAATCGGGGCATAGCTGGTTCTTTCGGTCGGGAACGTCGGCCGCGTGCTCCACGGCCACCGTCGATCCTACCGGCCGGGGTCGGCCGGCCAGGGATCGGAGGCACAGGGGTCAGATGATCTCCGGGTCGTCGAACTGCACGCGCAGCGTCGGCGCCGGGCGGAACCCGGTCTTGCCCGCCGGAGCCTTGCGCCGCTTGCTCGCGTTGCGGACGATCGCGCCGCGCACCGCCGTCGCGACCTCCTGCCCCTTGGCGTACTCGAACCGCAGGATCGCGCGCACGGTGGAGTCGTCGACCGTCGCCGGGCCGAGGACGTCGATCAGCAGCCCCGGATCGACGGCGTCGACCGCCGCATCCACCACGTCCGGCGCCCCCGCGATCGACGCGAGCCGCACAGCGGGAGGGAAGTGCAGGGCGCGGCGGTCCACCAGCTCGGCGTGCGCGAACTCCGCGACCCGACCGGTGGCGAAGTCACGCGCGAGACCGCCGGAGACCCCCACCAGCACGGTCGGCGCTCCTGGTGCAGCGAGCCCGGCGGCGTTCGTCCACCAGCGCAGGCAGTCCTCGGCGACACCCAGAGTCTCCCTCGCCAGCATCCGCTCGCCGTCGAGCAGCAGCACGGCGCGGTACCCGCCCGCGGCGATCGGCTCCGCACCGCGGGTCGCCACGACGATGGCGCGCGCATCCGGCACGGACTGCACGGGATGCTCGCCGTCCGCCACGATCACGCGCACCCCGGGGAACGCACGCCCCAGCTCCTCCGCCGTGCGGCCGGACCCCAGCGTGACCAGCCGGAACCGGTCGTGCTCGCAGTGGTCGCAGTGCCAGTTGGTCGCGAGCGCCCCGCACCAGCCGCAGGACGGAACGCTTCCGGCCCTCCGCTGCCCGAGCGGGCCCGTGCAGCGGTTGCAGCGCGCGGCCTGCCCGCACTTCGCGCAGGCGATCTGGGGCGCGTACCCGGGCCTCGCCACCTGGATCAGCACCGGTCCCGCCGGCGTCTTCTCGTCGCCGTCGAGGGCCGCGCGCGCGGTCTTCCACGCCACGGACGGGATGCGCGCCGCCCGCGCCACCGGCTCCTCCGCCGTCTGGTTCGCGCTCAGGATCACCTTCGGCCACACCATGCGCTCCGGGTCGACCGCCCGCAGCCAGCCCAGCTCCACCAGCCGCTGCGCCTCGACGCTCCGGATGCGCCCGGCCAGGATGAGCGCGCCGCCCTGCTGCTCCTGCCGCACGAGCGCCGCATCCCTGGTGTGGATGTACGGGGCCTGCCTGGCCGCGTGCAGCGGGTCCCCGTCGTTCCAGACGATCAGCAGGCCGAGGTCGTCGGCGGGCGCGTACACGGCGGACTGGCTGCCGATCACGATGCGCGGGCCGGACAGCGCGCCGAGGAACGCCTTGTACCGCTCGGAGTCGGTCTGTCGGCCGTCCACCCGCACGACGGCCTCGGCGGGAGCCAGCGCGAGCAGTGTTGCGGCGAGCTGGTCGAGGTCGCGGTAGTCGGGGACGGCGATGATCGCGGTCTTCCCCGCCGCCCAGCAGGCGACGGCCGCCCCGGCGAGCGTCACGGCCCACTGGCCGACCCACTCGCCCTCCGGCGTGCGGACGACGCCCGGGATGGTGCGGAGCGCGATCCGCTCCCCCGCGGCGACGGCCGCCTCCAGCACGCCGTCGCCGTAGCTGCCGATCGGCGCGGTGCGCGGGTGGGCTGCCTCCTGCTCGGCGCTCTCGTCGCCGCTCGCCGCCGCCTGGGCAGCCAGCCACGCTTTCTCCACCCGCACCGACCGCGGGGGCACCGCGAAGCGCAGGATGTCGTTCGCCGTCCCCGCGCTGCGGTCGGCCAGCTTCCTGGCCAGCGCCCACACCGCGGGCGTCAGCACGCGCGCCGTCGACACCACCTGTTCGATCGGCGTCAGCTCGCCCTCGTAGTCGATCTGGTCGCGCGGCAGCACCTCCACCACGAACCCGGACACCATCCTGGCGCCCGTGCGCAGCGGCACCTTGACCCGCACTCCCGGATGCACGTCGGCGTCGAGCGCCTCCGGAACGCCGTAGTCGAAGAGGTGATCGAGTTGGGGAAGCGCCGAGTCGATCACGATGCGGGCGACCCGGCCGGCCGCCGCCATCGTCAGAGGCCTGCGGCCGACCGGAGGTCGTCGACGCGGTCCAGACGCTCCCAGGTGAAGTCCGGCAGCTCACGGCCGAAGTGGCCGTATGTCGCGGTCTTCGCGTAGATCGGGCGCAGCAAGTCGAGGTCACGGATGATCGCGGCCGGCCGCAGGTCGAACACCTCGCGGATCGCGGAGATGATGCGGTCCTCCGGCACGTGGCCGGTGCCGAACGTCTCCACGTACAGCCCGACGGGCGCCGCCTTGCCGATCGCGTAGGCGATCTGCAGTTCGAGCCGGTCGGCGAAACCGGCGGCGACCGCGTTCTTCGCCACCCAGCGCATGGCGTACGCCGCGGAGCGGTCGACCTTCGACGGGTCCTTGCCGGAGAACGCGCCTCCGCCGTGACGGCTCGCGCCGCCGTAGGTGTCGACGATGATCTTGCGGCCGGTGAGCCCCGCGTCGCCCTTCGGGCCGCCGATCTCGAACCGGCCGGTCGGGTTGATGAGGGTGCGCACGTGCGCGGACTCCAGCCCGGCCTCGTGGAGCACGGGGGCGATGATCTCCTCGATCACCTCGGCCTGCAGCTGCTCGTTGGACACGCTCGGCGCGTGCTGGGTGGAGAGCACGACGGTCTGCACCGACTTCGGGACGATGCCCTCGTAGCCGATGGTCACCTGGGTCTTGCCGTCCGGCCGCAGGTAGTCGAGCGTTCCGTCTTTGCGCACGGTCGCGAGGCGCTCGGAGAGGCGGTGCGCGAGCCAGATCGGCAGCGGCATGTACTGCGGCGTCTCCGTGGTGGCGTAGCCGAACATGATGCCCTGGTCGCCCGCACCCTGCCGGTCGAGGTCGTCGTTGCTCTGCTCCGCGCGCGTCTCCAGCGCGTCGTCGACGCCCTGGGCGATGTCGGGAGACTGCGCGCCGATCGACACGGACACGCCGCACTGGGTGCCGTCGAAGCTCACGTCGGAGGAGTCGTAGCCGATCTCCACGAGCTTGGCGCGCACCAGGGCGGGGATCTCCACGTAGCCCTTGGTGGTCACCTCGCCGGCGACGTGCACGAGGCCGGTGGTCACCAGGGTCTCGACGGCGACGCGGCTGTGCGGGTCGACCGTGAGGAGCGCATCCAGGATGCTGTCGGAGATCTGGTCACAGATCTTGTCCGGGTGGCCTTCCGTGACCGATTCGGACGTGAAGAGGCGCAGATCTGCCATTGTTCTCCTTAGCCGGATTGTGGCTGCTCGGACGGTGCCCGAGATGCTCGTCAGGCGATGACGTCGAGAATACGATCGGCCACCGACAACTTGGTCCCCGAGGCCTCCATCACTATATCCCCGCCCCGGCGGAGGACCACGACTTCATTGCTGTCCGTTGCGAAGCCCTGCGACCAGCCCACCTGATTGATCACCAGGAAGTCGCTGCCCTTCGACGCGAGCTTGCTGCGGCCGAGTTCGATCAGCGCCGACGGGTCGGGCTCCGTCTCCGCCGCGAAGCCGACGATGACCTGACCGTCGCGCCGTGCAGCCGAGAGACCGGCCAGGATGTCCGGGTTGGCGACCAGTTCGAGCGTGAGGGTCTCCCCCGCGACCGCCTTCTTGATCTTGGTGTCGCGGACCTCGGCCGGCCGGTAGTCGGCGACGGCGGCGGTCATCACGACGATGTCGGCGGCGCGCGCTGCCTCAGTGACGGCCTCCTGCAGTTCGAGTGCCGTCTGCACCTCGATCAGCTCCACGCCCTCCGGCGGCTCGACCTCGAGGTGGGCGGCGATCAGCACGACCTCCGCTCCGCGGGCGAGGGCCGCGCTGGCGACGGCGACGCCCTGGCGTCCGCTCGACCGGTTGCCGAGGAAGCGCACGGGGTCGAGCGGCTCGCGCGTGCCCCCGGCGGTGACGACGACGCGCTTCCCGGCGAGGTCGTCTCCTCCGCGCGGTCGGCGCGCGGCCTCGTTGGCCCTGCGGCGCTCGGAGAGCACGACGATGTCCGCACCGGATGCGGACGCCGCGACGGGGGAAGCGGGAGCAGTGGGGGCCTCAGTGGCGGGCGCTGCCGCATCCACTGCTGCCTGCGCTGCATCCCCTGCCGCTGCACGCTCGGGATGCGCGCCGACCGCGGCCAGCGCCTCCCGCACGATCACGGAGGGCTCCTCCATCCGGCCGGGGCCGGAGTCTGCGCCGGTGAGCTGACCGCTCGCCGGTCCGACGACGGTCACGCCGCGCGAGCGCAGGGTGGCGATGTTGGCGACGGTGGCGGCGTTGCGCCACATCTCCGTGTGCATCGCCGGGGCGATGACGAGTGGGGCCGTGCTCGCGAGCACGGTGTTGCCGAGCAGGTCGTCGGCGAGACCCGCCGCGAGCTTGGCGATGGTGTTGGCCGTCGCGGGAGCGATGACGATCAGGTCGGCCGACTGGCCGATAGCGACGTGCCGCACCTCGGCGACGCCCTCGTAGAGGTCGGTCGCCACCGGGTTGCGGCTGATCGCCTCCAGCGTCGGGCGTCCGACGAAGCGCAGGGCCGCCTCGGTGGCGACCACGTGCACCGAGTGCCCTTCGAGCACCAGCGAACGGATCACGCCGACGGCCTTGTACGCGGCGATGCCGCCGGTGACCCCGACGACGATGGTCAATCGTGCGCTCACGACGCCCTCCCCTTCAACGACGCCATCGCCTTGACGACGCGGCTCTCCCACGGCACTGCTCCTGCCCGGGCGCAGTGCCCGGGGGCGTCGCTATTCGGCGATCGGCTTGATGGTGAGCTTGTCCTCGTTGATCTCGTGCAGCGCGACGGACAGCGGCTTGTCGTCGACCGACGAGTCGACCAGCGGTCCGACGTTGTCGAACAGGCTGCCCTCGTGCAGGTCGGCGTAGTAGTCGTTGATCTGGCGTGCGCGCTTGGAGGCGAAGATGACCAGAGCGTACTTGGACTCGACCTTGGCGAGAACGTCGTCGATGGGCGGGTCGATGATGCCCTTGTTGCTGAGTGCCATGCGTGTATTGCTCCTTGCAGGTTGAACGGATCGTGGGTGGTCGCAGGCTGCGACGGCGTCTGAATGACGCGACGAAAACGGTCTACGGGCGCGACGGCGCCGCGCGGATCTTCATCAAGTCTACGACCTCGCGCGCCGCCTCGGCCACGTCGGTGTTCACGACGCGGTGGTCGAACTCGTCCTGAGCGGCCAATTCGACCTTCGCCGTCTCGAGTCTGCGCTGCTGTTCCGCCGGTTCCTCCGTGCCGCGGCCGATGAGCCTGCGGACCAGTTCCTCCCAGGTCGGAGGCAGCAGGAAGATCAGTCGCGCCTCCGGCATCGCCTTCCGCACGCTGCGCGCGCCCTGCAGGTCGATCTCGAGCAGCACGCTCTTTCCCTCGTCCAGCGCGCGCTCGATCGGCTTGCGCGGTGTGCCGTAGCGGTACGCGTTGTGCACCGTGGCGTATTCGAGGAGCTCGCCGTCCGCGATCATCCTGTCGAACTCCGCGTCGTCGACGAAGTAGTAGTTGACGCCGTCGACCTCGCCGGGCCGCGGGGCGCGGGTGGTCGCGGAGACCGAGAGCAGCACATCCGGGTAGTTCTCGCGGATGTACGTCGAGACCGTCCCCTTGCCGACGGCGGTGGGGCCCGCCAGCACCACGAGGTGGTTCTTCAGTCGCCCGGCCTTCGCCTCGCGGTCGATCAGGTAGTCGCGGAGGCGCAGGCGCTGGTGCCTGCCCAGGCCGCCCAGCCGTTTGGCGGGCGAGATCGCGAGCGTGCGCAGGGCATCCTGCATCTTGGTGGTGCCGATCGCGGGCACACTGAGCAGGAACTCGGTGACCCGCAGCCGCCCCTCGACGCCCTCCGGGTCGGCCGTCGCCTTGTCCAGGACGGTCAGCGGCGAGATCTCCTGGTGCGCGATAGCGGCCTTGACGGCCGCGCGCGCCCGGCGGGCGGCGACGGCGGCCTGCGATGCGGCGGCACGGTCGACCTCCGGCGGGGCCGGCCGGTGGGATGTTGCCGTGCCCGCCGCTGTCGTTCCCTCTGCTGTCGTCTGGTCAGACATGGCTCGCACGCACCTCCTCCGCCCGGCGCGCGATGGCGTCGGCCAGGCCGGACGGACCGGCGCCGAGCAGCCCGCGCGATTCGCTCACGATCACGCCGCCCGCGAACGAGCCGTACAGCCGGGGTGCGTCCTCCACCTTCGCGCCCTGGTGGCCGAAGCCCGGGGCGAGCACGGGAGCACGGTTGACGCCGGGCTCCCCCGCGATGTCGATGCCGAAGCCGGTGAGGTCGAGGGTCGCGCCGAGCACGAGCCCGACGGACCCGAATGCGCTGGGGGTCTGCGCCTGGTTGAACGATTGCACGTCTTCGATGATCGCACGAGCGACGGTGCTCCCCGCACGCCGGCCGTCCTGGACGACCGCGCGCTGGATGGCCGCCGCCTCCGGATTGGAGGTCGCGGCGAGCACGAACAGGCCCTTGCCGTTCGCCTCCGCCAGCCGCATCGGCTCCTCGATCGACCCGACGCCCTGGAAGGCCGCGATGGTCATCGCGTCCGCTTCCAGCGGGGCGCCGGGGGTGAGCCACGCCTCCGCGTACGCCGTGACGCTGGTGCCGATGTCCCCGCGCTTCGCGTCGGCGATCACCAGCAGCCCGGCCGAGCGGGCAGCCCCGATCACCTCTTCGAGCGCCGCGTACCCCGCGGAGCCGTAGCGCTCGAAGAACGCGACCTGCGGCTTGACGACGCCCGCCCGGCCCTTCGTCGCCTCGACCACCGCGAGCCCGAACTCACGCACACCGGAGGCCGAGGCCGCGAGGCCCCAGCTCTCCAGCAGGTGCGCGTGCGGGTCGATGCCGACGCAGAGGCGCCCGCTGGCCGCGAAGACTCCGGCGAGCCGGTCACCGAAGCTCACGCGCGTGCGGCCCTCTCGATCGCGTACTGCTGCAGCGACTTGACGTCGAAGCCCTCGCGGATCGCATCCACCGATGCCACCGCAGCGCTCAGCTCGGCGATCGTGGTGAACAGCGGCTTGTCTCCGGCCACCGCAGCGGCGCGGATCTCGTAGCCGTCCGCGCGGGCGGAGCGGCCGCTCGGGGTGTTGATGACCACGTCCACCTCGTTGCGGTTGATCAGGTCGACGATGGATGGCGCATCCACGTTCTCCGTCTCGCTGAACTTGCGCACGACGCTGGCGGCGATGCCGTTGCGGTTCAGGACCTCCGCCGTTCCCTCGGTCGCGAGGATCGAGAAGCCGAGCTCCTGCAGGCGGAGCACCGGAAGCACGATCGAGCGCTTGTCGCGGTCGGAGACCGACACGAACGCCGTGCCGCCGAGCGGCATGCCGCCGTACGCGGCCGACTGGCTCTTGGCGAACGCGCGCGGGAAGTCCTTGTCGATGCCCATGACCTCGCCGGTCGAGCGCATCTCCGGGCCGAGGACCGAGTCGACGACGTTGCCCTCCTTGGTGCGGAAGCGCTTGAACGGCAGCACGGCCTCCTTGACGGCGACCGGCGAGTCCATCGGGATGATCGAGCCGTCCTGCTGCGGAAGCAGACCCTCCTCGATCAGCCCGGCGACGGTCGCGCCGACCATGATCCTGGATGCAGCCTTCGCCAGCGGGATGCCCAGCGCCTTCGACACGAACGGCACCGTGCGGGAGGCACGCGGGTTCGCTTCGAGCACGTAGAGCACGCCGGCGCCGATGGCGAACTGCACGTTCAGCAGGCCGCGCACGCCGATGCCCTCCGCGATCTTCAGCGTCGCTTCGCGCACCCTGTCGATCTCGCGACGACCGAGCGTGATCGGGGGAAGCGTGCAGCTCGAGTCACCCGAGTGGATGCCCGCTTCCTCGATGTGCTCCATCACGCCGCCGATGTAGAGAGTCTCTCCGTCGTAGAGCGCGTCCACGTCGATCTCGATGGCGTCGTCGAGGAAGCGGTCCACCAGCAGTGGATGCGCCGGCCCGACGATGCCCTGACCGGCCACGCGCTCGAAGTAGTCGGCCAGCGACGGGCTGTCGTAGACGATCTCCATGCCGCGGCCGCCGAGCACGTAGCTCGGGCGCACGAGCACCGGGTAGCCGATCTGCTCCGCCACCTGCACGGCGCCGGGGAAGTCGAACGCGGTGCCGTTGCGCGGCGCGAGGAGTCCGGCGTTCTCGAGGATCTCGGCGAACAGGCCGCGCTCCTCCGCCAGGTCGATCGCCTCGGGCGTGGTGCCGAGGATCGGGACGCCTGCGGCCTCCAGGCCCTTCGCCAGCCCGAGCGCCGTCTGGCCGCCGAGCTGCACGACGACGCCCACGAGCTCGCCGCTCTGGCTCTCCGCGTGGATGACCTCCAGCACGTCCTCCAGCGTGAGCGGCTCGAAGTAGAGCCGGTCGCTGGTGTCGTAGTCGGTCGAGACCGTCTCCGGGTTGCAGTTGATCATGACCGTCTCGTACCCGGCGTCGCTCAGCGCGAACGACGCGTGCACGCAGGAGTAGTCGAACTCGACGCCCTGACCGATGCGGTTCGGGCCGGAGCCCAGGATGACCACCTTGCGCCTGTCGCTCGGCTCCACTTCGGTCTCCAGGTCGTAGCTGGAGTAGTGGTACGGCGTGAGGGCCGGGAACTCGCCTGCGCAGGTGTCCACCGTCTTGTAGACGGGACGCACACCCAGGATGTGCCGGATCTCGCGCACGTCCGCCTCGCCGAAGCCGCGCAGCTGACCGATCTGCGCGTCGGAGAAGCCGTGGTCCTTCGCATCCCGCAGCGTGTCGGTGTCGAGGGTCTCCGCGGTGCGGATCTGCTCGGCGACCTCGTTGATCAGCACGATCTGGTCGAGGAACCACGGGTCGATCTTCGTGGCCTCGAACACCTGCTCGGGCGTCGCTCCGAGGCGGAGCGCCTGCTGCACATCCACGATCCGGCCGTCCGTCGGGGTCTGGATGCTCGTCAGCAGCTCCTCGACGGTGCGGCTCTCGGCACCCCAGTGGAACGACGATCCGCGCTTCTCCAGCGAGCGGAGCGCCTTCTGCAGCGCGCTGCTGAAGCTGCGGCCGATGGCCATCGCCTCTCCGACCGACTTCATGGTGGTGGTGAGGGTCGGGTCGGCGGCGGGGAACTTCTCGAACGCGAAGCGCGGCACCTTGACGACCACGTAGTCGAGCGTTGGCTCGAAGCTCGCCGGGGTGACCTTGGTGATGTCGTTCGGGATCTCGTCCAGGCGGTAGCCGATGGCGAGCTTCGCGGCGATCTTCGCGATCGGGAAGCCGGTCGCCTTCGACGCGAGCGCCGACGAGCGGGAGACGCGCGGGTTCATCTCGATGACGATGATGCGGCCGTTCGCCGGGTCGACGGCGAACTGGATGTTGCACCCGCCGGTGTCGACGCCGACGGCGCGGATGATGTCGATGCCGATGTCGCGCATCCGCTGGTACTCGCGGTCGGTCAGCGTGAGGGCCGGGGCGACGGTGATCGAGTCACCGGTGTGCACACCGACGGGGTCGACGTTCTCGATCGAGCAGACGACCACCGTGTTGTCGGCGGTGTCGCGCATCAGCTCGAGCTCGTACTCCTTCCAGCCCAGGATGGACTCCTCCAGCAGCACCTCGCTGGTCGGGCTCTGGTGGATGCCGTCGCCGACGATGCGGCGCAGCTCCTGCTCGGTGTACGCGAAGCCGGAGCCGAGGCCGCCCATCGTGAACGACGGACGGACGACCAGCGGGTAGCCGAGGTCCTCGGCGAACTCGACGGCCTCCTCGACGGTGTGCGCGATGTGCGAGCGCGCGACCTCCGCGCCGGCCTCGATCACCAGCTCCTTGAAGATCTGGCGGTCCTCGCCCTTCTGGATGGCCTCGAACTTGGCGCCGATCAGCTCGACGTTGTACTTCTCCAGGATGCCGTGCTCGTGCAGCTGGATGGCGGCGTTGAGAGCGGTCTGGCCGCCCAGGGTCGGCAGGATCGCATCCGGCTTCTCCTTGGCGATGATGGTCTCGATGACCTCCCACGTGATCGGCTCCACGTACGTGGCGTCGGCGAAGTCGGGGTCGGTCATGATGGTCGCCGGGTTCGAGTTCACCAGGATGACGCGCACGCCCTCCTCGCGGAGCACGCGGCACGCCTGGGTGCCGGAGTAGTCGAACTCACAGGCCTGCCCGATGACGATCGGGCCGGAGCCGATGACCAGGACGGAATTGATGTCGGAACGCTTCGGCATTACTCGGAGTCTCCCTGCGATGCGGTTGCGCCGTTCTCCCGAGCAGTGATCATGTCGAGGAAGCGGTCGAAGAGGTAGTTGGCGTCGTGGGGCCCTGCGGCCGCCTCGGGGTGGTACTGCACGCTGAACGCGTTGAGGTCGAGGCAGTTGAGCCCCTCCACCACGTTGTCGTTGAGGCTGAAGTGGCTGACCTCGACGCGGCCGAAGCCCGCCGGG
Organism: Leifsonia sp. NCR5; assembly: GCF_002105485.1. NCBI lineage: Bacteria > Bacillati > Actinomycetota > Actinomycetes > Micrococcales > Microbacteriaceae > Leifsonia > Leifsonia sp. NCR5. The sequence continues at coordinate 72,794 of NZ_NCSR01000002.1, forward strand.
GAGTCGAACACACCGTCGATCGGCGCATCCACGGCGAACCCGTGGTTCTGCGCGGTGATCTCCACCCGGCCGGTGCGCTTGTCGAGCACCGGCTGGTTGATGCCGCGGTGGCCGAACGGCAGCTTGTACGTGCCGAGGCCGAGCGCGCGGCCGAGCAGCTGGTTGCCGAAGCAGATGCCGAAGTACGGGACGCCGGCCCTCAGCACCTCCTGCAGCAGCGCGACGTGCTTGCCGGACGCCTGGGGGTCACCTGGCCCGTTCGAGAAGAACAGGGCGGAGGGCTGCAGTTCCAGCACATCCCTGGCCGACACCATCTGCGGGAGCACGTGCACGTCGAGGCCGCGCGCTGCGAGGTTCTCGAGCGTCGACTTCTTCACACCGAGGTCGAGAACGGCGACGGAGCCGACCTTCTCGCCGACCGCGGGGACCGTGAACGGCTCGGGCGTCGACACCTCGGCGGACAGGTTGGTGCCCGCCATCGTCGAGGTGGACCGCACGAGCTCCAGCTGCTCCCCATCGGTGAGGTCGAAGTCCTCGCCGGAGAAGATGCCGGAACGCATCGCGCCCGCCGACCGGATGTGCCTGGTCACCGCGCGCGTGTCGATACCGCTGATGCCGACGACGCCCTGGGCGACCAGGTCGTCGTCGAGGCTGCGCTGGGCGCGGAAGTTCGACACGATGCGGCTGGGCTCGCGCACGACGTAGCCGGCGACCCAGATCTGGCGGGACTCCATGTCTTCGTCGTTCGTGCCCGTGTTGCCGATGTGCGGGGCCGTCATCAGGACGATCTGGCCCGCGTAGCTCGGGTCGGTCAGCGTCTCCTGGTATCCGGTCATGCCGGTGGAGAACACCGCTTCGCCGAACGTGCGGCCGACGGCGCCGTACGCCCGTCCGACATAGCGGGTTCCGTCTTCGAGGACGAGGACGGCGGGGGTTGCCTGCGCCACGTCACACCTCACTTTCCGTGCTGGTTCCCGCCTGATGGCCGGCGGGGAGAATGGATTCGACCGCGGCGATCACCGGCGCCCGGTCGGCCGGGTCGACGACCCGGAAGAAACTGTCTGCCGCCACGCCGCCGCTGGTGGTCCAGGAGAGACGGAGCAGTCCGTCCTTCTCGACCACGCGGTCGATGGCGGTGGTCGCCGCCCCGAGGCCGGTGATCGCCGACGACGGGATGTAGACGGGCTGCTCGCCGGGGATGGCGACGCTGACGCCGTCCTCCGTCACGCTCAGTTCGGCCTTGCCGCGGAACGAGAGCCCGGGGAGCGCGAGGCGCTCCAGGTGCTCCCCGCCCTTGGTGGTGGCGACGTAGAAGGTCGCGACGCGCGCGAGCGGCTGGGCTGCGGCGGTGGCCGCAGCCGGGGCAGCGTATCCGCCGCCCGCCGATCGGTCGCGTCGCACGCGTCGTCGCCAGCCCCAGACGATCAGCAGGACGGCGACGACCAGGACGGCCGCGACGACCAGGACGGGGACGAGCTTATCCACGCAGTGCCTCCTCGTAGTGTCCGGCGACCGCCCTCGCGCGGGCGGCGACCTCCTCCGCGTCGGAGACCGCGCCGTCGAAGACGGTCGGGTATCCGTGGTGGAAGGTCGCGATGACGCGGCCGGGGAGCGTCATCGACAGGTAGGGAGAATTGATACCCTTTCCGGCGAGGTCTCCGGTGGAGAACGACCGGGAGGCAGCGGGGTCGTAGAGCGTGAACTCCGCGGGAGCCCCCTGCTCGATCGCCTGGCCGTGACCGGCCAGCCTGCCAATGCGCGCCGGGGTGTGCGAGAGCACGCGGGCGACGTCCGCCCAGCCGAGCATCCCGTTCTGCACCACGGAGGCGTGCACCACCGAGAGCGCGGATTCCAGGCCGATCATGCCGAACGCGGCGGCGTCCCACTCGCAATCCTTCGACTCGACGGGATGCGGGGCGTGGTCGGTGGCGACGATGTCGATGGTGCCGTCCGCGAGCCCTGCCCGCAGCGCCTCGACATCCTCCGACCGGCGCAGCGGCGGGTTCACCTTGTATCGGGCGTCGTAGCCGCTCGCCAGGTCTTCGGTGAGGATCAGGTGGTGCGGGGTGACCTCGGCCGTCACGTCGATGCCGCGGGCCTTCGCCCAGCGGATCACGTCGACGGAACCGGCGGTCGAGACGTGGCAGACGTGCAGGCGCGAGCCGACGTGCTCGGCGAGGAGCACATCCCGCGCGATGATCGACTCCTCGGCCACGGCGGGCCAGCCGGCCAGCCCCAGCTCGCCGGACAGCGCACCCTCGTTCATCTGCGCGCCGACGGTCAGCCGCGGCTCCTGGGCGTGCTGGGCGATGACGCCGTCGAACGCCTTGACGTATTCGAGCGCCCTGCGCATCAGCAGCGGGTCGGAGACGCACTTGCCGTCGTCCGAGAACACCCGCACGCGTGCGCGGGAGTCTGCCATCGCGCCGAGCTCGGCCAGCCGCTCGCCCTCCAGGCCGACGGTGACGGCGCCGATCGGGCGCACCGTGGCGTAGCCGGCGGCGTCGCCGAGGCTCAGCACCTGCTCGACCACACCGGCCGTGTCGGCCACCGGGGAGGTGTTTGCCATCGCGAACACCGAGGTGAAGCCGCCGGCCGCCGCAGCGCGGGTGCCGGTCAGGACGGTCTCGCTCTGCTCGTAGCCCGGCTCGCGCAGGTGCGTGTGCAGGTCGACCAGGCCGGGAAGCGCGAGCAGCCCGTCCGCGTCGACCACCGTCGCGCCGGCAGCGGACAGGCCGGTGCCCAGCTCCGCGATCCTGCCGTCGCTCACCAGCAGGTCGGCACGCGTGCCGTCTGCGAGCGTCGCTCCCGCGATCAGATACTTCTCGTTCATGCCAAGTCCTCCCGATCTCCACCGGACAGCAGGAGGTACAGAGCGGCCATTCGAACGGAAACCCCGTTGGCCACTTGTTCCCTGACCGTCGAGCGGGGCGAGTCCGCCGCCGCCGCCGAAATCTCCAGACCCCGATTCATCGGACCGGGGTGCATCACAATGCTACCGTCGCCGAGCCGGGCGAGACGTTCGTCGTCCAGCCCCCAGCGACGCGAATACTCCCTGGTGTTGGGGAAGAACGCCGCGTTCATCCTCTCGCCCTGGATGCGGAGCATCATCACCACGTCCGGTCCTGCGTCGATCGCGGCATCGAGGTCATAACCGATCGTCGCCGGCCAGCCGGACGCATCCACCGGCAGCAGGGTGGGCGGCGCCACCAGCGTGACGTCGGCGCCGAGGGTCTCCAGCAGCCAGACGTTCGAGCGCGCCACCCGCGAGTGCAGGATGTCGCCGACGATGGTCACCGTCACGCCGTCGAGGTCGCGACCCCTGGATGCAGCACCGTGCAGCCTGCGCCGCATGGTGAACGCGTCGAGCAGCGCCTGGGTGGGGTGCTCGTGCATCCCGTCTCCGGCGTTGACGATGCCGGCGTCGATCCAGCCGCTGGCGGCGAGCGTCTGCGGGGCGCCGGATGCGCTGTGCCGGATGACGACGGCGTCCGCGCCCATCGCGGCGAGCGTCTGCGCGGTGTCCTTCAGGCTCTCGCCCTTGGAGACGCTGGAGCCCTTCGCGCTGAAGTTGATCACGTCGGCGGAGAGCCGCTTGGCCGCGGCCTCGAACGAGATGCGGGTGCGGGTCGAGTCCTCGAAGAAGAGGTTGACGACGGTCTTGCCGCGCAGCGTCGGAAGCTTCTTGACCTCGCGCTCCTGCACGTCGGCCATGTCCTCGGCCACGTCCAGGATGCGGATGGCGTCGTCGCGCCCGAGGGTGCGGGTGGAGAGGAGGTGCCTCATGCGCCGGCCTCCGCACTGCCCTCGGCATCCGCGGCGTCCGTCAGGCCGTCCTCGATGGTCACGGCCTCGTCCCCGTCGATCTCGGTGAGCAGCACGTTGATGCGCTCCGAGGCGGCGGACGGCAGGTTCTTGCCGACGAAGTCCGCCCGGATCGGCAGCTCGCGGTGGCCGCGGTCGACCAGCACGGCGAGCCGGACCGCGCGCGGCCTGCCCAGGTCGCTCAGCGCATCCAGTGCCGCCCGGATGGTGCGCCCCGAGTACAGCACGTCGTCGACCAGCACGACGGTCTTGCCGTCGATGCTGCCCGGCAGCGAGGTGGGCGCCGGGGTGCGGGTGGGGTTGCGGGAGAGGTCGTCGCGGTACATCGTCACGTCGAGCGCGCCGACGAGGTCGGCCGGCGATGCGACCGCCTGTGGCTCGATCCGCTGGATGTTCTCCGCGATCCTCCGCGCGAGGACGACCCCGCGTGTGGGGATCCCCAGGATGATGAGATCGTTCGTACCCCGGTTGGACTCGAGGATCTCGTGGGAGATCCGAGTCAACGCCCGGGTGATGTCAGCGTGTTGCAGCACTGTTCGCACTGTCATGCCGACCTCCTTCCCCGCCTCACAGGACGGCTGTTAAAGGATGTCTACCGCGAACGAGCATAGCAGGAGCGCGCGATGCTCAGTTCTTCGCAAGGAACGACGTGAACGCGGCGCTGTCATCGACCTTGCCGGTGAACTGCTTGCCGTCCACCAGCACGGTCGGCGTGCCCTGGATGGTGTCCAGCACCTTCGTGCCGTCCACGGTGATGGGGCCGGTCTGCGAGTGCGCGGTGTTCGCCTGCGCCCACGCCTGATACGGGCCGCTGCGGCCGAGGCAGTCGGTGATGTCGGTCATGCCGCCGTCCGTGGCGAGCTTCGCCAGCTGCTCGTTGGTCAGCCCGTTGGAGTTCTCCTCCGGCTGGTTGGCGAACAGCGCCGTGTAGTAGTCCAGAGCGCTGTTCGGCTCCTTCACCGCCACGCAGGTGAGCGCCGCGGAGGCGCGGGTGGAGTATCCGGTGCCGTTCGATGCCCGGTCGAGGAACGTCAGCGGGTGCAGGCGGAGCGTGATCGTGCCGTCCGAGACCGCCTTCGCCAGTGTGTCTCCGTTGGCCTTCTCGAACGCGCCGCAGACCGGGCACATCGGGTCGAACCAGATGTCGACGTGCTTGGTTCCCGTGCCCGCCTTGATGTAGCCGTCGTCGAAGTTGACCGCGCCGTCCGTGCCGGTCGGAGCCTTCGCCGTGGCGACAGGGACCGAGCCGTTGCCCCCGACCAGCGAGCACGCGGCCGTGCCGGCCACGAGGGCGATGGCGATGAGCGCTGCGCCGAGTGCGCGCACCCCCGCTCGCCGTCCGGATGGGCGTCGAAGGGAGGTGGTGCTGCGCATGGCTCTCGTTCCGCTGGTCTGGCGATCCCCCGCCGGGATGCGCCCTGGTCGGGCGCTCCCCGGCGGCCGGGCGCTGGTCTTACTTCGGTTTGTTCTGCGCGATCTTCGCGAGAAGACCGTTGATGAAGCCGGCCGAGTCGTCCGTGGACAGCACGGTCGCCGCCTCGACGGCTTCGGAGATGGCGACGCCGTCCGGCACCTGCTCGTTGAAGAGCAGCTCCCAGACGCCGATGCGCAGGATGGCGCGGTCGACGATCGGCATGCGCGCGAGGGTCCAGCCCTGCGCGTACGTCTCGATCTGCTCGTCGATCTCGTCCTGGTTGTCGATGATCCCGTCGACGATCTCGCGGGCGTACAGCCACGAGGCTTCGCGCTGCGGCTCGCTGGCCGCGCGCTCCGCCTCGGTCGCGAGTGCCTGGTTCAGCGCGATCTGCCGGACGTCCGCTCCGTAGAGCACGTCCAGAGCACGCTTGCGGGCTTTGGTCCTGGCGCTCATCTAGTCGTTGACGCGACCGAGGTAGTCACCGGTGCGGGTGTCGACCTTGACCTTGGTGCCGGTCTCGAGGAACAGCGGGACCTGGATCTGGTAGCCGGTCTCCACGGTCGCCGGCTTGGTGCCGCCGGTGGAGCGGTCGCCCTGCAGGCCCGGCTCGGTGTAGGTGATCTCCAGCACGACGGAGGCGGGGAGCTCGACGTAGAGCGGCTCGCCCTCGTGCAGCGCGACGGTGACGTTCTGGTTCTCGAGCATGAAGTTGGCTGCGTCGCCGACGACGGTGCCGGAGATGCTGATCTGGTCGTAGTCGCTGGTGTCCATGAAGACGAAGTTCTCGCCGTCCTGGTACAGGTACTGGTAGTCGCGACGGTCGACGTTCGACGTCTCGATCTTCGATCCGGCGTTGAAGGTGCGGTCGACGGTCTTGCCGCTGGTGACGTTCTTCAGCTTGGTGCGGACGAACGCGCCGCCCTTGCCCGGCTTGACGTGCTGGAACTCGATCACGGTCCAGAGCTGGCCGTCCATGTTGAGGACGATGCCGTTCTTGATGTCAGCGGTTGTTGCCATGCGTGAGTTCCGTTCGATTGTGGGAGAAGATCCGGGTGGATGCGCGCCGGAGCGGTCCACGGTGGCCGGCCACGCACGAAGGACGCGGCGGCAGCCTCAAGAGATTCTAGTTGTCAGTCGGCGTTTCGGCGAATGTGGGCGAGCGCCAGGCGGTAGGAGTCGAACCCGAATCCGGCGATCACCCCGCTCGCGACGGCGGAGATGACACTGGTGTGCCGGAACTCCTCGCGCGCGTGCGGGTTGGACAGGTGCACCTCGATGACGGTGCCGCCGGCCTTGGTCACGAGCGAGACCGCATCCCGGAGCGCGTAGGAGTAGTGGGTCCAGGCGCCCGCGTTGAGGATGACGGGAGCTCCGCTGTCCGCCGCCTCGTGCAGCCAGCGCAGGAGCTGGCCTTCGTCGTCCGTCTGGCGGAGGTCGATGGTCGTCTCCGGCGCGTCGGACTGCAGGACGACCCGGAGGTCGTCCAGGGTCTCCGCACCGTAGACGTCGGGCTCGCGGGTGCCGAGACGCCCGAGGTTCGGGCCGTTGAGGACGAGAACACTGCTCATAGCGGATCAGCCTACCGGCGCAGCGGCGGCGGAGAGCGGACGCGCAGCCGCCAGCTCGGTCGCGGTGGTCGCGGTCGTCACGAACCGATCTCCTGGTATGCGGCGAACAGCAGGCTCTGGTCGGGGCCGGCGAGCACGGTCGGCCGGGCGATGTCGTCGAGCACGATGAAGCGCAGCAGACTCCCCCGCGCCTTCTTGTCGCGCTGCATCGACGCGAGCAGCGTCTGCCACCGGCCGAGCGGGTAGCTCACCGGCAGCGTCAGGGACTCCAGGATGCGGCGGTGCCGGTCCACGACCTCGTCGCTCAGCCGCCCGCTCAGCCGGGCGAGCTCCGCCGCGAACATCATGCCCACGGAGACGGCGGCGCCGTGTCGCCACTGGTAGCGCTCGGCGTGCTCGATCGCGTGCCCGAGGGTGTGGCCGTAGTTGAGGATCTCGCGAAGGCCCTGCTCGGTGAAGTCCTCCCCGACGACGCGCGCCTTGATGCCGATGGACAGCTCGACCAGGCGGCGGAACTCGTCGGACAGCGGATCGGTGGCCCGGTCGACGTCGCGCTCGATGATGTCGAGGATCTCCGGCTCGGCGATGAAGCCGTACTTCACGACCTCGCCGAACCCGGCCAGGATCTCGTTGCGCGGGAGCGAGGTGAGCGTGTCCAGGTCGCAGATCACCGCGGCCGGCGCGTAGAAGGCGCCGACGAGGTTCTTGCCCTCCGCCGTGTTGATGCCGGTCTTGCCTCCGACGGCCGCGTCGACCATCCCGAGCAGTGTCGTCGGCACCTGCACCAGCCGGACGCCGCGCAGCCAGGTGGCCGCGACGAAGCCGGCGAGGTCGGTCACCGCACCGCCGCCGAAGCCGATGACGGCGTCGGAGCGGGTGAAGTCGGCCTGCCCCATCACCTGCCAGCAGAACGCGGCGACCTCGACCCGCTTGGCCGCCTCCGCATCCGGGACCTCGGCCAACAGCACCTCGAACTGCCCGACCAGCGACTCGCGCAGCTCGGCAGCGGCCGCGCCCAGTGTCGGCGGGTGGACGATCAGCACCTTGGCGACGCCGCCGCCGAGGTGGTCGGCCAGCTGCGTGCGAAGCCCACGGCCGACCACCACCGGGTACTGGTCTGCGCCGGGGACCAGGATCTCGGTCGGCTGGTCGTTGCCGGTGGGCTGGTCGTTGCCGGTGGGCTGGTCGTTCTCGATGGGGGTCATCGCTGTCCTTCCTCGACCCAGGCCGCGATCTCTTCCACGATGGTGTCGATCGGTCTGGTCGATGTGTCTGCCGTGTAGTCGGCGAGTGCTGTGTAGATGTCGGTGCGGGCGGCGACGAGTCGTTTCCACGATTCCACGTCGGTGACCAACGGTCGCTTGCCGTTGCCGATCCTGGCCGCGATGGCCTCCGGGCTCACGGTGAGGAGCACGACCCGCGCGTCGGCCAGGTCGGCCTGCGTGCCCTGGTCGATGACGGCGCCCCCGCCGAGCGAGACCACGCCGTGCTCTCCGAGCGCCCTGGCAACGATCGCGCGTTCCAGCGCGCGGAAGTGCGGCTCCCCGTGCTCGGCGAAGATCGCGGAGATGGGCCCGTGCTCGGCGACGATCAGCGAGTCCGTGTCGACGAACGGGACCTTCAGGCGCGCGGCGAGCCGTTTGCCGATGCGCGACTTGCCCGCCGCCGGCGGACCGATCAGGACGATGGTCACGGGTGCGGTGCTCAGGCGTATGGCGCCGACAGGCGCTCCGTCGCGAGGTTCTGCGGGATGGCGTCGAGGTAGCCGCGCAGGTTCCTCGCCGTCTCCGCGATGGAGTCTCCGCCGAACTTCTCGACGACCGCGTTGGCGAGCACCAGCGCGACCATCGCCTCCGCGACCACGCCGGCCGCAGGGACCGCACAGACGTCCGAGCGCTGGTGGTGGGCGGCCGCCGCCTCGCTCGTGGCGATGTCGATGGTGCGGAGGGCGTGCGGCACCGTCGCGATCGGCTTCATGCCTGCGCGCACGCGCAACACGGTTCCCGTGCTCATGCCGCCCTCGGTTCCACCGGCCTTGTCGCTGGTGCGGACGATCTCGCCGTCTTCCGCCACCAGTTCGTCGTGGGCCTCTGAGCCGCGGCGCGTCGTGGTCAGGAAGCCGTCGCCGACCTCCACGCCCTTGATCGCCTGGATGCCCATGAGGGCTGCCGCCAGCTGCGCGTCGAGCCTGCGGTCCCAGTGCACGTGCGAACCCAGTCCGGGCGGAAGCCCGTATGCGAGCACCTCGACGACGCCGCCGAGGGTGTCGCCGTCCTTGTGTGCGGCATCCACCTCTTCGACCATCAGCGCGCTGGTCGCCGGATCGAAGCAGCGCAGCGGATCGGCGTCGAGCACGTCGACGTCGCTCGGCAGCGGAAGGGGCGAACCCTCCGGAACGCGCACCGGACCGATCGACAGGGTGTGGCTGACGAGCGTGATGCCCAGCTCGGCCAGGAACGACCGGGCGACGGCGCCGAGCGCGACCCTGGCGGCGGTCTCACGCGCACTCGCCCGCTCCAGGATGGGGCGCGCCTCGTCGAAGCCGTACTTCTGCATCCCGACCAGATCGGCGTGACCGGGGCGCGGGCGGGTGAGCGGTGCTCCGCGGCCGCTCGCGAGCTTCTGCTCGTCGACCGGCTCCGCGCTCATCACGTCGACCCACTTGGGCCACTCGGTGTTCCCGATGCGCAGCGCGATGGGGCTGCCGAGGCTGTACCCGTGGCGGACGCCGCCCGAGATGTCGAGCGCGTCCTGCTCGAACTTCATGCGAGCACCACGCCCATAGCCGAGTTTCCGGCGCGCGAGATCGGCGCGGATGGCGTCGAGGGAGACGGGCACCCCTGCGGGGAGCCCCTCCAGGAGGGCGATGAGTTCGGGACCGTGGGATTCCCCGGCCGTGAGCCAACGAAGCATGATTCGATTCTGGCACAGCGGGCAGAGGGCTCAGTCCTCCAGCAGTGCTCCCGCAGCGTCGATCCCGACCGCGTCGAGCATCGCCGCCAGCACCGTCTCCTCGCCGTCCAGCGGCTGCAGAGGGTCGCCGGACACGAAGATCCGCACCTGCAGCAGAGCCTGGTGCGCGAGCAGCGCCAGTCCGGAGACGACATGGCCGCCGACGGCGTTCCACGACCGGCCGAGCGCGCTCGGCCACGGGTCGTACGACACGTCGAAGAGCACGGCCTTGCGGCGCGTGGAGTCGGTGTAGAGCGCATCCGTCGTCGCGCCACCCGGCAGGGTGCTGATCACCAGGTCGGGCACGTCGAGCGACCGGTCGGCCTGGCTGAGCGGCCGGATGCGCACCATGAGGCCCAGCTGGTGCGCGAGCGGTTCGAGCCACACGCTCCGCTCCAGCGACCGCACGTAGATGTCGACCTTCTCCGCCCCGAGCTCCGCGGCGGCGACGAGCGCGGACGCCGCCGTCGCTCCCCCGCCCAGGATGTGCACGAAGTGCGCGCTCTCGAGCCCTGCGGCGGACAGCGCGCGCACGAACCCGGGAACGTCGGTGTTGAAGCCGCGCACGGCACCGTCGTCGAGGAGGACGGTGTTCGCCGCTCCGGTCTGCTCGGCGATCCTGTCGGTCTCACCGAGCACCGGGACGACCGACTTCTTCAACGGCATGGTCAGCGACAGCCCGCGCCATTCCGGTCCGAGGCCGTCGATGAAGCCGGCGAGGTCGTCGGCGGTGACATCGACCGCGTCGTACTCCCAGTCGAGTCCGAGCACGTCGTACGCCGCGCGGTGCAGGGCAGGCGACTTGGAGTGCTCGATCGGCGAGCCGAGAACCGCGAGTTTGCGGGTGACGGGCTTGGCCGCCTTCGACGAGCCAGCGCGCGGCTTGCTGGACGCTGCGGCCGGCTTCTTGGCGACGACAGGCGCGGGCTCAGCCTCAGCCTCAGCCTCAGCCTCCACTTCAGCCTCGTCCTCCGGCTCCTCCAGCTCCGCCGCCTCTTCCGCTTCGGCGACGGCAGCCTCCTCGGCCTCCGCCGCGCGCTCCGCTTCGACGATGGCGGCGATCGTCGCCTCCGCCTCCGCCTCGGAGACGCCGTCTTCCTCTGCCGCTCCTTCGCTGCCGTTCACGCCGCGTTCGTCACTCATAGCCGGGGTTGTCCCTCATCCACTGTTGCCACTTCGCCACCGCGGCGTCGTGCTCTTCCACGGTCGTCGAGAAGATGGTCTCGCCGGTCTTCAGATTCCAGGTCACGAAGAACATCCACGGTCCGTCCGCCGGGTGGACCGCCGCTCCGATGGCGAGGTCGCCCGGGTTCGAGATCGGTCCGACAGGCAGTCCGGGATGCACGTAGGTGTTGTACGGGTTGCCCGCGTCGGCGCGCTCGGCGTCGGTCGTCGTCACCGTGTGCGTGTTGCCGGTGCCGTACGCCACCGTCGCATCCGACTGCAGGTCCCAGCCCTGCGCCAGCCGGTTGAGGAACACCCTGGACACCTTCGGGTAGTCGGGAGCAAGCCCGGCCTCCCGCTGCACGATCGAGGCGAGCACTACGGTCTTCCAGCGGTCGGCGGGAGCGACGCCCGCCTCATCCAGCGCCTGGAAGCTGCGGTCGACCATCGTCTTGATCGCGTCGTGCGCGGTGATCCCCGGGGTGAACGTGTACGTCGCGGGGAACAGGAACCCTTCGAGCGTCTTCGCCTCGGCAGGGACCCCGAACTGCGCGGGGTTCGCCGCTGCAGCCTGCAGGTCGGCCACCGGCAGCTTGGTCGCCTCCGCCACGATCGGCAGGATGTCCTTCTCGGCCGTGCCCTCGGGGATGACCGCCGTGTTCTCCATCTTCGACGCCGGATCCTGCAGCGCGATGAGTGCCGCCTGGGCGCTCATCTGCTTGGCCAGCTTGAACAGTCCCGGCTGGAAGTTCGGCTCCGGCTTCTGGCGGAGGAGCAGCGTATAGAACGCTTCGTAGCTCTTCGTCACGCCCTTCTTCGCCAGGTTGTTCGCGATGTCCGAGCCGCTGTCGCCCGAGTTGATCGTGAACAGCACCTGGCCGGTGCCGTTGCCGGTGTAGTCGTTGTCGACCGGCGTGATGGCCTGCACGAGCTTCGCGATCTGCGGCTGGAACACCGCGTACGCTCCGCCGATCAGGCCGCCGAAGATCGGGACGATGATCAGGGTCACCCAGAGCGGCTTGAGGCTGCGCTTCTTCTTGGGCGGTTCGGTGTGCGAGAGGTAGTGCTGCTGCCGCCAGACCAGCGGGGAGTCCTGCTGCGCATCCGGTGCGTGCTCGTCGTGCTGGGCCGCGAGCTCTTCGAAGGTGGCGAACGGGTCGGAGGTCACCGGCTCCTGCGCGGCGTCCGCGGCCGGTCCTCGCGCGCTGATGAAGTTGGAGCGACGGGCGCCGACGGTCTCCCGCTCGCGCTCCTCCGCCTGCTCCGGGATGCTGCCGTCGCGCTGGGCGGCGATCGGGCCGGTGATCACGGCGTCGAAGTCGAGCGGAGCGATCGAGCGCGCGGGCGTGGCGGGTGCCGCCGGTGCAGGAGCCTGCTGGCCCGACGGGTCAGCCGCGCCACTCCGCGCTGCGTCCGCGTCGGGTCCCGCCGCCGCTTTCGCCGCTGCCGCTTCTCTGGCCTTCGCCTCGCGCCGCGTCAGAGGCTGACGGTTGACCGACGGGAACAGCGGGGGTGCTGGCTGGCCGTCCGGCTGGCTGGTTTCGCCGTGCCCCGGGGTAGGAGGGTTCTGCGACAAACTAGGGTCCAATGTTCGGTTCAACGGGTGTGCCCGGCGGACGGTCTGAAGCGCGCTCCGCGTCGAGGGCGTGCTGCAAAATTATCGTGGCAGCCACCTGATCCACCACCGGACGCGCGCTTTTCGAGTTCTTTCCCGACGCCCGGAGTGCCGAATGGGCCGAAACGGTCGTCAATCGTTCGTCGACCAGCCGCACCGGCACACCCACCTCCGTGACGAGCGCTTCAGCGAATCCGACGGCGTCGGCCGTGGATGCGGTGTGCGCGCCCGAGAGCGCCAAAGGCAACCCGACGATAATCTCGAAAACTCCGAGTTCCGTCACAATCTCCGAGATCCTGCGGCGATCCGCAGCATCTTTGGAGCGTTGCACCGTCTCGACCGGGGTGGCGAGCATCCCGTGCAGGTCGGACCGGCTGACGCCGATCCTGACCTTCCCGACGTCGATGCCGAGGCGCACTCCCGAGCGCACGACGCCCTAGCCGCCGATCGCCGAGGTCACCGCGCTGAGCGCGGCAGGGATCGCGTCGACGTCCGTGCCTCCGCCCTGGGCGAGGTCGGGCTTGCCGCCTCCCCCGCCGCCGAGCACCCCGGATGCGGTCTTCGCGAGAGCACCGGCGTTGACGCCGGCGTCGCGCGCGCCCTGGTTGGTGGCGACGATCACGACCGGCTTGTCCGCCGCCCGCGCCGCGAGCGCGACGACGGCGGGGTCGGAGCCCAGGCGCTCGCGCACGGTGGTGGCGAGCAGTCGCAGGTCGTCCGCCGAGTTCAGCGTGCCTGCGTCGCTCGCGACGACCGTGACGGACCCGTGACGGGATGCGGACTCCAGCAGAGCGGGAACCTTGTCGAGCACGGCGCGCGCCTCGAACGCCGCGATGCGCTTCTCCGCGGCCTTCAGGTTGGCGAGGAGGTCGGCGATCTTCTCCGGCAGCTGCTCGCGCGGCGTCTTGAGCGACCCGGACAGCTGGGACACGATCGTGCGCTCGACCGCGAGGTCGCGGAACGCCTCCAGCCCGACGAGCGACTCGACGCGACGGTTCGTCGAACCGACGGACGACTCGCTGACCAGGTTGATCATCCCGATCTCCGCACTCGACATCACGTGCGTGCCCGCGCAGAGCTCGCGCGACCACGGGCCGCCGATGTCGACGACGCGCACGGTCTCGCCGTACTTCTCGCCGAACAGCGCCATCGCGCCGAGCGCCTTGGCCTCGGCGAGCGGCAGTTCGCGCGTGGTGACCTCGAGGTTGTCGCGGATCGCGTTGTTCGAGATCTCCTCGATCTCGCTGCGCGTCTCCGCCGACAGCGCCTGGTTCCAGGAGAAGTCGAGACGCAGATAGCCCGCCTTGTTGAACGAGCCGGACTGGTGCGCGTTGGAACCGAGCACCTGGCGGAGCGCCGCGTGGATGATGTGCGTTCCCGAGTGCGCCTGGCGCGCGCCGCGACGGTAGTCCTTGTCGACCAGCGATGTCGCCGGAGCACCGACGCCGACCTCTCCGCTGCGCACGAAGACCTTGTGGCTGATCAGCCCCTTGACCGGCTTCTGCACATCCAGCACCTCGAGCTCGTAGCCGGGGCCGACGATGGTTCCCGCGTCGGCGTCCTGACCGCCGGACTCCGCGTAGAGAGCGGTCGCGCCGAGGATGACCTCGCCGATCTGCCCCTCGGTCGCCTTGTTCACCGACGCGCCGTCGACGATCAGGCCCAGGATGCTCGACTCCGTCTCCAGCTCGGTGTACCCAGTGAAGACGGTCTCGCCCTGCGAGCGGAACGCGCTGTAGACGGAGAGGTCGGCCAGTGCCGTCTTCTTCGCCTTCGCGTCCGCCTTCGCGCGGGAGCGCTGGTCGGCCATCAGGCTGTCGAACGCCGCGCGGTCGACGCTGAGGCCGGCCTCCTCCGCCATTTCGAGCGTGAGGTCGATCGGGAAGCCGTACGTGTCGTGCAGCAGGAACGCGGTGTCGCCCGCCAGCTGCTCCTTGCCGGCGCGCTGCGTGTTCGCAACCGCCGTGTCCAGGATGCTCGTGCCCGCGACCAGCGTGCGGAGGAACGTCTCCTCCTCCGCGTACGCGAGCTGCGAGATGCGCGCGAAGTCGGCATCCACTTCCGGGTATGCGGCCTTCATCGCATCCCTGGACACGGTGAACAGCTCGGGGAAGGTGGGGTGGTCGACGCCGAGGAGGCGCATCGCACGCACGGTGCGGCGCAGCAGGCGGCGCAGGATGTACCCGCGGCCTTCGTTCGACGGCGTCACGCCATCGGACATCAGCATCAGGGCGCTGCGCACGTGGTCGGCGATCACGCGCAGGCGCACGTCGTCGTCGTGGACGGCGCCGTACTCCTTGCCCGCGAGCTGGGCGGCACGGTCGAGCACAGGGCGTACCTGGTCGATCTCGTACATGTTCTCGACGCCCTGCTTGAGGAACGCGACGCGCTCGAGCCCCATGCCGGTGTCGATGTTCTTCTTCGGCAGGTCGCCGAGGATCTCGAAGTCGGACTTGCCGGTTCCCTCGCCGCGGAGGTACTGCATGAAGACCAGGTTCCAGATCTCCACATAGCGGTCGTCGTCCGTCGCAGGACCGCCGTCGATGCCGTACGCGGGGCCGCGGTCGAAGAAGATCTCCGAGCACGGGCCGGCCGGGCCCGGCTGACCGGTCGACCAGTAGTTCGTGTCCCTGCCGAGACCCTGGATGCGCTCATCCGGAAGCTGCGCGACACGCTTCCAGATCTCCCGCGCCTCGTCGTCCTCCTCGTAGACCGTGACCCAGAGGTCCTTCGGGTCGAAGCCGAGGCCGCCGTCGTCCTCGGGCGTGGTCAGGAGCTCCCAGGCGTACGTGATCGCCTGCTCCTTGAAGTAGTCGCCGAACGAGAAGTTGCCGCACATCTGGAAGAACGTGCCGTGCCGCGGGGTCTTGCCGACCTCGTCGATATCGAGCGTCCTGATGCACTTCTGCACGCTCGTCGCGCGCGGGAACGGCGCGGGGACGAGCCCGGTCAGGTATGGCACGAACGGCACCATGCCCGCCACCGTGAACAGCAACGACGGGTCGTCGCTGACGAGAGAGGCGGACGGGACGACGGTGTGACCGCGCGTGGCGAAGAAGTCGAGCCAGCGGCGGTGGATTTCAGCAGTCTGCATGGTTTCCGAGCGGTAGTGAGCGGTGGTGCGGGGAGGGAGGGGTCAGTCGCCGTCGATGGCGGAGCGGATCTCCGCCTCGCGCTGGCGGTAGCCGTCGGAGACGGCCTCGCCGAAGTCGCGCGCCTTCTTGTCGATGCTGCTGAAGAACTGACGCCCCTGCGGGGTCTCGTTCACCTTGTGCGCGACGACGAACCCGATCGCGACGCCGACGACGAGCCACAGAAAACTCTTCATGTCCTGATTCTCCCTCGATGGATACGACGCGGGCGCCGACCTCCTGCCGGCGGTCTCCCGCGCGCCTCGGTCAGTTTAGTGCGTGGTGTTGCGGGAACGTCGAGAGCCCCGTGTCCAGCCGAACGCGGCTCTGACCGCTGCGCTGAACCCGGCGAGCTTGATCAGCGGGCCGCCGACCGTTGCGGCGAACAGGGACACGAGGGCGGAGACGTTGCCCGTCACGTCCGCGACGTTCTTGGTGATGACGTCGACGCGCGCCAGCTGTTTGTTGGTCTCGTGGATGGTCGTCGCCGTCTCGTCGAGGATCGGCGTGATGCCGTCGCTCGCCTCTTTGATCGCATCCCTGGTCTGGTCGAGCACACGCCCGAACTTCACCAACGGGA
Source organism: Leifsonia sp. NCR5 (assembly GCF_002105485.1). Classification (NCBI taxonomy): domain Bacteria; kingdom Bacillati; phylum Actinomycetota; class Actinomycetes; order Micrococcales; family Microbacteriaceae; genus Leifsonia; species Leifsonia sp. NCR5. The sequence continues at coordinate 89,046 of NZ_NCSR01000002.1, forward strand.
TCGCGATGAAACCCACGAGCACAGCGAAGACGCCCGCCGCGATCAGTCCTGCGATATCGCCACCGGACACGAGGCCACCTTCCATTCCGTCAACGGCATACGGGTCAAGCGTAGTCCCAGCAGGCCCCGATGTGGCCAGGGCCGTTCGCGGTGCCTGGAACGACAACAGGGGCCGTGGCTGATGCCACGACCCCTGCTGTTCTGAGCGCTGTGCTTAGCGAGCCGCGTAGTACTCGACGACGAGCTGGACTTCACACGTCACCGGGACCTCGGCGCGCTTCGGGCGACGCACGAGGCGCGCCTGCAGCTTGTCGAGCTCGACCTCGAGGTAGCCAGGGGTCTTCGGCAGGACGTCGACGTGTCCGCCGGCCGCTGCGACCTGGAACTGCTCCGTGCCCTCCGAGCGAGCCTTGACGTGGATCAGCTGACCCGGCTTCACGCGGAACGAGGGACGGTCGACGATCTGGCCGTCGACGAGGATGTGGCGGTGCACCACGAACTGACGCGCCTGTGCGGTCGTGCGGGCGAAGCCTGCGCGGAGCACGAGGGAGTCGAGACGCATCTCGAGCAGCTCGACCAGGTTCTCACCGGTCAGGCCCTGCGTGCGACGAGCCTCTTCGAACGCGATCTTCAGCTGCTTCTCGCGGATGCCGTACTGGGCGCGCAGACGCTGCTTCTCGCGCAGACGAACGGCGTAGTCCGAGTCGGCCTTGCGCTTGGTGCGGCCGTGCTCGCCGGGGGCGTACGGGCGCTTCTCGAGGTACTTCGCTGCCTTCGGGGTCAGGGCGATGCCCAGCGACCGCGAGAGGCGGGTCTTGCTACGGGTACGTGACTTGGTAGACACGATTTCCTTTCGGTTGTCTCTCTAACAATGAACGCAGGCACACATGTTCGTCCTGCAAAAGTAGAGGGATGTGCCGGGGAGGCCCGGCTACAGGGCCTGTCCCGTCGAAGACGTTGCTCGACGCAGCCGCACGCGAGCACGCTTCTAGGCCAGAGAAGTCTAGCAGATCGCGGGTCAGCGCCCGCGCACGATCCGGCGCAGCTTCGCCAGCCGTGCGGACACGTCCCGCTCGTTGCCGTGTTCGGTCGGTGCGTAGTACGTCGCATCCCGGAGTTCGTCGGGGAGGTACTGCTGCTGCAGCACGCCGAGGGCGTCGTCGTGCGGGTACTTGTATCCCTTGCCGTGGCCGAGCCGTTTCGCGCCCGGGTAGTGCGCGTCGCGCAGATGCTTGGGCACGCGCCCGATGCGGCCGGCGCGCACGTCGGCGATCGCCGCATCCAGTGCCATGTACGCGGCGTTGGACTTCGGAGCCGTCGCCAGGTGCACCACGGCCTGCGCCAACGGGATGCGCCCCTCCGGCATCCCGATCAGCTGCACGGCGTCCGCCGCCGCCACCGCGACCACGAGCGCCTGCGGGTCTGCCAGGCCGATGTCCTCCGACGCCAGGATGATGATGCGCCTGGCGATGAAGCGCGGGTCCTCCCCCGCCTCGATCATGCGCGCGAGGTAGTGCAGGGAGGCGTCGACGTCCGAACCGCGCACCGACTTGATGAACGCGCTGATCACGTCGTAGTGCTCGTCGCCGTTCCTGTCGTAGCGCAGCAGGGCCCTGTCGACCGCCTGGGCGACGAGTTCGGCCGTGATCACCGGCTTCTTCTTCGACGTGGCCGGGGTCGACGACGCCGCGCTCACGGACGCGGCTTCGAGCGCGGTGAGCGCGCGCCGCGCATCCCCCGACGCCAGCCGGACGATCGCCGCCCGCGCCTCCGCGTCGAGCGTGTAGTGCCCGCCGAGACCGCGATCGTCGGCGACGGCCCTGTCGATGACCGTACCGAGGTCGTCGTCGCTGAGAGTCTCCAGAGTCAGGAGGAGCGAACGGGACAGCAGCGGCGAGATGACGGAGAACGACGGGTTCTCGGTCGTGGCCGCCACGAGGATGACCCAGCCGTTCTCGACGCCCGGGAGCAGCGCATCCTGCTGCGCCTTGGTGAAGCGGTGGATCTCGTCCAGGAACAGCACGGTGGAGACGCCGTAGAGGTCGCGGGTGGAGAGCGCCTCGTCCATCACCAGGCGCACGTCCTTCACCCCGGCTGTCACCGCGGAAAGCTCGACGAACCGGCGGCCGGACGAGTGCGCGATGGCCTGCGCCAGCGTGGTCTTGCCCGTGCCGGGAGGACCCCAGAGGATGACGGACACCGAGCCGGTCTCCCCGCTCTGGTCCGACGCGAGGCTGACCAGCGGCGATCCTGGACGCAGCAGGTGCTTCTGTCCGGCCACCTCGTCGAGCGACTTCGGCCTCATCCGCACAGCGAGAGGCGTCGCTCCGGTGCGGAGCCCAGGTTGCACGTCGACCACCTGACCAGGCTAGTCGCTCCCACCGACACTCCCGCTGCCGCTCCCCTGCCGCCGAACCTGGGAGCGGCGACTTTGCCGCTCAGAGGCGGGTCCAATAGGGTTCATCCTGATCCTCGGGCGTTGCGCGACGGGTCGAGTATTTCGCACGACGGCGCGCTCCGGAGGACACACGTGGCACCAAACAAGCAGAACGACCGCGAAGCCAGGCAGGCACGGGAGCGGTTGCGCGCGTATCAGGCGCGGCAGACCGTCCACGAGAAGAAGGTCAAGCGGCGCGTCAGGGACAACTGGCTCGCCGGCGTCGCCGTCCTGATCGTCGTCGTCCTCGCCATCGGAACGCAGCTCCTCTTCTTCGCGAAGCCCGGCACGCCGACCGCCTCCGGCTCCCCGTCGCCGTCCGCGTCCTCCGCCGCCCTCACGCTTCCGCCGAAGACGCTCGCCGAGGACCGCACGTGGACCGGCACGATGACGATCAACGGCATCCCGCTCGGCGTCGAGCTCGACGGTGCGAAGGCGCCGCAGGCCGTCTCGTCGACCATCGCGCTCACCCAGAAGAAGTTCTACGACGGCCTCACCTGCCACCGCCTCACCAACGGCGGCTTCTACGTGCTGCAGTGCGGCGACCCGAAGGGCGACGGAAGCGGCGGCCCGGGATACTCGTACGGCCCGATCGAGAACGCGCCGAAGGACGACAAGTACCCGGCGGGCACGATCGCGATGGCCAGGCAGAGCAACAACGCCAGCAGCCAGGGAAGCCAGTTCTTCATCGTCTACAAGGACACGACGATCGGCTCGGACAGCGCGGGCGGATACACCGTGATCGGCAAGGTCACGAGCGGTCTCGACACCCTGATCTCGGACGTCGCCGACAAGGGAACGGCCAACGGACAATCCGACGGAAAGCCGGCGGTCGCCACGAAGATCGACAGCTTCACCGTGAAGTGACGCACGAGGTCGGGCCGACGGCTGCACGCCGCGCCCTCGTGCAATAGGCTATTTCGCAACCGTGGGGCGTTCTGCGCCCGCACCGCACATCAGCAAGGTGAGGCTCTTGGCTACAACTGATCAGCAACCGTGGGGTCGTGTCGATGAGACCGGCACCGTCTTCGTCCGCGAGGGTGAGAGCGAGCGGGCCGTCGGCCAGTACCCCGACGGAACTCCCGAGGAGGCGCTCGCGTACTTCGAGCGCAAGTTCACCGACCTCGCCGGTCAGGTGACGCTCCTCGAGCAGCGCGCCCGTCGCGGAGCCCCGGCCTCCGACATCGCCAAGGCCGTCGCGACCCTCCGCACCACCATCGACGGTGCGAACGCCGTCGGAGACCTCGCCTCCCTCGCCACCCGGCTGGATGCGCTCGGCGGCACCGTCGAAGAGCTCACCGAGCAGCAGACCGCAGAGGCCAAGGCCGCTATCGAGCAGGCCGTCGCGGAGCGCACCGCCATCGTCGAGGAGGCAGAAGCCCTCGCCGCCGAAGATCCGGCCCGTACGCAGTGGAAGCAGACGACGGCAGCACTGGATGCACTGTTCGCCCGCTGGCAGAGCCACCAGCACGACGGTCCTCGCATCCCCAAGAATGAGGCCAACGAGCTGTGGAAGCGGTTCCGCGCCGCCCGCTCCACCATCGAGCACAACCGCAAGGCCTTCTTCGCCGAGCTGGACAACCAGCACCGCGACGTGCGTGCCCGCAAGACGGCGCTCATCGAGCAGGCGGAGGCGCTCATCCCGCGCGGTGCCGACGGCGTGCCGGAGTACCGCCAGCTGCTCGACCAGTGGAAGCTCGCCGGTCGTGCAGGCAAGCGCAACGACGACGCGCTGTGGGCGCGCTTCAAGGCGGCCGGCGACGCCATCTACTCCGCGAAGGCGGAAGTGGATGCGCGCGACAACGTCGAGTACGAAGCCAACCTCCAGCTCAAGCTGGCCCTCCTCGACGAGGCGGAGCCGCTGCTGAAGGCCACGAACCGCGAGTCCGCCCGCAACGCACTGGTCTCCATCCAGCAGCGCTGGGACGAGATCGGCCGCGTGCCGCGCGAGCAGGTGCGTCCGATCGAAGACCGTCTGCGCAAGGTCGAGGCCGCCGTCCGCAAGCTGGACGAAGAGCACTGGGAGAAGAACAACCCGGAGAAGAAGGCCCGCTCCGAGGGTCTGGCGAGCCAGCTCAACGCCGCCATCGCCAAGCTCGAGCAGGAGCTCGACGACGCGAAGGCGAGCGGCGACGCACGCAAGGTGAAGGAAGCGCAGGAGGCGCTCGACGCCAGGAAGATCTGGCTCGACGCCCTCGGCTAATCCGCCGAGTTCTTCACAGGCCGCCGAATCTGCACAGATTCGGCGGCCTGAGTCTTTTCCGCGTCCCCCCACCGCACAGTGGATGCATGACAGCACTCCTCCCCCGCCTCCTCGGTCCCGACGTCCTCCCTCTCGCCGAACTGATGGCGCTCTGCCTCGACGGCCAGCTCTACCGGGTGGGCGATTCGTTCGCCACGCTCGACACTCCGGAGTCCGCGGAGCTGCGCGCCCACGCGTTCACCGCGCAAGCCCCGCCGTACGTGATCGCCGACAGGGGCACGGCGGCGTGGATCCACGGGGCGCGCGCCTCTCCGCCCGCCCGCCTGCAGGTGTGCGTCGACACGCGCAACCGCGGAGGGCGCATCCCGACGGAATTCGACAGCAGGCAGTCGACGTTCGCGCGCGGCGACGTTGAGCGCGTCGGCGCTGCGCGGGTCACGTCACCGGAGCGCACGGCGCTCGACCTGATCTGCGCCGACGGACGGTTCCCGCCAGACACCGCAGCGCAGGTGCGCCACCTGCTCGGCATCTCCGGCGTCTCCGTGGCCGCCCTCCGCTCCCGGATGCGCGCATCACCGCGCTGGGGCGCCCGCCGCTCCCTGGCGCGCGTCGACCGCCTCACCGCCCTGGCCGAGTTCGCGGTCCGGCCTCGGCGCCGTGCCCAGACAGCTCCGCGTCTCGCGGTCAGCCCGCGCTGACCCGGTAGACGTCGTAGACGGCGTCGATCCGTCGCACGGCGTTCAGCACCCGGTCGAGGTGGGTGGTGTCACCCATCTCGAACACGAACCTGCTGAGCGCGAGGCGGTTGCTCGACGTCGTCACCGTCGCAGAAAGGATGTTCACATGATGCTCGGACAGCACGCGCGTCACATCGGAGAGCAGACCGGACCGGTCGAGCGCCTCGACCTGGATCTGCACCAGGAACACGCTCTTCGAGCTCGGCGCCCACTCCACGTCGATCATGCGGTCGGGTTCCTGCATCAGCGACTGCACGTTGTGGCAGTTCGACTGGTGCACCGAGACACCGGCTCCCCTGGTGATGAATCCGACGATGGGATCGCCGGGCACCGGGGTGCAGCACTTGGCCAGCTTGACCAGGATGTCCGGTGCGCCGCGCACGAGAACGCCCGAGTCGCTGTCGCGCAGCTTCCGCGAACGCCCCTTGACGGGCAGGTCGATGTCACCGGCGTCGGACTCCGCCTCGGTCTGCACGGAGGCGACGATCTTCTCGATCACCGACTGCGTGGAGACGTGCCCCTCGCCGACGGCCGCGTACAGCGACGAGACGTCGTCGTACTTGAGCAGCGAGGCCACCTCGATCAGCGAGTCCTGCGACATCAGCTTCTGCAGGGGCAGGTTCTGCTTGCGCATGGCGCGCGCGATCGCGTCCTTGCCCTGCTCGATCGCCTCGTCGCGGCGCTCCTTGGTGAACCACTGACGGATCTTGTTCCGCGCCCGAGGGCTCTTGACGAAGTTCAGCCAGTCCTGGCTCGGACCGGAGTCGGGGTTCTTCGAGGTGAAGACCTCGACCACATCGCCGGTCGTCAGCGAGCTCTCCAGCGGCACCAGGCGGCCGTTGACCTTCGCCCCCATCGTGCGGTGGCCGACCTCGGTGTGCACGGCGTACGCGAAGTCCACGGGGGTCGCACCGGCCGGCAGGCCGATCACGCGACCCTTGGGCGTGAAGACGTAGACCTCTTTGGCGCCGATCTCGAAGCGCAGGGAGTCGAGGAACTCGCTCGGGTCCGCGGTCTCCGCCTGCCAGTCCGAGATGTGGGCGAGCCAGGCGAGGTCGGTCTCCGAGCGGGCCGGCCCCCCGGCGCTCTTGCCGGTGGTCTGTTCCTTGTACTTCCAGTGCGCAGCCACACCGAGCTCCGCGCGCTGGTGCATCTCCTCCGTGCGGATCTGGATCTCCACGGGACGGCCCTCCGGACCGACGACCGTGGTGTGCAGCGACTGATACAGGTTGAACTTGGGGGTGGCGATGTAGTCCTTGAACCGGCCGGGCATCGGCGTCCACCTGGCGTGGATCTGGCCGAGCACCGCGTAACAGTCGCGCACCGAGTTGACCAGGATGCGGATGCCGACCAGGTCGTAGATCTCGTCGAACTCGCGGCCCCTGACCACCATCTTCTGGTAGATCGAGTAGTACTGCTTCGGGCGGCCGACGACCTTGCCGCGGATCTTGGCGGCCTTCAGGTCGTCGTTGATCGCGTCGATGACCTGCTGCACCAGGCGCTCGCGCTCCGGCGTGCGCTGACGCACCAAGCTCTCGATCTCGGCGTACAGCTTCGGGTAGAGCACCGCGAACGACAGGTCCTCGAGCTCCCACTTGATCGTCTGAATGCCGAGGCGGTGCGCCAGCGGAGCATAGATCTCCAGCGTCTCCGTCGCCTTGCGGGTCGCGGAGGCGGCGGGCACGAAGCCCCAGGTGCGCGCGTTGTGCAGGCGGTCGGCCAGCTTGATGATCAGCACGCGGATGTCCTTCGACATCGCCACGATCATCTTGCGGACCGTCTCGGCCTGGGCGCTGTCGCCGTACTTGACCTTGTCGAGCTTGGTGACGCCGTCGACCAGCATCGCGATCTCGTCGCCGAACGCATCCCGCAGTTCGTCGAGCGTGTACTCGGTGTCTTCCACCGTGTCGTGCAGGAGCGCGGCGGCGATCGTCTTGGCCCCGATGCCGAGGTCGGCGAGGATCTGCGCGACAGCGACGGGATGCGTTATGTACGGCTCGCCGGACCGGCGCTTCTGGCCGGAGTGGGCGCGCTCCGCCACGGCGTACGCGCGCTCGATCAGCGAGAGGTCGGCCTTCGGGTGGTGCAGGCGCACCGTGCGGATCAGGGTGTCGACCGCGCCAGCGGGCTGAGCGCGGGAGAAGATGCGGGGAACGAGACGGCGCAGCGAAGCGGCCTGTGGTGTCGAAGTATCAACCATGTGCGCGCCTCCTGTCGTCCATTATCGCCGTCCTCCCACCCTGTTCTGACACAGGGCGGATTCCGGCGGTCAGGCGACCGCCCCCGGCGAGCCGTCGTCGCGCACCACGGGCGCTCCGCTCGCCTGCCAGGCGTACATCCCGCCGGCGACGTTGGCCGTCGGATAGTCCGCACGGTTCAACGCATCGGTCGCGAGCCGCGACCGGCCTCCGGAGAGGCAGACCACCAGGATCTGCTGATCCTCCGGCAGCTCGTGCTGGCGCGACTCGATCTCGTACAGCGGGATGTGGTGAGCGGCGGGTGCGTGCCCGGCCTCCCACTCATGCGCCTCACGGACATCGAGCAGCCAGGCCGAACCCGACTCGACGAGCTCGTGCGCGCGCTCGGCGCTCACCTCGTCTTCCGACAGATAAGAACCGCTCACGCTCTCCTGCTATTCCGCCGCGACCGGCACGGCTTCGGGCTGCACAGCAGCCTTCGGACGGATGGCGAGCACCTTCTGGTCGTGCTTGCGCACGGCTGCCTCGCCCTCGCGGAACTGCGAGTACATCGGCGCGGCCAGGAAGATGGTCGAGTACGTGCCGACGATGATGCCGATGAGCAGCGCGAGCGAAATGTCGCGCAGCGTGTCTGCACCGAGCCAGAACGCACCGATGAAGAGGATCGAGGCGACGGGGAGCACGGCGACGACGGCGGTGTTGATCGAGCGCACCAGGGTCTGGTTCACCGCGAGGTTCACCGACTCCGCGAACGTGCGTCTCGTGAGGTCCATCTCCTCCTTGGTATTCTCGCGCACCTTGTCGAACACCACGACGGTGTCGTAGAGCGAGTATCCGAGGATGGTCAGGAAGCCGATCATGGTCGCCGGGGAGATCTCGAACCCGACGAGCGCGTAGATGCCCGCCGTGATGATGAGGTCGTGGAACAGCGAGATGATGGCCGACGCCGACATCTTCCAGGTGCGGAAGTACAGCGCCATCGCAATGAATGCGAGGAGCAGGAACACCACGAGACCCTGGATGGACTGCTGCGTGACGTCGGCGCCCCACGACGGGCCGATGAACGTGGAGGCCACCTCGGTGACCGGAACGTCGTACGCCTTCGCCAGCGCGTCGGCGACCTGCTTGGTCTGCGCTTCGGAGAGCTGGTCCGTCTGCACGCGAACGGCGTCGGAGCCGACGGAGCTCACGTGGGCCACGGCGTCCGGGACGACGCTGGTGAGCGCCTCCTGGGCCTTCGCCTGGTCGGTGGTCTCGACGTTCGTCACCGTGAACTGCGAACCGCCGCGGAACTCGATGCTGAAGTTGAAGCCGCCCTTGAGCACGGGGATCAGGATGGAGATGATGACCATCGCTGCCGCGATGGCGTACCAGATCTTGCGCTTGCCGACGAAGTCGAACGAGCGTGCGCCGGTGTAGAGGTCGTTTCCGAACTTGGTGAGTCGGCTGGCCATCAGGAGTCCTTCCCCTCGGTCGAGCGATCAGAGGACGTCGATGACGACGACGCGGAAGCACCGGCGAGCTCTGCAGCCTTGCGCTCGGCGATGGTCTGGCGGCGAGCCGCCTCCTTGCTGCTCGACGCTGCCTTGCCCGCGCTGACGGTGACCGTCGGCTTGCGGAACTGGGCTGCGCCGCGGTACACGGCGCCAAGGGCCTGCGGGTCGAGACCGGAGGCCTTGTGACCGGTGCTGAAGAACTTGGTGCGCGCGAGCAGCTGCAGCGTCGGGTGCGTGAAGAGCAGCACCACGATCACGTCGATGATGGTCGTGAGACCGAGCGTGAACGCGAAGCCCCGGACGTTCGCCGCGGCGAGCACGTAGAGCACGATGGCGGCCAGGAGGTTGGTGGCCTTCGACGCGTAGATCGTGCGGCGGGCGCGGGTCCAGCCCGCCTCGACGGCGGACTCGAGCCCTCTGCCGTCGCGCAACTCGTCACGTATTCGTTCGAAGTAGACGATGAACGAGTCGGCTGTGAATCCGATGGCGACGATCAGACCCGCCACACCTGCCAACGACAGTCGGTAGTCGTAGTGCCACGACAGCAGGGAGATCGTCAGCAGTGTGAGCACCGCGGCGACCACCAGCGAGATGATCGTCACGAAACCGAGCAGACGGTACTGGAAGAACGTGTAGATGGCGACGAGCAGGAGGCCGATCGCGCCGGCGATCAGACCGCTCATCAGCTGAGTCGATCCGAGGGTGGCCGAGATGGTGTCCTGACTCTGCACCTTGAAGCTGAACGGCAGGGCGCCGAACTTCAGCTGGTCGGCCAGCGCCTTGGCGGTCGACTCGGTGAAGTTACCGGTGATCTGCGGGCGGCCGTCCGTGATGACCGCGTTCGTGGTCGGTGCCGAGATGACCTTGCCGTCGAGCACGATCGCGAACTGGTTCTGTGCGCCCTGCAGTCCGTTGAGGCGGGTGGTCACATCCGCGAACGCCTTGGTGCCTGCGTCGTTGAAGATGATGTTGACAGCCCACTGGCCGTTGCTGACACCGCTGGAGGACTGGGCGAGGCCGCTGTTCGCGTCTTTGATGTCCTGGCCCTTCACCTCGACGGGGCCGAGGAGGTACTTGACCGTCTTGGCGTCGTCACAGGTGATGAGGGGCTTGTCCGTCGGCGCCTGGTTGACGTTCTCCAGGTTGGCCGTGGTGCACGAGAACGCGTCGAACTGCGCCTGCAGCTCCGGCGTGACCCAGGCCAGGTCGCTGCCGTTCGTCGGCTTGGTGGACGGCGTCGACTGCAGTCCGGGAGCCGGGCTCGGGGCAGGGGTGCTCTTGCCGTCAGCTCCGACGACCTCGTTGGTCGGCCCGCTGGTGGCGAGGACGGGACGGAAGTCGAGGCGCGCGCTGGCCTTCACCCGGTCGAGTGTCGCCTGGTCCGGCGTTCCGGGCAGGGACACGACGATGTTCCGCGATCCCTCTGTGGAGATCTGCGCTTCCGAGACGCCGGAGGCGTCGATGCGCTGGCGGATGATCGAGACGGCCTGGTCCAGCTGCTGCTGCTGGACGGTCTGACCGTTCTCCACCTGCGGGGCCAGGATGATCTGCGTTCCACCCTCGAGGTCGAGGGCGAGCTTGGGCAGCCAGGTGGCATTTCCCCAGATGACACCGGCCGTGAGGACTCCGAGGAGAACCACCACGATGGCGCCAAGCCAACTCAACGAACGCCAGGCTTTCTTGACCGGGGTCGACTTTGCCACCTAGGTACTCAGCTTTCTACGCGCGCGACGACGCCGGCACCGGCGCCGTCGCACAAAGGGATTAACGGATCAGTCGTCGCTCTTCGAGCCGGGCTTCTTCGAAGCGTCGTCGAGACGCTCGCCGAACTCGGGCTCGGACAGGGGGATGGCGTTGTCTTCGTTGAGCTGCGGCTCGGACGAGACCACGTCGGCCGCTGCCGGCTCCGGGGTCGTCGGCTCGACGACGCGGGCGAGCACCTGGCGGTGCACCTTGAGGACGGTGCCAGGGCTGGTCTCGACGAGGGCCGTGTTGTCGTCTTCGTTGACGGAGAGAAGCGTGCCGTACAGGCCGAAGTTGGTCATGACCTCTGCGCCAGGGACCATCTTCGAGCGCGTCTCAGCCTGCTCTTTCTGGCGCTTGCGGCTGTTGCGGAACATGAAGAAGATGAGGGCCGCCAAGATGACGACCATCACAATGGTTAACGGGTCAATGGGCATGAAATCTGCCAAACCTTCCGGTGGGGTTTGTGGGAGTGGCCGAGAGGCCAGCTTGAATTATATGTCATCTATCAGTGATGGTTGCTGTGAGAGTCCTAGCTTGGGGCCGGGGAGCCCGAAGTGACGCCACGCAGCGGGGGTCGCCACCCGCCCTCTGGGGGTGCGCGAGAGCAGTCCGATCCGCACCAGGAAGGGCTCGACGACCGATTCGATCGTCTCAGCCTCCTCTCCGACGGAGACCGCGAGGGTGTTCAGGCCGACCGGACCGCCCTCGAAACGTTCGAGGATGGCGGTGAGGACCGCGCGGTCGAGGCGGTCGAGACCGAGCGCATCCACGTCGTAGAGGTCGAGCGCTGCGCGGACGGCGGCGACATCGGCCTCTCCGCCGTGCACGAGCGCGTAGTCGCGCACGCGCCGCAGCAGGCGGTTGGCGATCCGCGGCGTTCCGCGGCACCGGCCGGCGATCTCGGCGAGAGCGGCCTTGTCGACCTGGAAGTCGAGCATGACCGCCGCGCGGGTGAGCACCTGGGTCAGCTCCGCCTCGTCGTAGAACTCGAGGTGGGCCGTGAAGCCGAAGCGGTCGCGCAGCGGGTTCGGGAGAAGCCCGGACCGCGTCGTCGCCCCGACCAGGGTGAACGGCGCGAGGTCGAGCGGGATGGACGTGGCGCCCGCTCCCTTGCCGACCATGATGTCGATCCGGAAGTCCTCCATCGCGAGGTAGAGCATCTCCTCGGCGGAGCGCGCCATGCGGTGGATCTCGTCGATGAAGAGCACCTCCCCCGGCGTCAGCGACGACAGCAGCGCCGCGAGGTCGCCGGCGTGCTGGATGGCCGGGCCGCTCGACAACCGGAGCGGACGCTCGCTCTCGTGCGCCACGATCATCGCGAGCGTGGTCTTTCCGAGTCCGGGAGGACCGGCGAGCAGGATGTGGTCCGCCGTGCGGTCCTGCATCTTCGCCGCGGTGAGCAGCAGCTGAAGCTGACCGCGCACCTTGGCCTGGCCGACGAACTCGGCCAGCGAGCGCGGGCGGAGCGCTCCCTCGAAGGCGAGCTCGGACTCCGACTCGAGTTCGGGGGTCGTGAGGTCGTCGTCGCTCATCGGGCCACCTGCCCTCGCTGCGACGATGCACCGGTCTGCGCCGCGGGCCCGAGTCGCGCCAGGGTGAGCCGAAGCAGGGTCTGCACGCTGTCACGCAGCTTCTCGTCCGTGTCGGCGACGACCTCGGCCACCGCTTCCGCCGCCACCTTCTCGGGCCAGCCGAGACCGACCAGCGCCACCAACACACTGTCCCCCACCGACGACGGAGCGCCCGGCTTGCTCACGGCGACAGGAGCCCTGCGGGTCACGGCGAGCTTGCCTGCGAGCTGCACGACGATCAGCTTCGCCGTCTTCGGGCCGATGCCGGACACCTTGCGGAACGGCGCGTCGTCATCGGCGGCGACCGCCTCGGCGATCTGGTCGGGGGCGAGCACGGACAGCACGCCGATGGCGGACTTCGGACCGACGCCGGACACGCTCGTCAGGAGTTCGAAGACCTGCAACTGCTCGACATCGGCGAAGCCGAAGAGCTGCAGGGCGTCCTCGCGGACGATGAGGGAGGTGTACACGAACGCTTCGTCTCCGACGCGCAGGGACAGCACGTGGTCGGGAGTCAGCTGCACGGAGAACCCGACACCGCCGACCTCGATCACGGCCGAGCCGCCTGCCGCTTGGAGCACCGCGCCGCGGAGGGAGGAAATCACTTGGCCAGCCTACGGGGCACCGCCGACGCCCGGGTGGAGCGTTCCGCGGCGCGCCACGCGGCCTGCGCGGGGGTCAGCGACCGCGCATCCACTGCTCCGGCCGATGCCGGTGCTGCGGGGGCGCCGCGCCAGGCGTGGCAGATCGCGATGGCGAGCGCGTCGGCGGCGTCGGCCGGTTTCGGCACCTCCGCCAGGCCCAGGATGCGCGCGACCATCGTCTGCACCTGCCGTTTGTCCGCCGAACCGTATCCGGTCACAGCGGCCTTCACCTCGGACGGGGTGTGCAGCGCGACGGGCAGCCCGCGCTTCGCAGCGGCGTGCAGCGCGACTCCGCTCACCTGGGCGACCCCCATCACCGTGTGCAGGTTCTGCTGCGCGAAGACGCGCTCGATGGCGACCGCCGCCGGACGATGGGCGTCGAAGAGCCGTTCCAATTCGTCTCCGACGGCGAGCAGTCGCTGTTCGAGCGGCATCGTCGGCGGAGTGCGCACCACGACCACCTCGACGAGCGTCGCCGTGCGGTCGGGTCGCACATCCACGATCCCGACGCCGCAGCGGGTCAGACCGGGGTCGATGCCGAGTACGCGCACCGACATGGCCTGTCGCTACTCGTCTTCGCCGAGCTCGGCCTGGACCTCGGCGGTGAGGTCGAGGTTGGTGTAGACGTTCTGCACGTCGTCCGAGTCTTCGAGCGCGTCGATCAGGCGGAACACCTTGCGGGCGGTCTCCGCGTCCGCCTCGATGTTGAGGCTCGCGACGAACTCGACGTCGGCGGAGTCGTAGTCGATCCCCGCGTCCTGCAGGGCGGTGCGGGCGGCGACCAGGTCGGTCGCCTCCGTCTGCACCTCGAACGACTCACCGCGGTCGGTGACCTCTTCCGCACCGGCGTCGAGGACCGCCGTGAGCACGTCGTCCTCCGTCAGGCCGTCCGCGTGCGGGACGACGATGACGCCCTTGCGGTGGAAGTTGTACGCGACGCTGCCCGGGTCGGCCATAGTGCCGCCGTTGCGCGTCATCGCCGTGCGGACCTCGGCGGCCGCGCGGTTCTTGTTGTCTGTCAGACACTCGATGAGGAGGGCGATGCCGTTGGGACCGTATCCCTCGTACATGATCGTCGCGTAGTCGATGGACTCACCGGTGAGTCCGGCACCGCGCTTGACGGCGCGGTCGATGTTGTCGTTGGGGACCGAGGTCTTCTTCGCCTTCTGGATGGCGTCGACCAGGGTGGGGTTGCCGGACAGGTCGGCGCCGCCCATCTTGGCCGCGACCTCGATGTTCTTGATCAGCTTGGCGAACGACTTGGCGCGGCGCTGGTCGATGACCGCCTTCTTGTGCTTGGTCGTTGCCCACTTGGAATGCCCGGACACTGGTGCTCCCTCAGTTACGTCTAAAGATCCTGACCATTGTAGGACGCGCCGGGCCCCACTTCCCCGCACGACGCCCGTGGATGCGCGACGCCGCGTGCCAGTGGGACGCTTAGGCCGCGCTCTCCGCGCGCTCGCGGACCAGCCCGAGGAAGTACTCGTGGAACCGCGTGTCCCCGGTGATCTCCGGGTGGAACGACGTGCCGATCAGGTTGCCCTGCCGCACGGCGACGACACGCCCGTCGTCCAGTTGCGCGAGCGGCGTCGCCTTCTCGCCGACGCTCTCCACGATCGGCGCCCGGATGAACACGGCGTGCATCGGCTCCTCGCCGACCGCCGGGATGCGCAGGTCGGTCTCGAACGAGTCGAGCTGCGAGCCGAACGCGTTCCGCCGCACGGACACATCCAGCCCGCCGAGGCTCTCCTGGCCGCGGATGCCGTCGAGCACACGGTCGGCCAGCATGATGAGCCCGGCGCAGGTGCCGTACACCGGCAGCCCGCTCGCGATCGCCTGCTTCAAAGGTTCGGCCATCCCGAAGGTGCGGGACAGCTTGTCCATCACGCTGGACTCGCCGCCGGGGATGACCAGCCCGGCCACCTCCGCCAGTTCGGCGGGTCTGCGCACCGGCACCGCGTCGGCGCCCAGCCCGCGCAGGACCGCGATGTGCTCGCGGAAGTCTCCCTGCAGGGCCAGGACGCCGACCGGCGCCGTCGATTCCGCCGTCACTTACCAGCCGCGCTCGGCGAGACGGTGCGGTGCTGCGAGGTCGGCGACGTTGATGCCGACCATCGCCTCGCCGAGTCCGCGGGACACCTCGGCGATGACCTTGGGGTCGTCGTAGAAGGTGGTGGCCTTCACGATCGCCGCGGCGCGCTGCTCGGGGTTGCCCGACTTGAAGATGCCGGAGCCGACGAACACGCCGTCCGCGCCGAGCTGCATCATCATCGCGGCGTCCGCGGGAGTCGCGACGCCACCGGCCGTGAACAGCACGACGGGGAGCGAGCCGGTCTCCGCGATCTCGGCCACGAGGTCGTACGGCGCCTGCAGCTCCTTGGCCGCGACGTACAGCTCGTCTTTGCTCATCGCGCTGAGAGCGGCGATCTCCGACTTGATCTTGCGGATGTGCTTGGTCGCCTCGGAAACGTCTCCGGTGCCCGCCTCGCCCTTGGAGCGGATCATCGCCGCACCCTCGTTGATGCGGCGCAGCGCCTCACCCAGGTTGGTCGCACCGCAGACGAAGGGGACGGTGAAGCCCCACTTGTCGATGTGGTTGACGTAGTCGGCGGGCGAGAGCACCTCGGACTCGTCGATGTAGTCGACGTCGAGCGCCTCGAGCACCTGCGCCTCGACGAAGTGGCCGATGCGGGCCTTCGCCATGACCGGGATGGACACCTCGGCGATGATGGCCTCGATCAGGTCGGGGTCGCTCATCCTGGCGACGCCGCCCTGGGCGCGGATGTCGGCGGGAACGCGCTCGAGTGCCATGACGGCGACGGCGCCGGCGTCCTCGGCGATGCGCGCCTGCTCGGGGGTGACGACGTCCATGATGACGCCGCCCTTCAGCATCTCTGCCAGGCCTCGCTTGACCCGGTTCGATCCGGTGGCGGCGCTCTGTTCGGTGTCAGCCATCGTGGTCCTCTCGTCTGGAACTAATTCATCTTTGACCTATGCCAAACGATAGCACCCGGCCTCGCGCTCGCTAAACTCGGGAGCGTCATGGAACAGATCATCACAGGCACGACGGCCGCGGAGATCGCGGACAGCGTGCGCGGACTGCACGAGCGCGGCGAACTCCGCACCGGGGACGCACTCCCCCCTGTCCGCGAGCTCGCCGCCCTGCTCGGCGTGAACCGCAACACGGCCGTCGCCGCATACCGGATGCTCGCCCAGGCCGGCGTCGTCGTCGCGCGCGGCAGGGCCGGCACGGTCGTCGCCGGGCACGAGGCCGTCGCCCAGGAGGGCTACGCGGCCGACACGGTGCTGCGCGACATCGGCACGGGCAACCCGGACACCCGCCGCATCCCGGACCCGAGCAGAGCGCTCGCCCGCGCGGCCGGCCGGCCCGTGCTCTACGGCGAGCCGGTGATCGACCCCGCCCTCGAACGCCACGCCCGCGACTGGGCGGCCGCCGACCTTCCCGGCGTCGACCTCCGGATCACCGTCACCAGCGGCGCCGTCGACGCCGTCGAGCGCCTGCTCGCCCAGGCCCTGCTCCGCGACGACGCCGTCGCGCTCGAAGACCCGTGCTTCCTGGCGAGCATCCACACGGTGCGGCTCGGCGGCTACCGGGCGGTCCCCGTCCCCGTCGACGCGGAGGGGATGACCGTCGCCGGTCTGAAGGACGCCCTCGACGCCGGCGTGCGCGCGATCATCTGCACCCCGCGCGCCCAGAACCCGACCGGCTCGACCCTCACGCCGCGGAGGGCCGCCGCCCTGCGCGAGCTGCTCGCCGAGCATCCATACGTCCTTGTCATCGAGGACGACCACTTCTCGATGCTGTCGCAGCGTCCGTACGAGACGTTGATCGGCCCGGCCCACCGCCGGTTCGCGCTCGTCCGCTCCGTCTCGAAGTTCCTCGGCCCCGACATGTGCCTCGCCATCGCGGCGACCGACCCGGAGACCGCCGAACGCCTCGCCCTGCGGCTCAGTCCGGGCACCACCTGGGTGAGCCACCTGCTGCAGCGCCTCGTGCTCGCGCAGCTCACCGACGAGGCCGTACAGGTGCAGATCGCGGAGGCCGGGCGCCACTACGCGGAGCGCAACGCGGCGTTCGCGGCACTGCTGGGCGAGCGCGGACTCCCGACCGAGGCGGGCGACGGCCTCAACCTCTGGGTCGAGCTGCCGATCGAGGCGAAGACGGTCGCCGAACGTCTCATGCGGCGCGGCTGGCTGGCACGCACCGGCGACGAGTTCCTGCTCACCGAGCGTGCTGCGCCCTCCCACCACCTACGGCTCACCGTCCACGACCTCACCGAGGACGAGACGCTGCGGCTGGCCGACGACCTGGCCGACGCCGCCCGCTGAACACCGCAGCGGGATGAGCGCCACCCGAAGGGATGAGAGGATCGAGGGATGAAGATCCTCTCCATCCAGTCCGCGGTGGCGTACGGCCACGTCGGCAACTCCGCAGCCGTCTTCCCGCTCCAGCGCATCGGGGTGGAGGTGCTCCCCGTCTACACGGTGAACTTCTCCAACCACACCGGTTACGGCGCCTGGCGCGGGCCGCTGATCGCCCCGGAGGATGTGCGCGAGGTCATCACCGGCATCGAGGAGCGCGGCGTGCTCGGGCAGATCGACGCCGTGCTGTCCGGATACCAGGGCGGCGAGGGCATCGGCGACGTGATCATCGACGCGGTCGCGCGGGTCAAGGCCGCCAACCCGGATGCGGTCTACGCCTGCGACCCGGTGATGGGCAATGCGAAGTCCGGATGCTTCGTCGCCCCGGCCATCCCGGACCTGCTGCGCGACAGGGTGGTTCCGGTCGCCGACATCATCACGCCGAACCAGTTCGAGCTCGGGTTCCTCACCGGCACATCGCCGGACACGCTCGAGTCCACCCTGGAGTCGGTGGATGCTGCGCGCGCGATGGGCCCGGGCACCGTGCTGGTCACGAGCGTCGAACGCCCGGACGCCGAGCCGGACACCATCGAGATGCTCGCCGTCGACGGCAGCGGCGCCTGGATCGTGCAGACCCCGCGGCTGCCGATGAAGGCGAACGGCTCCGGCGATGTCACGGCCGCCCTGTTCACGGCGCACTACCTGCGCGACGGCAGTGCGGAGTCCGCGCTCCGCAAGACGGTGTCGAGCGTCTACGACCTGCTGAGCAGGACGCTCGAGTCCGGGGAGCGGGAGCTGCAGCTCGTCGAGTCGCAGGAGTTCTACGCCCACCCGCGCGAGCAGTTCGCCGTGCGCCAGGTGCGCTGAACGGGGCCGCATCCCGAGCGTCGGCCGGACTCCGTTGACGCGGAGATCGCGCCGCTCGCCGCCAGATGCTCCGTCCGAACGGAGTTCGGCGCGGCGAGTCCGCCGCGCGCTCCGCTGGAACGGAGAACGGCGTTGGAGCGGAGTTCAGCGGCGGCGCCGTCGCGTTCTCCGGCTGAGCGGAGAACGTGGCCGGAAACACGCCGGACTCCGCTGGAGCGGGGAACGGCGGGGCCGGGTCGGCGGGGCGGCCGGTCAGTCCTTCGGCCAGGCGTCCGCGATGGCTGCGCGGACGTCGCCGAGCAGCTGCGGCAGCGCCTTCGTCTTCGCGATGATGGGCAGGAAGTTCGCATCCTGAGCCCACCGCGGCACGATGTGCTGGTGCAGGTGCGCGGCGATCCCCGCGCCGGCGATGGCGCCCTGGTTCATGCCGATGTTGAAGCCGTCGTTCTTGGACACCTGCCGGATGACCCGCATCGCCGTCTGGGTGATGCTGCCGATCTCGGCGACCTCCTCCGGCGTCGCCTCGTCGTAGGTGGCGATGTGGCGGTACGGGCAGACCAGCAGGTGGCCGCTGTTGTACGGGAACAGGTTGAGCAGCGCGTACGCGTGCGTCCCGCGCGCCACGATCAGCGCATCCTCGTCGCTCATGCTGGGCGCGACGCAGAACGGGCAGTCGTCCGCGCCCGGCTGCTGGCCGTTCTGGATGTAGACCATCCTGTGCGGTGTCCAGAGGCGCTGGAACTCGTCGGGAACGCCGACGAGGTAGCCGGGGTCGTCGATGCGGACGTCCCCGGCTCCCCCGGCTCCCCCGGATGCTGCGGCGGCGTCCGCTCCGGATGCGGCGGGAGTCCCGTCCGCTCCGGAGGCGTCCGCGTAGTCGTCGAGGCTCAGTCGAGCCATGCCGTGTCGACCTGCTCGTGCTTCTCGATCGCGGAGACGATCCGCTCGATCGCCTCGTCGACCGTCACGCCGTTGCGCTGCGTGCCGTCGCGGAAGCGGAAGCTGACCGTGCCGGCCGACGCGTCCTCCTCGCCGACGATGAGCTGGAACGGCACCTTCGCCTTGGTGTGCGTGCGGATCTTCTTCTGCATCCGGTCGTCGGAGTGGTCGACCTCTGCACGGACGCCCTTCGCCTTGAGGCGGGAGATCACGTCGTCGAGGAACGGGCCGAACTGGTCGGCGACCGGGATGCCGACGACCTGCACCGGGGACAGCCACACCGGGAACGCCCCGGCGTAGTGCTCCAGCAGGATCGCGAAGAACCGCTCGATCGACCCGAGCAGCGCGCGGTGGATCATCGCCGGCTGCTTGCGCGTTCCGTCGGCCGCCGTGTACTCCAGCTCGAACAGCTCGGGCTGGTTGAAGTCGAGCTGGACGGTGGACAGCTGCCAGGTGCGGCCGATCGCATCCCGTGCCTGCACCGAGATCTTGGGGCCGTAGAACGCCGCTCCACCTGGGTCGGCGACGAGTTCGAGACCGGACTCCACCGCGACCTGCCGCAGCGTCTCGGTCGCCTGCTCCCAGCTCTCGTCGGAGCCGACGTACTTGTCCGGGTCCTTCGTGGAGAGTTCGAGGTAGAAGTCGGTGAGGCCGTAGCCGCGCAGGGTTTCGAGCACGAATTCGAGCTGGCGCGCGACCTCGTCCTTGATCTGCTCGTCGGTGACGTAGATGTGCGCGTCGTCCTGGGTGAGGCCGCGCACACGAGTCAGGCCGGACAGCGTGCCGCTCTTCTCGTAGCGGTACACGGTGCCGAACTCCGCCAGCCGCAGCGGAAGCTCACGGTAGCTGCGCCCGCGCGCCCGGTAGATCAGGTTGTGCATCGGGCAGTTCATGGGCTTGAGGTAGTAGTCCTGGCCCTGGCGGGTGACGTGACCCTCCGCATCCACCTCTTCGTCCAGGTGCATGGCGGGGAACATCCCGTCCTTGTACCAGTTGAGGTGCTGGCTGATTTCGTACAGCCGGCCCTTGGTGATGTGCGGGGTGTTGACGAGCTCGTAGTCGTTCGCGATCAGGCGCTCGCGCATGAAGTTCTCGATCTCGTTGCGGATGATGCCGCCCTTGGGGTGGAACACCGCCAATCCGGAGCCGATCTCCTCCGGGAAGCTGAACAGGTCCAGCTCTGAGCCGAGCTTGCGGTGGTCGCGCTTGGCGGCCTCCTCCATGCGGGTCTGGTATGCGCGCAGCTCGTCCTTGGTCGGCCAGGCCGTGCCGTAGACGCGCTGCAGCTGCTTGTTCTTCTCGTTGCCGCGCCAGTACGCCGCCGCGACGCGGGTGAGCGACCAGCCGTTCCCGATCATCCGGGTGTTGGGCAGGTGGGGGCCGCGGCAGAGGTCCTTCCAGACCGTCTCCCCCGTCTTCGGGTCGACGTTGTCGTAGATGGTGAGCTCTGCACCGCCGACCTCGACGGACTCGCTCTCGTCGAACGCCGCGGTGTCTCCGTGGACGACGCCGCCCTTGAGCCCGATGAGTTCCAGCTTGTACGGCTCGTTCGCGAGCTCTGCGCGCGCCTCGTCGTCGGTGACGACCCTGCGCACGAAACGCTGGCCGGCGCGCACGATGCGCGACATCTCCTTGTCGAGCGCCTTGAGGTCTTCCGGGGTGAAAGACTCTGCGACGTCGAAGTCGTAGTAGAACCCGTCGGTGATGGGCGGCCCGATGCCGAGCTTCGCCTCCGGGTTGATCGCCTGAACGGCCTGCGCGAGAACGTGCGCGGTCGAGTGCCGCAGGATGTTCAGTCCATCCGAGGAGTCGATGGTCACCGGTTCGACGGTGTCCGTGGTCGTGACCTGCGTTGCGAGATCTTTCAGCTCGCCGTTGACGCGCATCGCGACAACGGAACGGTCGGTGAAGAGCTCGAAGCCGTCAGCCACCTTTTCCACTCCTTGGATCGATTGAATCGGAACCGTTCAAGCTTAGTGCGCGCGGGGTGGGTGGCTTTTCCCGTCAGAAGTCGAAGAGGCCCCCGAACGGCTCCTCGTCGTCGCCGGTGTCGCGCGGGTCGAACTGGACGGTCTCGACGGAGATCACCACCTGGCTCCGCGGGGTGATGAGCACACTCACCGCTCGATTGCCGACCACGGTGAAGCTGACGAACCGTCCGGACGACGCAGCGGCCGCCTCGATCCGACTCTGCAGGTCCTCAATATCCTGGCCCTGCGCCAGGAAATAGCCGGTGCCATTGATCGCTACGGTCGTTCGGACCATTGTCTGCATTTCAATCATCACGGACAACGTACCCCTTCGGCCTGCTGCGATGAACCCGTGAACCATCCCAGCGGATGATGCGCATTGGCGCGTGGCCGCGAAGACTGGCAGGGAGGGGGAAGATGCACACACGGTCTCAGAGGCGGGGCCTTCGTGCCGCGTTCACCGTCGCCGGTGCACTGATGGTGGCGTACGGCCTGTATGCAGGCTTCAGTATGATCGCGTCTGCGACGACCAACACCTGCCGGCAGGAAGGTCCGTCCTCACCCCTCGCGGTCATCAGCGAGGGCGGCGACGTCGTGAATCAGAGCCTCAGCGGATGGCCGCTGGGCCGCGCGTGCGAGTGGCGGCGTGCCGATGGCAGCGGGACCGTCACGACACACAGTGGCAGCGCCGACAGCACGGCCGGCGTGTACGGCGCCATCCTGATCGGCGCCGGTCTGCTCGCGCGAGGAGTGTGGCGGGGGCCGACGGGCTGGTCGCACTCGGAGGGTTCGTCGTCACGGTGATCGCACTGCTCGTGGTTGCGGGAGGTCGCGCTTCTGGCGGAGAGGCCCACCGCGGGAGTCAGGATCCGAGCTTGCGCAGCAAGGCAGGAACCTGCGCGAGCAGTGCGCGCTCGTTCGCGTCGAGCCGGTCCTCGATGCCGCGCGCGACGGTGTCCCGCCGAGCCGTCCGGTCGGCCTCGAGGGCCGCCTGACCTCGTTCGCTCAGGGAGATGACCCACCCGCGTGCATCGGCGGGATTGCGCATCCGGTGGACGAGCCCGTGCGATTCGAGTTCGGCGACCGCCCTGCTCATGCCCTGATGCCGGACGCCGCGGGCAGCAGCGAGTTGCGCGATGGTCTGCGGGCCCCTCCTCTCCAGTTGGCTCAGAGAGTCGGCCTTGACGCGAGGAAGAACATCGGTTTCGGCGCGCGTGGCGCGGACGAACTCACCGACGGCGAGCCGGAGGTCCTCTGCGAGGTCGAGATAAGACATGGTCACCCTCCCATTCAACGCGTCAGAGCGCGGCTGATTCGCCCGGGCGAAGTGCAACGAGCGATACCCCGGTCACTCCGTCTGCGCCGAGAAACGTCGACGCCGACCCCCTGCCGATCTCGGAGAGCATGATGTCGTGCACGAGCACGGTCTGCGTGGGACTCACCGCCGCGATGAAGTCGATCGCTTCGCCGATCTTGACCCAGGGGCCGCTGACCGGCACAAGCAGGGTGTGGACCGCAAAGGGCGGAACGGCATATGAATCCCCGGGATGGAAGACAACCTCACCGATCAGGTAGCCGACATTGTGCGGCACCGGGATGCGCGGGTTGATGAGCGCATGATCGCCACCGAATGCACGAACGGAGATATCTCCGACGGCCCAGGCATCGCCGTCCTCAACGCGCACGAGCTGCGCCTTCCCCAGGCCGGCGGTCACGAGCGCGTCCACCACCGAACCCGGTCCGTAGAGAACGAGTCCTGGAACGGCCGCCAACGCATCCCGCACAGCATCGAGGTCGAAGTGATCGAAGTGATCGTGAGTGACGAGCACCGCGGTCGCGCCGGCGAGCAACTCGCGAGCATTGGGAGTGAAGACACCCGGATCGACGAGCACGACGGTTTCGTCCTGCTCGATGACGACGGTGGCATGGGCGTGCCTGGTGAGTTCCACGGTGGCGACCTTTCAGATGTGCACGTCGGTTGTGTCCATCTAAATATACAACACTGTTGTATTCCCTCAGGACCCCGCGCGACCGCCCTCCGGCACTCCCGCCGCCTCGATCGGACGGTGGATCGTGAGGACCTGGTCCGGACGGTCCGCCACCCGGAACGAGGCGTAGCTGAGCAGCAGGATCTGTCCGGAGAGCGTGCGCACGCGTTTCGCTCCGGCGCGATTTTCGCCGATGTCGTAGCGGGGCCACCATTCCCGGGCTTCGGGGCTCGCGTCGAGGAGCTCGCTCTGGACGCGCGCGAGCGTGGCTGATCCCGGATGCCGCCCGGCGCTGGTGCGGAAGCGGGCGAGCACCCCCTGGGCGATCCCGCTCCAATCGCAGAGCGCATCTCGGGCCGCGGGCGCCAGGAACACCCAGAGGACGAGGTTGGGGTCGGGCGCGGTGGTGGCATCCCGGAACAGGTCAGCGGCCGATTCGTTCCAGGCGAGCAGCTCGAACGCGCTCCCCGTCACGTACGCGGGGTTGGGCTCCACCATGCGCAGCACGTCCGCGACCTCCGGGGCGACGCTGCGGTCGTCGCCCTCCTGGAGGGCGGGCACGTCCGAGGAGAGGGCAAGCACGTAGCTGCGTTCGGCATCGTCGAGCCCGAGTGCCTCCGCGATCGCGCCGAGCACCTGCTCCGACGGGTTCACATCCCGCCCCTGTTCGAGGAAGGTGTACCAGGTCACGCTGATTCCCGCCACGGCGGCAAGCTCCTCCCGGCGCAGGCCAGGGGTGCGCCGTCGAGAGGAACCGGGCAGACCGACCTGCTGCGGTGACGTGCGTTCGCGCCGCGACCGCAGGAAAGCGCCGAGCTCCCGTCGGCGCTGGATGTTCGGGTCGGTAAAGGTGATCGTCATACCAACACAACTAATACCAGCATGAAGCGGATCTGGTTAGCAGTGCTGGAACGCCGAAGACTGGGGGCATGAAGGCATGGATTCTCGACGAGCCCGGTTCCGGTGTGCGCCTCCAGGAGGTGGCGGACCCTCGATTGCGCAGCGGCGGAGCCATCCTGCGGATGCTGGCGGTCCAGGTCCCCGGTTACACACGCGCCCTGACCGAGGGCACCCGCGGCGGCATCGCGACGCCGACGGTCCTCGGCATCGGCGGCATCGGCCGCGTGGAAGCCGTCGCGGAGGATGTCCACACCGTCCGCCCGGGCGACATCGCGCTCTGCACGGGCTTCCTCTCCACGGGCCGGATCGCCCATCCGGAGGAGGTCCTCCTCGGCTGGACGGGCATCGGCGGGCGCGGTGTTCAGACCCCCGCGACCGACGCGATGCGCGCGGTGTGGCGGACCGGTACGTTCGCGGAGCGGGCCCTGATGCCGGGCTCGACGCTCGTGGCGCTCCCGGGAGCCGACGAGTACGGCGACTTCGACCGGCTGGCGTTCCTTCCGTGGCTGACCGTTGCCGCTTCGGCAGTGGAAAAGAGCGAGCTTGCCCCCGGCGGTCGCGTGGCCGTGATCGGCGGAAGCGGCCGGATGGGTGGTGCGGCCGTCCTCCTCGCCCTCGCCCGCGGAGCCGGCAGCGTCGCCGCTGTCGGGCGCAACACCGCCGCCCTGGACCGGCTGGCAGCGCTCGACCCCCGCGTACAGCCGGTGCGATCCGTCGGGAACCGCCGCGCCGACGCCGAGGCCATCGTCGCAGCTCTCGGCGGGGAAGCAGACGTCACCCTTGACGCGCTCGGACCGACGCCGACTGCCGACCTCACGATGGCCGGCTTCGACGCACTCGGCCTGGATGGCGCGATGGTGTTGCTCGGCGGGGTGCAGCAGGATCTCCCGATCGTCTACAACGAGGTGATGCGGCGACGGATCACCCTGCGGGGGTCGTGGATGGCGGCGAGCGAGACCGCGTACGCCGTCTGGCGACAGATCAGTTCCGGGGTGTTGGACCTCCGAGGGGTGGACGTCGTCCCCGCCACACTCGACGATCCCGCGACCGTACTCGATCGCGCCGAGCAGACCTCCGGCCTCAGCTTCGTCGCGCTCCGCCCGTGACCGGTGCCGCCAGAGCGCCGATGCGTCGTCCCGCGGAAACGGCAAAACCCTCGGTTTCCCAAGGGTTTCTTCGTGTGGTGCCTTCTCTGTGTGGGCGATACTGGGATCGAACCAGTGACCTCTTCCGTGTCAGGGAAGCGCGCTACCGCTGCGCCAATCGCCCAAGCCTGGATGGTTCCAGGTTGGAGGTGGATACGGGATTCGAACCCGTGTATACGGCTTTGCAGGCCGCTGCCTCGCCTCTCGGCCAATCCACCGTTTGGGTTCACCACCGTTGTGAGAAGCCCGACCTTTCGGTCGGGCTGACTCGAGCGGATGACGAGATTCGAACTCGCGACCCTCACCTTGGCAAGGTGATGCGCTACCAACTGCGCTACATCCGCATTTCGTTCCGCATCTCTGCGGCACTTGAATGACTTTAGCCGATGCCGACGCGGAAAACCAAACCGGGTCATGCAGCCGGGTGTGTCGCGTGCCGGATGTGCGCCGGGCCCCGTTCGTCGGCTAGTATCGAGTCTCGCAGCCGGTTCACGGCAGCGAAACCCCAGGGCGATTGGCGCAGTTGGTAGCGCGCTTCCTTCACACGGAAGAGGTCATCGGTTCGAGTCCGGTATCGCCCACAGCAGGCCACGGGAAACCGTGGCCTTTCCTGTTGCCCCGGTCAGCAGGGAGTGCAGCGCCGCTCAACGCCAGCGGTAGCGGGCGACCAGCGCGTCGCGCACGGTGTCGTAGCGGCGGCGGTCGAGGGCCGTCGCCTCGCGGCGCATCCCGGACTGGTGCACCCGGAAGACGCGGTCGGTGTTGACGTAGCTGGGCCTGCGCTGCGCATCCCACCCTCCCGTGCCGATCGGAACGTACTCCGAACGACCGGGATGCGCCTGGCTGGTGAGCTGGACGGCCAGCACCGTGCCGCCAGGCTCGGCCGCGACGACGAGCACGGGGCGGTCCTTGCCGCGGCCGTCGCGCTCCTCGTACGGCACCCACGTCCAGACGACCTCGCCGGGGTCGGCGTCGCCGTCGGTGGCCGGGCTGTATGTCATCGTCACCCTTCCGATGGCGCGCGGGTCGACCTCGACCGTGGCGGACGAGCCCGTGCGGCCGGGCTCGGCGGCGTCAGCTCGGGATGCCGCCCGGGTCATGGTCGCGGCGGGTGTCGTGTGCTGGGATTTCTTCTGCGTCGGCAGTAGCGCATTCACCATCGCGCGGAGCAGGTTCATCGGGGATGCCATCGGTGGATGGTACCGGAGCGCTGCAGACTTGCCGAATCGAGGAATTGATAGCTAATATTTGTGCGGGTTACATCAGTAATGGTGACCATGCAAAGGAGCACAATGAAGTTCACCTCATTCGCCCAGCGGGCCCGCTTCGGTCGAAATCGCCGCAGCATCAATGGAGCAGTTGCCGCCTGACGTGCGATCGCAAATCGAAGAACTCGAAGCCAACTGGTCCCGGATCGGCGCCGCGTCAACAACCGAGGGCGGCATCGTCACCTTCGACCTCGCCGGCGCTATCGGCAATGGCGTGCCGCGTGAACTCGCACGGGACTTTGCCGAGGGCGTCGCCATTGGAGGCGGTCACGTCGTGAACGACAATGGCGAGTTCCCCTCGCGGCTATCGGCTCGCGCTACCTGCCGTGGCCAGAACGCGTTCTGGTACGACTGGATCGGCTATCACTTCAAGCTGGACTCGTGCATCACACCGAAGGTCGTGAACGCCATCGCAGGCACGGCCGGAGTCGCGGGCGTACTCGGGGCGCTTTCTGCAGCGTTCCCGCCCACGTCTCTTCCTCTCGTCGCAGTCGGCGCGGTCGCGGCGTACTCGGCGTGGTCGATCGATCAGTGCAGCAAGAACGGAACCGGCGTCGAGATGTCCCTCGCCGGCTTCGTCTGCTGGGCGCAATAGCTGGAGGAGACCGTAAGAATAGGGATCGTCATGTTTCGAATCCATTGGATCACCGCCCTTCTGTCCGGCGTCGCACTCGGATTGATTGCTGCTGCGATCTGGCTGTCGATCGCGGCCGGACCCACCACTGAGAGCACCCTCCCCATAGGCGCAATGCTCACCGCGGCAATCGTCATTGCGGCGATTGCGTGGGTATTCGGCACGATCGTCAGCAGAACGGGCTCAAGAAGTCGTTCGAAGCGTTAGCCTCCACGCTGGCGCACGACGGAAACGCCCCGCGGATTGTCCATCGAATCCGCGGGGCGCAGTGCATCCACTGCCAGCGTCAGAGCGGATCGTCACGCCGAACCGGCTCAGCCTGCGACGGCATACCACGCGACGTCGCGCCATCGGCCAGACCATCGCTGGCACCATACCGGAGCCGCGTGAGGCCGATGGTGTGCCGCAGCACCGTCGCGATGACCAGCGACACCACGAACGAGTATGCGCCGACGCCGAGACCCGCGACCGCCTGGGCAACAAACAGGTCGAAGTTGCCGCTGTCGACCATCCCGTCTCCGGTGGCGAACAGGCCGATGTAGAGCAGGCCGACGAGGCTGGCGACGATGTGGATGACGCAGATCGTCATCGGGACGCCGAAGCGTGCGCGGGCGGCCAGGTCGACCATGCTGGCGCAGGCGACGGCGGCCAGGGCGCCGAGCAGCAGGGACCAGCCGATGGTGAGCACGCCGGAGGCCGGAGTGATCGCCACGAGGCCGGCCACCGCGCCGCAGAGCGCGCTGGTGACCGTCGGCCGACGCAGCAGCACCCTGTCGACGATGATCCACATCAGCGCTCCCCCTGCAGACGCCATCAGCGTGTTCAGCGCGATCAGCGGTGCGAAGGCGTCGAGGGCGCCCTCCGAACCGACCGTGAGGCCGAACCAGCCCACCCAGACCAGCGCCCCGCCGACCGCCACCAGCGGCAGGCGCCGCTCTCCGACCACGGGATGGTCGCGGTGACCGCAGGCGAGGATCACCCCCGCCGCTCCGCTGCCCGCCGCCAGGCTGACCGGGATGGCGCCGCCGAAGTCGATCACGTGCATCCCGGAGACCGCCCAGCCGTCGCTGAGCGCGAAGACCGCGTAGCCGGCGGGGAACAGCACCAGCACGCTCCACAGCGCGGAGAACACCGCCCAGGCCCGCAGGGTCACCCGGGAGGCGACAGCGGCGCCGAGGATCGTCACGGCGACGGCGCAGACCGCGATCAGGTAGCCGGCCCTCGCCAGCGGGTACATCGTGGATGCCGCCCCGCTGCCCGGGGTGAACTCCCTGGCGAGCCCCCAGTCCGGCCGCCCGACGACGTGGGCGATGAGCGGATCCCCCGCGAGCATCCCGTAGCCGCCGGCCACCGCCAGGACGACGACGATGGCCGACCCGGTGAGGGCTGCCCTGAACGCCTGGGAGGCCCCGCGCGCGCCGGTCATGCCGCCGTAGAAGAATGCCAGCCCCGGCACGACGGCCATCACGAACGTGGCGCTCACCAGGAGCAGGAGGGCGTCCACCTGCGCGCTCGTGGCTGGCGTCATCCGTCCTCCTCGTCGCGCGAACCGGGCATCAACACACTACTGGCGCGCACGCGAAGCGGGGCGCCGCCCGAAGGCGACACCCCGCTCGCGTGCTGTGGTTACTGCGCTGCTGGTCGGTCCGATCAGACCGTCTCGAGGGCGTAGCCCTCTTCGCCGTGCACGACCGTGTCGACGCCGGCCAGCTCGTCCTCGTTCTTGACGCGGAAGCCCATCGTCTTCTGGATGACCGTTCCGATGATCCAGGCCAGGACGAAGGAGTAGATCATCACGCTGAACGCGCCGATCGCCTGCGCGCCGAGCTGGGCGAAGCTGCCGCCGTAGAGGAGGCTGGAGAAGCCCTTCGTGGCGTCGCCGTCGATGTGGGTGAAGCCGAAGACGCCGATCCAGAGCGTTCCGATGAGACCGCCGATGAGGTGGATGCCCACCACGTCGAGCGAGTCGTCGAAGCCGAGCTTGAACTTCAGGTCGATGGCGACGGCGCAGACGGCACCGGCGACCAGGCCGAGGAGGATCGCGAACCCGGGGGTCAGGATGTTACAGGCCGGGGTGATCGCGACCAGGCCGGTGACCGCACCGGACGCCGCACCGATGGAGGTGGGCTTGCCGTCCTTGAACTTCTCGACGATCAGCCAGCCGATGGTGGCGGCAGCCGGAGCGGCGAGGGTGTTGATCCAGGCGATCGCCGCCACGCCGTCCACTGCGGCCTCCGAGCCGGCGTTGAAGCCGAACCAGCCGAACCAGAGGAGCGCTGCGCCGAGGAGCGTGAGCGGCACGTTGTGCGGCTTCGACATGCCCTTCTGGAAGCCGACGCGCTTGCCGAGCACCAGGGCGAGTGCGAGGCCGGCGGCTCCGGCGTTGATGTGGACCGCTGTACCACCCGCGAAGTCGTTGACGTGCAGGAGGGCGGGCGCCCAGCCGTCGGCCAGGTTGAACACCCAGTACGCGACCGGGAAGTAGACGACCGTGACCCAGATGCCGGCGAACACCATCCACGCGCCGAACTTGGCACGGTCGGCGATCGCACCGGAGATCAGGGCGACGGTGATGATCGCGAAGGTGGCCTGGAACCCGGCGAAGGCGAGGCCGCCCAGGTCGGGGGTCATGCCGTCCTTGCCCATCAGGCTGGACAGGAACCAGTCGGGGGTTCCGAGGAAGTGTGGGATGAGCGGCTTGCCGAACGCGAGGCCGTACCCGTAGAACACCCACAGGACGCCCACGATCGCCATCGCGCCGAAGCTCATCATCATCATGCTGACGACGCTCTTGGCGCGGACCATTCCTCCGTAGAAGAAGGCGACGCCGGGGGTCATCAGCAGAACAAGGGCTGCGGCGACGAGCAGCCACAGGGAGTTGACGGTCCCTGCCTCTGCGTAGTCCGCTGCTGTGTGTAGCAACATACGTTGGTCTACCTCTCTCATGAATGCGCACGGGCCCCGGTCTGGCTGATCGGTGAGCGTTTCGGGGTGTGCCCAGTTTCATCACGGGAGGTTTCCGTGGAGGGATGCTCGTGTTTCGGGTCTGTTACGCATCCACAATGCGTGTAAACATCGTGTTTCGTGCCGCCCGGAATCCGTCGAGCGTCGTCGTCGAGCGTCGTCAGTCGTGCGGGGGGAGCTCTCCGGTGGTCAAAGCGATCATGCGGGAGACGGAGCGCAGGTACTTCTTGCGGTATCCGCCGCCGAGCATGTCCTCGTCGAACACCTCGCTGAGCGGCACCCCGGTCTGCACGATCGGGATCTCCGCGTCGTAGACCCTGTCGATGAACGCCACCAGGCGCAGCGCCGCCATCTGGTCGTGCAGGATGCGCACGCCGGTGAGGCCGATGACGTCGACGCCGTCGAGCAGCTTGATGTAGCGGGAGGGGTGCACGGTCGCGAGGTGCGCGATCAGCGTGTCGAAGTCGTCGCTGGTGACCGTCTCCCCGCGTGCACCGAGGGCTCCGGTGATGCGGTCGTACTCGTCCTGCTCGACGGTGACGGCCCTGCCCTCCGTGTCGCGGCGGCGGTAGTCGAGTCCGTCGATCCGGATGGTCTCGAAGTTGGCGGACAGCGACTGGATCTCGCGCAGGAAGTCGCTCGCGGCGAACCGACCCTCGCCCAGTGCGTTCGGCGGGGTGTTGCTGGTGGCCGCGATCCTGGTGCCGGATGCGACGAGCTCGCCGAGCATCCTGGTCATCATCATCGTGTCGCCCGGGTCGTCGAGCTCGAACTCGTCGATGCAGATCAGTGTGGAGCCGCGCAGCAGGTTGACAGCGCCCGCGTAGCCGAGCGCGCCGACCAGCGCGGTGTACTCGATGAACGTGCCGAAGTACTTGGGGCCGGGAGCCTCACGCCAGAGCGCGGCGAGGAGGTGCGTCTTCCCGACGCCGAAGCCGCCGTCGAGGTAGACGCCCGGCTTGGTCTCCGCCTTCTTGCGGTTGCGGCTGAACAGCCCGGCCGGGCGCTGCGGCTCCCACGACTTCGCGAACGTGCGCAGGATGCCGACGGCCTCCGCCTGCGACGGATAGTCGTGATCGGGACGGTACGACTCGAACGTCGCGTTCTCGAACTGCGACGGCGGGACCAGCGACGACGCGATCTCCGCCCCGGTGATCTGCGGGGCACGGTCGGCGAGGCGCACCAGAGCGCCGGTCTGGTCGATCGTCATGGAAGCTGCACCTTTGTGTCGAAGTCTTACCGCACCGGTTTACGCGCAGATAGCCTGGTACGTAAGTTCGCACAGTGTCGGGGTGTCCAGCCTAAACCGACCGAGCCGATAGTTCCCCTCGCGCCCACGAGGCGCCCCCTGGAGGTAATGCACGATGTCCATCGAGGTCGACCCGTCCCCCGCTTTCGCCGAGTACGCGCATCCCGAACGGCTGGTGAGCACCGAATGGCTCGCCGAACACCTCAGGCAGCCGGCTCTGGTCGTGGTGGAGTCCGATGAGGACGTGCTGCTGTACGAGACGGGGCACATCCCCGGCGCCGTGAAGATCGACTGGCACACCGACCTCAACGACCCTGTTCAGCGCGACTACGTCGACGGCGAGCGCTTCGCCGAGCTGCTCGGCTCGAAGGGCATCGCCCGCGACTCGACCGTGGTCATCTACGGCGACAAGAACAACTGGTGGGCCGCGTACGCGCTCTGGGTGTTCACCCTGTTCGGTCACGAGGACGTCCGCCTGCTCGACGGCGGCAGGGACAAGTGGATCGCCGAGGGCCGCCCGATCACGAAGGACAAGCCGAGCGTCACCCCGGTGGAGTACCCCGTGGTGGAGCGCGACGACACCGTCATCCGCGCGTTCAAGGACGACGTCCTCGCCCACTTCGGGAAGCCGTTGATCGACGTCCGCTCCCCCGAGGAGTACAGCGGAGAGCGCACCGAGATCCCCGGCTATCCGACAGAGGGCGCGCTGCGGGCAGGGCACATCCCGTCCGCCGCGTCCGTGCCGTGGGCGCGGGCTGCCGCTCCGGATGCGACGTTCAAGCGCCGCGCGGACCTCGAGGCCATCTACCTCGGCGAGGCGGGCCTGAAGGAGGGCGACGACGTGATCGCCTATTGCAGGATCGGCGAGCGGTCGAGCCACACCTGGTTCGTGCTCACCCACCTGCTGGGGTTCGAGAACGTGCGCAACTACGACGGGTCGTGGACGGAGTGGGGTTCCGCTGTGCGCGTACCG
Organism: Leifsonia sp. NCR5; assembly: GCF_002105485.1. NCBI lineage: Bacteria > Bacillati > Actinomycetota > Actinomycetes > Micrococcales > Microbacteriaceae > Leifsonia > Leifsonia sp. NCR5. The sequence goes on from NZ_NCSR01000002.1 coordinate 121,358, forward strand.
ATCGTCACGGGCAGCGAGCCGGGCGAGGTCCCCGCGAAGTAGCCTTGTCGTATGACTGATCCGGCTTCGACGTCACCCGCCCTCGCACCAGCTCTGGCGGAGATCCGCGACGACTTCCTCGCGCTGGAGCAGCCGGACAGGCTGCAGCTGCTGCTGGAGTTCTCCGAGGAGCTCCCCGACCTCCCCGAGCGGTACCGCGACCATCCGGATCTGTTCGAGCGGGTCGTCGAATGCCAGTCGCCGGTCTACATCTTCGTGGAGGTGGACGAGCACGACATCGTCCACCTCTACGCGACCGCGCCGGAGGAGTCCCCGACCACGCGCGGGTTCGCGTCGATCCTGGCCCAGGGCCTCGCCGGTCTGACCGCCGAGGAGGTGCTGGCCGTTCCGGACGACTATCCGCAGACGCTCGGGCTCACCCAGGCGGTGTCTCCGCTGCGCATCCGGGGCATGACGGCGCTGCTCGGCCGCACCAAGCGGCAGGTGCGGGAGAAGCTGGCGGCCTAGCCTGCGGCTTCTGCCTCTTCCGCCGCCGTCGGCGCAGCCACGTCGATGTGCTCGCTGAGCCAGCCGGCGATGGAGGTGCTCCAGCGTTCCTCGTCGTAGTTCCAGAGCTTGGTGTGCAGGGCGGTCGCGAACGGCACGAGGGTGACGATGTCGCTGCGCGCTGCGGCGAGCGCCCGGGATGCGGTGGACGGCACGAACCCGTCGTCGTCGCTGTGCAGGATCAGCGTCGGCAGGCTGAGGTCGGCCGCGCGGGCGACGAAGTTCATGCTGGTCAGGTCGATCGGCGCTGCCTGGCCGGTGAACGGGCCGCCCCAGGTGGACTCGATCAGGCGCAGGGCGCCCTGGGTGATCGGGTCGGGGAGCCGGAGCATCCTGGCCTGGTATTCGAGGGTGTCGATCCAGTCGATCACCGGCGATTCGAGGATGATGCCGCGGAGCAGGCCGAGCGCCGACGACCGCGTGATGGTCTGCAGCACGACGGCTCCGCCCATCGACCAGCCCATCAGGATGATGGAGGTGGCTCCGTGGTCCTCCGCATATCGGAGCGCCGCGTCGATGTCGTGCCATTCCGTGCCGCCGAGGCCGTAACGGCGGTCAGCGCTGTTGGGGGCGTCCCCGTCGTTGCGGTACGACGCGAGCAGGGTGGTGTACCCCTGGTCGTGGAAGGTGCGGACCGCGCGCAGGCCCTCCTGCCTGGTGGCTCCCCAGCCGTGCACCTGGATGACCCAGCGGTCGCCCGGCCCGTCGTCCGGCGGGAACAGCCAGGCGGGGGCCTCGCCCAGCTCGGTGTCGATGGTGACGCTCTCGACGGGAAGGCCGAGTTCTGACGGTTCGAGGTAGTAGTAGCCGCTGATGCGTCCCCGGCCGGGGCGCAGGTCTCCGAAGGCGACGGACTCCAGCGTGCGGGTCACCGAGCCGTCCTCGCGGGAGATCACGCCGCCGATCTTCGCGTATCCGGTCTCCTCGGCGAACCACAGGCCGTAGCGGCCAGGCACCGACGAGTCCGGCGTCTCGCGCAGCGTCACCGTCCCCGCATCCAGGTCGACAGCCCGGATGCTCTGGTTCTGCGGCCGCTTGCGCACCGGCGTGACCACGGTGCGCGCCACCCTCGTCATGATGAGGACGGCTCCCGCTCCGGCCGCGAGGCCGAGGACTGCGGCCGCGACGACGGCCGTGCGGACGGATTTCGCGAACGTCGAACGCGCCATGCCGTCAGCGTAACCCCGATACGCCGACGGGGTGTTCAGGACTTCCCCAGGCGGCGTGCCTTACCGTCGCCACCCGGCAAAGGACCCTAGTGTTCCTATCGTGCCGACAACACCCTCGACCCCACGCACTCCCCCGGAGTTCGCCGCGGCGTTGGAGACGATCCGCCACGCGACGTCCCGTCCGGAGCTCGTGGTCACCGAGATCCCAGCGCCCGGCCAGCTCGCGCCGTACTCCGTCGCGCTGGCGGCCGACGTGCGGCCGACCAGGCACGGCAGCGACTCCGACCTGGGCACCGGCCGGTTCATCCTGCTCTACGACGAGGCGGAGCCGGAGGCGTGGGGCGGCCCGTTCCGCATCGTCTGCTTCGCGCAGGCGCCGCTCGAGACCGACATCGGGCTCGACCCGTTCCTGGCCGACGTGGCCTGGTCGTGGCTGGTGGATGCGCTGGACGCCCGGCAGGCGAAGTACACCGCGGCGAGTGGCACGGCCACCAAGATCATCTCCACCGGTTTCGGGGAGCTCGCCGCCCAGGGCGACGGGTCGCAGATCGAGCTGCGCGCATCCTGGAGCCCGCTGGAGAGCGACATCTCCGCGCACGTCGAGGGCTGGGGCGAGCTGCTCTGCATGCTGGCCGGGCTCCCGCCGACCGGCGAGGGTGTGAGCCTGCTGACGAGACGGACCCCGCGTGGCTGATCATCACGTCATCGACACCAGGGACGAATACCTCGACGCGGTCGAGACCATCGCGGCGGGCAACGGACCCGTCGCCGTCGACGCGGAGCGGGCCAGCGGCTTCCGGTACTCGCAGCGGGCGTACCTCATCCAGGTCTTCCGCCGCGATGCTGGCACCTTCCTCTTCGACCCTCCCGCCGTCGGCCGTTTCGACGAGCTGAACGCCGCCATCGCCGACGAGGAGTGGGTGCTGCACGCCGCCACCCAAGACCTCACCTGCCTGCGCGAGGTCGGGCTCGACCCGCACCACGTCTTCGACACCGAGCTGGCCGCCCGGCTGCTCGGGATGCCCAGGGTCGGCCTCGGCACCGTGGTGGAGGAGTTGCTCGGCATCCACCTCGCCAAGGAGCACTCCGCCGCGGACTGGTCGACCAGGCCTCTGCCGGAGCCGTGGCTCGTCTACGCCGCCCTCGACGTCGAGCTGCTCCCCGACCTGCGGGATGCGATCGCCGCCCTCCTCGATGAACAGGGCAAGACCGCGATCGCGCAGCAGGAGTTCGACGACGAGCTGGCCCGCGACCTCAAGGTGGTGCGCAACGAGCCGTGGCGGCGCCTGTCCGGCATCCACTCGATCAGGGGCATCCGCAACCTGGCCGTCGCGCGGGAGCTGTGGCTGAGCCGCGACGAGCTGGCCCGCACCACAGACATCGCGCCCGGCCGCCTGGTGCCGGATGCGTCGCTCACCGCCGCGGCGAAAGCCATGCCGGAGACCAAGCGCGGTCTCGCGTCGCTCCGCGAGTTCAACGGCCGCGCCAGCCGCACGGAGCTGGACCGCTGGTGGGAGGCCATCGAGGCCGGCCGCACCACCGACGACCTTCCTGTGATGCGCGGCAACGGGGACACCCTGCCTCCCCCGCGCGCGTGGGCGGACAGGAACCCGGAGGCGGACGCCCGGCTGAAGGCGGCGCGCGCCGCTGTCACCTCCCTCTCCGAGGAGCTGTCGATCCCTGTCGAGAACCTGCTCACGCCGGAGACGCTGCGCCGGGTGGCGTGGGCGCCGCCGGAGTCGCTGGACAGCGCATCCATCGGCGCGGCCCTCGCCCAGTGGGGTGCACGGCCCTGGCAGATTGAGGCAACCTCACAGGCGATCGCCCAGGCCTTTGTGGAAGCCAGCCAAAACGGCCCGGACGCCACGGAAGCGGATTCGTAGAAAGAATCAAACGATTCTTCCGGCGCGCATCGCATCCCTAGGATCGAATCCGACCTGATTTGGGAGGCATTGTGGCCGATAGAACTGATGTCGTCTTCGTCGATGGAGTGCGCACTCCGTTCGGGCGAGCCGGCGAAAAAGGGCAGTACTGGAACACGCGCGCGGACGATCTGGTGGTCAAGGCCATGATCGAGCTGCTGGAGCGCAACCCGAATGTGCCCAAGGACAGGATCGACGACGTGGCCATCGCGGCCACCACGCAGCAGGGCGACCAGGGCCTCACCCTCGGACGCACGGCAGCACTGCTCGCCGGCCTGCCGAAATCGGTGCCCGGCTTCGCCATCGACCGGATGTGCGCGGGCGCCATGACCAGCGTCACCACCCTCGGCTCCGGCATCGCGTTCGGCGCGTACGACCTCGCCATCGCCGGTGGCGTCGAGCACATGGGACGCCACCCGATGGGCTTCGGCGCAGACCCGAACCCGCGCTTCCTCTCGGAGCGCCTGGTCGGCGAGGACGCCCTCAACATGGGCATGACCGCCGAGCGCATCCACGACCGGTTCCCCGCGCTCACGAAGGAGCGCTCCGACCGCTACGCGATGCGCAGCCAGCAGAAGACCGCCGCGGCGTACGCGGCCGGCAAGCTGCAGCCCGACCTGGTGCCCGTCGCCATCCGCTCCGAGAGCGGCTGGGGCCTCGCCACCCAGGACGAGGGGATGCGCCCGGAGACCAACATGGAGTCCCTCGCGACCCTGCGCACCCCGTTCCGTCCGCACGGCCGCGTCTCGGCCGGCAACTCGTCGCCCCTGACCGACGGGGCGACGGCGAGCCTGCTCGCCTCCGGCGACGCGGTGAAGGAGTTCGGCCTGCAGCCGAAGATGCGCATGGTCAGCTTCGCGTTCGCCGGCGTCGAGCCGGAGATCATGGGCATCGGCCCCGTGCCGTCGACCGAGAAGGCGCTCCGCAAGGCCGGTCTCACCATCGACGATATCGGCCTGTTCGAGCTGAACGAGGCGTTCGCCATCCAGGTGCTGTCGCTGCTCGACCACTTCGGCATCGACGACGAGGACCCGCGCGTCAACCAGTGGGGCGGCGCGATCGCCGTCGGCCACCCGCTCGCCGCCAGCGGCGTGCGCCTGATGATCCAGCTCGCCCGCCAGTTCGAGGAGCACCCAGAGGTCCGCTACGGCCTCACGGCGATGTGCGTCGGTCTCGGCCAGGGCGGAAGCGTCATCTGGGAGAACCCCCACTACCGCGGCTAGTCGTGCCCTCCTGCACGACAACGCGAATGCGCCCGATGAAGACATCGGGCGCATTCGTGTTTCCGTGGCTGGCTTCGGCTGGCGCTACTTGGTCGTCCGCGTCACCCGCCCGCGCGTCCGCTCGACCGCAACGGTCGCGAACCAGGCGATGGCGCCGAGAGCGGGCAGAAGGAGCACTGCGAGGAGCCACGCGACTCGCTGCGGCGGCGTCACCGATCTCGAGACCGACACGCTGACGAGCGCCGCAACCACGAGAACAGCCGCGACGAGCGCGATGGCGACCCCGGCAACGTCAAACACCGCGGGAATCTCAGGATTGCTCACCGCAGATCCCTTCAGGAGTTGGTCTGCCAGGCGCGATCGCCGCCGACATTCAACTGTACCCAGACGTTCCAGGTGCCCAGATAGCCGCCGCTCACATCAGCCTGCCACCGCTGATACGCAGCGGAACCGTTCTCGGACTTCTTCCACGAGACGCGGACAGGCGAACTGCACGACGTCGGGTAGACGCAGCGCTGGAACCCATAGCCGCCGTCGATCATCTGATCCGACCCGCCCTGGACCAGGGTGTAGCCCACATTGATCGCGCCGACGAAGATGGTCCCCCACGCGCCATCGATCTGGCAGCCGGTCGCGTTCGAGTAGCCGGACCCGCTCTGATAGCGACACTGCGAGATCGCCCGTCCTTGGGGTCCGCCGCCCTGCTCCACAGCGGGAATCTCGAGCCCGGCGTATGCGACAGAGCCGTCGGCGAACCGCTTCACGTCATACTCGAATCCGTCCTTGACGACACCGCGTTCTTCCGAGACCGGGACGGCATTCGGAGTGCTGGCATCCCACACCTGGCCTGCTCGGGCGCGTGCGATGAGCTCATCTTGCGTCGCGACGGGCACGTCGAACTTCGCGAGCGTTGCGCGAAGAACCTGCGCGTCAGCCGCCGACAGAGGCGACGCCGTCCCTTCGGCAGGCGCTCCCGTAGCGCTCGCTGCGCCCGTCAGCGCGAGGCAAAGAGCCCCCGCTGCCGCCGCGATCGAAAAGAGGGGCCGTCGAATTGCTGTGGTCATTTTCACCTCGTTGTGTCGCATCAGCCTCATTACTGATACGCCGCACTGTAACGTTAATGTTCCAGATGTGACAATTTTACGCATCACAAACGGTCAAATCCGACCCCACGCCGCTCAGCGCCCGTCACCCCAGCCGGACTGTAAGGTTCCGCCAATGCGAAGCACCATCCACGCCCGCGCCGTTGTGCACAGCGGCAAGCGATGTGCGGCACGCCGCCCGGCTCGATAGCCTCCTCCGAGGACATCAGGGCTCTACGACGGCGTCAGTCAGCGCGTGTCGGAGACCCTCACATCACAAAGCGCGCTCGGAAGGCATAAAGACGTGACCGACTATTCCAAGATCGACTTCAGCCCGCTCGTCGACCTCACCTCCGACGAGGTCGTCACCCACTCGTTCGTCAAGGACATCCCGCTGCCGAGCGGCAAGACGCTCGCGCTGGTGACCCTCGACAACGGGCGCGACCACACGCGCCCGAACACGATGGGACCTGCGACCCTCCTCGAACTGGGGAAGACCTTCGACGAGCTGACGGAGCGTGCGGGCCGCGGCGAGATCGACGCGGTCGCCGTCACGGGCAAGCCGTTCATCCTCGCGGCGGGCGCCGACCTCTCCCGGGTGGGCGACATCCCGAGCGTCGAGGTGGCGAAGCTGCTCCCCCAGCTCGGTCACTACGTGCTCGGCAAGCAGGCCACCCTCGGCGTCCCGTCGTTCGTCTTCACCAACGGGCTCGCGCTCGGCGGCGGTGTGGAGATCGGCCTGAACGCCGACTACCGCACCATCGACAGGTCGGCGGCGGCGTTCGCGCTGCCGGAGGTCTTCCTTGGCCTCATCCCCGGCTGGGGCGGCGCGTACATCCTGCCGAACCTGATCGGCATCGAGAACGCCCTCAAGGTGATCGTCGAGAACCCGCTGAAGCAGAACAGGATGCTGAAGCCGCAGGACGTCTTCGACCTCGGCATCGCCGACGCGATCTTCGACTCGGCGAACTTCCTGGAGGACTCGCTGCGCTGGGCGGACAGGGTGCTCACCGGCGAACTCACCGTGAAGCGCCCGAACGTGCCGGGCAAGGTCGAGCGGATGGTCAAGTGGGATGCGGCCATCGGCATCGCCCGCAAGATGCTGGAGAGCCGCATCGGCACCGTGCCGAAGTCGCCGTACGCCGCGCTCGACCTGCTGAAGGCCGCCAAGTCCGGCACCAAGGAGGAGGGCTTCGAGCGCGAGGACGACGTGCTCGCCGAACTCATCTCCGGCGACCAGTTCCAGGCCAGCATCTACGCCTTCAACCTGGTGCAGAAGCGGGCGAAGCGCCCGGCGGGTGCTCCGGACAAGAAGCTCGCCAAGAAGGTCACCAAGGTCGGCGTGATCGGCGCGGGATACATGGCCAGCCAGTTCGCGCTGCTGTTCGTGCGTCGCCTGCGGGTGCCCGTGGTCATCACCGACCTCGACCAGGCGCACGTCGACAAGGGCGTCGCGTACATCCACGACGAGATCGGCAAGCTGCAGGAGAAGGGCCGTATCTCCCCGGATGAGGGCAACCGCCTGCGCGCGCTCGTCACCGGCACGACGGACAAGTCGCTGTTCGCCGACGCCGACTGGGTGATCGAGGCCGTGTTCGAGGAGCTGTCCGTCAAGCAGGACGTGTTCGGGGAGATCGAGCAGTACATCTCCGACGACGCCGTGCTCGCCACCAACACCTCCTCGCTGTCCGTCGAGAAGATCGGCGCGAAGCTGAAGCACCCGGAGCGGCTGGTCGGCTTCCACTTCTTCACCCCGGTGGCCGTCATGCCGCTGATCGAGGTCGTGAACACACCGAACACCGACGAGGCGACCCTGTCGACCGCGATGGTCACGGCGGCTGCCCTGAAGAAGAACGCGGTCATCACCGCCGACACCCCCGGCTTCGTGGTCAACCGCGTGCTGGCGAAGGTCCTCGGCGAGGCGATGCACGCGGTCGACGACGGAACGCCGTTCGAGACGGTCGACGAGGCGTTCGCGCCGCTCGGCCTCCCGATGCCCCCGTCGGCACTGCTCGACCTGGTCGGCCTCAAGGTCGGTGCGCACGTCCTCGACACGCACCACGCCGCGTTCCCCGACCGGTTCTACCGCAGCGAGAACCTGCACAGGCTGGCCGAGCACGGCACCCTCCTGGAGAAGGACTCGAAGGGCAGGGTCAAGGGCATCGACAAGCAGGCGGCGAAGATCGTCTCCGGCGGCAAGAACCCGTGGACCAAGGACCAGATCCTGCGCGGGCTCGAGGACGGCCTCGCCGACGAGATCCACCGGATGCTCGTGGACGACCACGTGGTCGCCGCCCCGGAGGACATCGACCTCTGCATGATCCTCGGCGCGGGCTTCCCGTTCCAGATGGGCGGCATCACGCCGTACCTCGACAGGGTCGGTGCGTCCGAGCGCGTCTTCGGGGACACATTCCAGCATCCCCCCGTGAAGGGCGTCGCGTAGCAGCAGCTGCCAGCGAGATGCCGGTAACTGTGCCGATTTCACCCGATTTCGGCGAAGTTACCGGCTTTTCGTCGTCGCGGGCACGATCACCAGGTCGAGGTAGGCACGCAGTGCGGCCGCCGCATCGATCCGCTCCGGCGTGTACAGCCACTGCAACTGGATGCCCTCCCACAGCGCGATCACGGACGCCGCGGCGAGCGCCGGGTCGACGCCGTCGCGCAGCCGCCCGTCGGCGCGGAGCGCGGCGAACTCGGCCTCGTACTCCGTGCGGAGCGCGTCGTAGCGTCCGAGGAAGTATTCGCGGCCGGGGTGGTCGGCGGTGACCGCCTCGGCGGAGAGCACGCTGTAGAGCGCGATCAGCCCCGGGATGCGTTCGTTGGCCGCCGCCTGCGCGACGATGTGCGTCTCGAACGGCTCGTCGTGCGCCCTGCTCGCCTCCCCGGCTCCGAGTTCGTCGCGGAGTTCGAGCACGGCCAGCAGCACGTCCTCCTTGCCGGAGAAGTAGTGCTGCAGGTTGGAGAGGCTGATCCCGGCCGCCGTCGCGATCTCGCGCAGGGAGCTGGCGTGGTAGCCGCGCGTGGCGAACACGCGGTACGCCTCTTCGACGATCTGGCGGCGGCGCGCTGCGCTCTTCGCGTACGGCCCACGGCGTCGGGGGCGGGAGGTCTGGATGTCCACGAAACCAAATTAGGTCACCCGAGCTAGTTTTGTATATGGTCGGCATACACGTTTCCACTCACGACGAAGTGAAGGACATGACGCAACTCACACGACGAAGTCTCCTCACCCTCGGAGCCGCGGCGGGAGCCACGGCCCTTCTCGCCGGGTGCAGCACCCCCGGCACCACTTCGGTCAACAGCAGGCCGCTCGTGCAGCCGGCAGCGGCCGGCGAGAAGATCACGCTCACGTACTGGGCCTGGCTGAAAGACCTGCAGAGGGTCGCGGACGTGTGGAACGCCACGCATCCGGATGTGCAGGTCGAGGCCGTCTGGATCCCCGGCGGCAACTCGGGCGGATACCAGAAGCTGTACTCGGCGCTGGCCGCGGGAGGCGGTCCAGACCTCGCCCAGGTGGAGCTGCGCTCCGTTCCGGAGTTCATGCTCGTCAACGGGCTGGTCGACCTGGCCAGGTACGGCGCGAACGACTACGCCAACCGCTACGACCCCACGCTGTGGAAGCAGGTCAGCTACGTGGACGGCGTCTACGCCATCCCGCAGGACTCCGGGCCGATGGCCTTCTACTACCGTCCAGACCTGTTCGAGAAGATCGGCGCCTCCGCCCCCGCCACCTGGGACGAGTGGATGCGCACCGGAGCGGAACTCCGCAAGGCCGGCTCCTGGATCGACACCTTCAACTACGCGGACCCGTCCTGGTTCGCCGCGGTCGCCGGGCAGGCCGGCGCATCCTGGTTCGCCGTCGACGGCGACCGCTGGACCATCGACATGACCGACGACGCGACGCTCACCGCCGCCCGCTTCTTCGACACGGCGATCGACGACGGCGTCATCCAGACCGCATACGGCGCGTACACGACGCCGTGGTTCGCCGCCGCCGCCTCGAACACCATCGCCGGGCTGACCAGCGCGAGCTGGGGCGACGCGCTCCTCGAAGGCGTCTCCGGCGGGGAGGGCAAGTGGCGGGTCGCGCCGATGGCCCGCTGGGGCTCCGGCGACGCGGTCGGCTACGGGTCCAGCTACCTCGGAGGGTCGACCGCCGCGGTGCTCGCGAACAGCAAGCATCCCAAGGAGGCGCTCGAGTTCGCCGTGTGGATGACCACGAGCCACGAGGGCATCGACGCGATGATCGCCAACAGCGGCATCGGCTGGTCGCCGTCCGCCGACTACATCGGGGCGAGCAGGCAGAAGCCGTCGAAGTTCTTCGGAGGACAGAACTACAACGAGGAGGTCTTCCTCCCCGCCTCCCGCCAGCAGAACCAGGACTGGTCGTGGTGGCCGATCACGCAGCAGTCGTTCAACATCCTCGCCGACGGCTTCCGGAAGAAGGCGTCAGGGCTGTCCCTCGTGGATGCGATCGCGCAGAGCGAGAAGAACATCATCACCGCGTTCCGCAACAAGGGGCTCAGCATCGAGAAGGTGAACTCGTGAAGGGCGTCCGCACCGCGTGGGCGCCGTGGGTGCTGCTCGCGCCGTTCCTCGCGCTGTTCCTGCTCACGTTCATCCTGCCGATCGTCGTCGCGGTCGGCAGCAGCTTCACCAAGGTGACCAGGCAGGGCGTGTTCGGCGAGAAGGGCGTGACGAGCGAGTTCGCCTGGTTCGCCAACTACGCGCAGGCTCTGTCGAACCCGAACTTCATCGCCTCCATCGGCCGGATGCTGCTGTTCGGCGTCGTGCAGGTCACGTTCATGATCGCGCTCTGCACGGTGCTCGCCCTGCTGCTGGAGTCGGCGTCGGCGCGCTGGCCAGGGATGTTCCGGGCGGTGTACTTCCTGCCGTACGGCATCCCGGGGGTCGTGGCGACCATCCTGTGGTCGTTCCTGTACGTGCCTGGACTCAGCCCGCTGGTCGATCTGGCCGGTGCGTTCGGGCTCCAGGTCGATTTCCTCGGACCGGACACGGTGCTCTGGTCGATCGCGAACATCGTCACCTGGACGTACACCGGCTACAACATGATGATCATCATCGCGCAGCTGAAGTCGATCCCGACCGAGGTGTACGAGGCGGCGAAGGTGGACGGCGCGAGCCCGTGGCGGGTGGCCACGAGCATCCAGTTGCCGCTGATCAAGCCGGCGCTGATGCTGACCACGGTGTTCTCGATCATCGGCACCCTGCAGCTCTTCGCCGAGCCGCAGGTGCTGCAGACGGTCTCCCCCGCGATCGACAGCGAGTACACGCCCAACCTCAGCGCGTACACCACGGCGTTCGCGTACAACGACTACAACGTCGCCGCAGCGCAGGCGGTGCTCATCGCGCTGGTCGCGTTCCTGCTGTCGTTCGCGTTCCTCCGCCTCACGAGCAGCCGCGAGCCGAAGCCCGGCCGCGCATCGCAGCCCACCCTCGCATCGACCACCAGGAGGGCGAAATGACCGCCACAGAGACCCCGACCGGCAGCGTCGCCGCACCGGGCACCTCGTCGATCACCGCGCAGAAGGCGCACGGCACGGGACCGGACCGCTCCGCGGGACGCCGGCCGGGGATGCGCATCCTGGTCACGGGCATCCTGGTCGTCGTCGCCGTCTACTTCCTCGTGCCGGTCTACTGGGTGATCGTCGCGTCCACGAAGACCACGCAGGACCTCTTCGCCACCAACGGCTTCTGGTTCGCGCCGACCTTCGCGCTCTGGCACAACCTCGGGGAGGTGCTCAGCTACGACGGCGGCATCTTCGTGCGCTGGTTCGCGAACTCCGTCCTCTACGCCGGAGTGGGCGCCGTGCTCGCGACGTACTTCGCCGCCGCGGGAGGGTACGCGCTGTCGAAGTACGTCTTCCGCGGGCGCGGCCTGATCTTCGGGCTGGTGCTCGGCGGGGTGCTCGTGCCCGGCACGGCGACGGCGCTTCCGCTGTTCCTCCTGTTCAGCCAGCTCGGCATGGCGAACACGTACTGGTCGGTGCTGCTGCCCTCGCTCGTCTCACCGTTCGGCCTGTTCCTCTGCCGGATCTACGCAGACGCGACGGTCGACACGGCCCTCATCGAGGCGGCCAGGATCGACGGCGCGGGAGAGCTGCGCATCTTCCACACGGTCGGGCTCAGGATCATGGTGCCCGCGCTGGTGACCGTGTTCCTGTTCCAACTGGTCGGCATCTGGAACAACTACTTCCTGCCGCTCGTGATGCTCTCCGACAACACGCTCTACCCGATCACCCTCGGCCTGAACAACTGGCGCAGCCAGACCGACCGGCTGCCCGAGTTCTACGAGCTGACCACCGGCGGCGTGCTGCTGTCGATCATCCCCCTCGCCATCGCCATGATCGTGCTGCAGCGGTTCTGGCGCGGCGGTCTCACCGAAGGAGCAGTGAAGTAGTGCTGACACCCGCCTACCTGTCCGACACCGCGCCCGGACGCGGCGCACGAAGCGCCCCGCGGTCCTGGCTGCACACCGACGCGCCGTCGCTCTCGCTGAACGGCGACTGGGCGTTCCGGCTCTCCCCCACCGCCGCCGTGCAGGACGACGTCGCGGCGACCGACTACGACGACTCCGGATGGGCGCAGCTCCCCGTCCCCTCGCACTGGGTGCTGCACGGAGACGGCGCATACGGACGACCGATCTACACGAACGTGCAGTATCCGTTCCCGATCGACCCTCCGCATGTCCCCGACGAAAACCCGACCGGCGACCACCGGCGGCGCTTCACCCTGCCCGACGACTTCGACGGGGCGGAGCGGGTGCTGCTGCGGTTCGACGGGGTCGAGTCGCTCTACCGCGTCTGGCTGAACGGCGAAGAGGTCGGCATCGGCACGGGATCGCGGCTGGCGCAGGAGTTCGACGTGACCGGCGTCGTGCGTCCCGGAGAGAACGTGATCGTGGTGCGGGTGCACCAGTGGTCGGCCGCCAGCTATCTGGAGGACCAGGACCAGTGGTGGCTGCCCGGCATCTTCCGCGACGTCACCCTGCTCGCGCGCCCGGCCGGCGGGATCGACGACGTGTGGCTGCGCACCGGGTTCCTCGACGGCGCCGGCACCCTGGACGTGGAGTTGACCGCGGCGGCGTCCGCGTACCCGGTGACCGTGCGCATCCCGGAGCTGGGGCTGGAGCAGACCTGGCGGAGCGCGGCGGACGTCACGACGCTGACCCTGGATGCGGTCGAACCGTGGACGGCGGAGACGCCGCGCCTCTACGACGTCACCGTGTCGAACGCGGCGGAGTCGATCGCGCTGCGCACCGGTTTCCGCACGGTCAGGATCGTCGGGGACCGCTTCCTCGTGAACGGCCGCCGCGTGGTCTTCCACGGCATGAACCGGCACGAGACGCATCCGGTGCGCGGCCGGGTGTTCGACGAGGAGCACGCCCGCGCCGACCTGGCCAGGATGAAGCGGTACAACGTCAACGCCATCCGCACCAGCCACTACCCGCCGCACCCCCGTCTGCTCGACCTCGCCGACGAGCTCGGCTTCTGGGTGATCGACGAGTGCGACCTGGAGACCCATGGCTTCGAGGCATCCGGTGCCGAGCACGGCGGCTGGGTCGGCAACCCGAGCGACGACCCGCGCTGGCGCGACGCATACCTCGACCGCATCCGGCGAACGGTCGAACGCGACAAGAACCATCCGAGCATCGTCATCTGGTCCCTCGGCAACGAGTCGGGCACCGGCGCGAACCTGGCGGCCAACGCCGCCTGGGTGCACGACCGCGATCCCGGGCGTCCCGTGCACTATGAGGGCGACTACACCGGGGAGTACACCGACGTGTACTCGCGCATGTACTCCTCCGTGCGCGAGACGGCGGAGATCGGCACGGACGGGTCCCGCTACCCCCTGCTCGGCACAACGCCCGGCCAGGGCGCCCGACAGCGGACGAAGCCGTTCCTGCTCTGCGAGTACGCCCACGCGATGGGCAACGGCCCGGGGGCACTGGATGCGTACGAGCGGCTGGTGCACGAGCATCCTCGCCTGCACGGCGGCTTCGTCTGGGAGTGGCGCGACCACGGCATCCTGACCGAGACGGACGACGGAACCCCGTTCTACGCGTACGGCGGGGACTTCGGCGAGGTGGTGCACGACGGCAACTTCGTGATGGACGGGATGATCCTGAGCGACGACACCCCGACGCCCGGCCTCGCCGAGTACAAGGCGGTCGTGCAGCCGATCCGCTTCGAGGTCGGAGACGGGACGGTGACGCTCACCAACCTGCGCCACACGGCAGACACCTCCGACCTGTCGTTCCGCTGGCGGGTCGAGCACAACGGGCGCCGGGTGGCGCGCGGCGAGCTGCCGGTGGATGCGCTGGCGGCCGGGGAGTCCGTGACGGTGCCGCTGCCGGCGGTGGAGGTCGCCGACGACGCGGAGACCTGGCTGACCATCGACGCCGTGTTGCAGGCCGCGACGCCGTGGTCGGAGGCCGGGCACGTGGTCGCGAGCGGTCAGGTGGACAGGAGCGCTCGCATCCCGAGCGTCGGCGCGCGTCCCGTGGCACCGGCTCTCGTCGCCGGGGTTCCCGCACGGCTGACGCTCGGCCCGGCCGAGTTCGAGGACGGAGCCCTGGTGCGCCTGAACGGGCGCGAGGTGGCCGGTCCGCGCCTGGAACTGTGGCGCGCCCCGACGGACAACGACGAAGGCGCATCCCGTGCGGAGCCCGGCGAGGACGACGCGAGCGTCCCCGGGGTGTCGAGTGCTGCGCTCTGGCGGGCGGCGGGGCTCGACCGGCTGACGCACAGGATCGTCTCCATCGAGCACGCTGAAGACGCCCTCCTGGTGCGCACGCGCGTGTCCGCCGCCAACTCGCCAGCAGCCGTGTGGGTGGATGCGCTCTGGACGCTCGACGCCGACGGCACGCTCACTCTGCGCACCGAGATCGTGCCGTCCACCGGCTGGGACACCGTCTGGCCGCGCATCGGCCTGCGCTTCGACCTGCCGGACGGCGACGCGCCGGTCGACCGCGCCGAGTGGTTCGGCCGCGGCCCGCTCGAGGCGTACCCGGACAGCATGACGGCCGCGCAGGTCGGTCGATACGGCGCGACCGTGGACGAGCTGAACGTCGCGTACGCCCGCCCGCAGGAGACGGGCCACCGGGCCGACGTGCGCACCCTCACGCTCGGAACGGACGGTGCGGACGCCCTGCGCATCACGCTGGTGCCGGATACGGCAGGCCGCCGCCCCGGCTTCAGCCTCAGCAGGCACACGCCGCAGCAGGTGGATGCGGCCGGTCACCCGCACGAGCTGCCGCGCAGCGCGACGACCCACCTGTTCGTCGACGCCGCCCAGCACGGGCTCGGCTCGCGGGCCTGCGGGCCGGACGTCGCCGCCGAGCACGCGCTGCGCCCGCAGGCGAGGACGATCACGCTGCGGTTCGGCTGAGCCGGCCCGCCGAGAACGACCGAGGCCCCGGATCGCGCGCTGGGATCCGGGGCCTCGGTCGTGAGGGTGCCCGCTAGCGGTTGAGCGGCGTCATGTCCGCATACCGGTCCCCCACCGCGGGAGCGACGGCGGCGAGGCGTTCCAGCTGCTCCGGCGACAACTCCAGCTGGTCGGCGGCGACGTTCTGCTCCAGGTTCTCCACGCGGCGGGTGCCGGGGATGGGGGCGATGTCGTCGCCCTGGGCCAGCAGCCAGGCGAGCGCCACCTGGCCGGGAGTCGCCCCGACCTCGCGGGCCACAGCATCCACCTGCTCGACGATCCGGATGTTCGCCTCCAGGTTGTCGCCCTCGAACCGCGGGTTGAAGCGGCGGAAGTCGTCAGGCGCCAGCTCGTCGAGCGTGCGGATCGTGCCGGTGAGGAAGCCGCGGCCGAGCGGCGAATACGGCACGAACCCGATGCCGAGCTCGCGGACCGTCGGCAGGATCTCGGCCTCCGGGTCGCGCGACCAGAGCGAGTACTCGGTCTGGATCGCCGTCACCGGGTGCACGGCGTTGGCGCGACGGATCGTCTCCGGTGCGGCCTCCGAGAGGCCGTAGTGCCCGATCTTGCCCTCGTCGATCAGCTCGGCGAGCGCCCCGACCGTGTCCTCGATGGGTGTGTCCGGGTCCATCCTGTGCTGGTAGTAGAGGTCGATGTGGTCGGTCTGCAGGCGGCGCAGCGACCCCTCGACCGAGAGACGCACGTTCTCCGGCGACCCGTCCAGACCGCGCTCGTCGTTGGTCCTGTGCAGGATCGTGCCGAACTTGGTGGCGATGACCACCTGTTCGCGCTTGCCGGCGAACGCCCGGGCGAGCAGTTCCTCGTTGGCGTACGGGCCGTAGATCTCTGCGGTGTCGAAGAACGTCACCCCGAGGTCGATGGCGCGGTGGATGGTGCGGATCGAGCCGGCGTCGTCGTCTCCTGCGCCGGTGTAGAACGCGGACATGCCCATGCAGCCGAGTCCGAGACGCGAGACTTCGAGCTTCTGCGTGCCCAGTGTGATCTTCTTCATGCGGTTACCTTCTCCTGATAGAGACCGATCTTGTGGTCGATGGCGGCGAGACTGGCCGTGACCTCCTCCAGCTGCCTGGACACGTTCATCCGGTGCACGAGCAGCAGTTCCAGCCGCTCGGCGGTGGTGTCGTCGCCGCGACGTGCGAGCTCGGTGTACTCGCGCATCCGGGCGATCGGCATGGCGGTGAGGCGCAGCTTGGTGAGGAACACGACCCAGTTGACGTCGGCCTCGGTGTACCGGCGGTGCGTGGACGACGCGCGCCCGACAGGCGCGAGCATCAGTCCCTCCCGCTCGTAGTAGCGGAGCGTGTGGGTCGTCAGGCCCGTGCGCTCCGCGACCTCGGAGATCGAGAGTTCCGTCGCTGTATCGGTCATGGTTGCCACGATAAGACTTCGAGTGCACTTCAAGTCAATTCCACTGTCGGATGCTCCTGCTAGCTTCACAGCATGGCTCTCACGAAGTACTACGTCGCGTCCTCCATCGACGGATTCATCGCAGACACCGACGACAGGATCGACTGGCTCCTGCAGTTCGGGTTCGAGGAGTTCGACGAGCACTATCAGCGCTTCATCTCCGGCATCGGAGCCATCGTGATGGGAGCGGCCACCTACGAGTTCCTGCTTGCCGACGACACCACGGAATGGCCGTACGCCGGCCTCCCCACCTGGGTGGTCACGCACCGCGTGCTTCCGCCGATCGCCGGCGCGGACATCACCTTCTTCGAGGGCGACCTCGCCGCACTGGATGCCGAACTGCGCGAAGCGTCGGGCGACCGCGACGTATGGGTGGTCGGCGGCGGGCAGATCGCCGCGCAGTTCGCCGACGCCGGCCTGCTCGACGAACTGCACATCACCTACGTGCCGGTGCTCGTCGGCTCTGGTAAGCCGCTGCTGCCCGTCACCCAGGCGAGCAGCCCGCTGGCGCTCGTCGGCACCACGGCGTTCCCGAGCGGCGCGGTGGAGCACGTGTACCGCGTCGGCTGACAGTAGTTAAGCGGCGCCGCTACGCGGCTCTGCCTCTACCGCCGCTACGCGTCGAGGTGCCGCTCGCTCAGTTCGTCCGCGGGCAGCGGGCGAGCGATCGGGATGCGGCTGCCGAGTACCTGCGCGACCAGGTCGCGGGCGATCTTCTGCGCGGTGAGCCCGGCGTCGTCGAGGATCTGCTCGCGCGTCGCGTGGTCGATGAACTCGTCCGGCAGGCCCAGCTCGTCGACCGCGGTGTCGATGCCCGCCTCGCGCAGGCTCTGCCGCACGCGCGTGCCGATGCCGCCCACGCGGATCCCGTCCTCGATGGTCACCACGATGCGGTGCTCCGCCGCCAGGTCCAGGATGCTCGTGGCCACCGGGACCACCCAGCGCGGGTCGACGACGGTCGCCCCGATGCCCTGCGCGGCCAGGCCGTCCGCCACCTTGAGCCCCAGGTCGGCCATTGGGCCGACGGTCACGATCAGCACGTCCTTGCGGTCGGACTCGTGCAGCACATCCACGCCGTCGTCGGTGCGCCGGACGGCGTCGATGTCCGCCCCGACCGAACCCTTTGGGAAGCGCAGGACCGTCGGAGCGTCCTGCACGGCGACGGCCTCGGCCAGCTCCTCGCGGAAGCGGGCGCCGTCGCGCGGGGCGGCGAGCCGGATGCCGGGCACCACCTGCAGGATCGCGAGGTCCCAGATGCCGTGGTGGCTCGGGCCGTCCGGTCCCGTGACGCCCGCCCGGTCGAGCACGAACGTCACGCCCGCCTTGTGCAGGGCGACATCCATGAGCACCTGGTCGAAGGCGCGGTTGATGAACGTGGCGTAGATGGCGACGACGGGATGCAGTCCCCCGAACGCGAGGCCGGCCGCGCTCGTCGCGGCGTGCTGCTCGGCGATGCCGACGTCGTGCACCCGCTCCGGGAAGCGCTCGGCGAACTTGTGCAGCCCGGTCGGGCGCAGCATCGCCGCGGTGATGCCGACGATCTTCTCGTCCTTCTCGGCCAGCCGCACGATCTCGTCGGAGAACACGCTGGTCCAGGACGGCTTGCTCGAGCTCTCGATCGGCTCGCCGGTCTCCGGGTCGATCTGGCCGACCGCGTGGAACTGGTCGGCCGCATCCCGGAGCGCGGGCTCGTAGCCGCGGCCCTTCTGCGTGATGGCGTGGACGATGACCGGGGCGCCGTAGTTCTTCGCCTGGCGCAGCGCCTCCTCCATCGCCTCGATGTCGTGGCCGTGGATCGGCCCGATGTACTTGATGTCGAGGTTGGAGTAGAGCGCCTCGTTGTTCGAGAACCTGCTGAGGAAGCCGTGCAGTCCCCCGCGGATGCCGCGGTAGAACGACTGGCCGGGTCCGCCCAGCTTGTCGAACGCCTTGCGGCTCGACAGGTAGAGGTTGCGGTAGCTGCGGCGGGTGCGCACGGTGTTGAGGAAGCGGGCCATGCCGCCGATGGTCGGCGCGTACGAGCGGCCATTGTCGTTGACGACGATGATGAGTCTGCGGGTGTTGTCGTCGCTGATGTTGTTCAGCGCCTCCCAGGTCATACCGCCGGTGAGGGCGCCGTCGCCCACCATCGCAATGACGTGCCTGTCGTCCTGGCCGGTCATCGAGAACGCGCGCGAGATGCCGTCCGCCCACGACAGCGAGCTGGAGGCGTGGGAACTCTCGACGATGTCGTGCTCGGACTCGGACCGCTGTGGGTATCCGGCGAGCCCGCCGCGCTGGCGCAGCTGGGAGAAGTCCTGCCGCCCGGTGAGCAGCTTGTGCACGTACGACTGGTGTCCGGTGTCGAAGACGATGGCGTCGCGCGGTGAGTCGAAGACCCGGTGGATCGCGATGGTCGACTCGACGACTCCGAGGTTCGGCCCGAGGTGACCGCCCGTCTTCGCGACGTTCGCAACGAGGAACGCGCGGATCTCCACCGCCAACTGGACGAGCTCCTCTTCCGAGAGCCTGTCGAGATCGCGGGGACCGTGGATGGTCTCGAGGATGCTCATGGTTCGAGTCTAGGCGCGTGCAAATCGAAGGTCGCTCGGAATCGCCAGATCCACCCCATCGCACGCACGTCGATGTGCCTTTTGTACGCCTCGCCGAACACACTCAGAATGACGTTACGAACCAATCGTGAGGTGATGAGTGTGGAACAGAACAGCACGGCCGAACAGGACCAGATCGTCGTCGAGGTCTGGGCGGACCTCGGGTGTCCCTGGTGCTACGTCGGCAAGCATCGGCTCCAGCGCGCGATCGACGCCAGGCCGGATGCGGGACGATTCCAGCTGAAGATCCGCTCGTTCGAACTGAACCCGGACGCGCCGAAGGAGCCGGAGCCCATCGCCGCTGCGTTCATGCGCACGCACGGAGGCGACCCATCGGCCGTCCTCCAGGCGGAGGAGCGCATCCAGGGCATCGCGAACCGCGAAGGCCTGGGGTTCGACCTCGACAGGAAGAACGCCAACACGTTCGCCCTGCACCGCGTGATGCACTTCGCCGAGCAGTCCGGCCGGGGGCTCGAGTTCTTCTCCCAGCTCCAGGACCGGTTCTTCTCCGGCGAGATCGACCCGTACGACGCGGACACTGTCGTCGAAGTCGCGCGCTCCCTCGGCCTCGACGGCGACCGCGTGCGTGAGGTCCTCGCCGGCGACGAGTTCGCCGACGATGTCGTGGCCGACGTCTCCGAGGGCGCCGCGCTGGGCGCCCAGGGGGTGCCGTTCACGGTCTTCGGCCGCCGGATCGCGGCGTCGGGCGCTCAGTCCGTCGCCGTCTACGGTCAGGCTCTCGACCAGCTCACCGCGAGCGTGCAGGCACCGGCCGCATCGGGCTAGGCCTGGCGGACTTCTCCCTGCCGACGCCGGTCAGCTCGTGCGCGCGGCGGCTGGCGGCCACGTCCTCGTGGTGGGTGGCCGCCCAGCCGGCGAGGGTCATCACGGCCTCCAGCAGTGACCGGCCCAGGGGTGTCAGCTCGTACTCGACCCGCGGCGGGACCTCGGCGTATGCCGTGCGGGTGAGGAGCCCATCGCGTTCCAGAGCCTTCAACGTCACCGTGAGCATCCGCTGCGAGATGCCCGGGATGCTCGCCTGCAGATCGGAGTATCGCAGCGGACCGGAGCCCAGCGTGCTGATGATCAGGACCGTCCACTTCTCCCCGATCCGGTCGAGCACCTCACGGATGAAGGCGCTCTCCTCCGGCCAGGCCTGACAGGGCCCGCTGATCGTCCTTGCTCGTGCCATCCCACTGTCCTCCTCCGCGAACGCATGCAGTACATCCAGTCTGCTGCCGCACCACAAGTATGTAAGCCATCGAAAGGAACCAGAAATGCCCACCATCGCCATCGTCGGAGCCGGATCCGGTCTCGGACTGTCCATCGCCAGGGTCTTCGGAAGCCAGGGCTTCTCCGTGGCCCTCGTCTCCCGCACGCAAGCGAAGCTCGACGACCTCGCCGCCCAGCTGACCGCCGCCGGTATCGACGCGGCCGGCTTCGCCGCCGACGTCATGGACCCCGCCTCCGTCGCCGCAGCCTTCGGCCGCATCACGGAGCGCTTCGGCCCCGTCGACGTGCTCGAGTATTCGCCCGCCCCGCACAACCCCGTGCCCGGGCTGCGGAACGCGATCGCCCTCGAAGCCGACCGCGACAGCATCCAGCCGCAGCTCGACTACTACCTCTACGGCGGTATCGCGGCGACAGAGCAGGTTCTCCCCGGCATGATCGAGCGCGGCGCGGGGACCATCCTCTACACGACGGGAGGATCGTCCATGGACCCGCTGGCCGGACACGCCGACTTCGCCGCCACCGCCATCGGATCTGGCGCCCTGCGCACCTACGCACTCACTCTCCACCGGGCCACTGCCGGAACCGGCGTCTACGTCGCCCACGTGCCGATCTTCGCCTGGATCGGATCCGGCGGCCCGGAGACCCAGCCGGACACCATCGCCCAGCACTACTGGAACCTCCACACCACCCGCGACGGGGCGGAGCTGCCGTACGCCGCCGCGTAATCGCGCGACCACCCGAACGAAAAGGGCCGGTGACCATTCGGTCACCGGCCCTTCACTGCTGCACCGCCTAGACGAGGCTCCGCAGCACGTACTGCAGGATGCCGCCGTTGCGGTAGTAGTCCGCCTCACCCGGGGTGTCGATGCGCACCACGGCGTCGAACTCGATGGTCTGCTTGCCGGCGGGCGAGTCTGCACTCGGCTCCGCGACGACGTGGACCGTCTTCGGCGTCGTGCCCTGGTTCAGCTCCTCGAGCCCGGAGATCGAGACGATCTCGGTGCCGTCGAGGCCGAGCGACGCCCAGCTCTCTCCAGCGGGGAACTGCAGCGGTACGACGCCCATCCCGATCAGGTTCGACCGGTGGATGCGCTCGAAGCTCTCCGTGATGACCGCGCGGACGCCGAGGAGGCTGGTGCCCTTCGCCGCCCAGTCGCGGGACGAACCGGAGCCGTACTCCTTGCCGCCGAAGATGACCAGCGGGGTGCCCTGCGCCTGGTAGTTCTGCGACGCGTCGTAGATGAACGACTGCGGGCCGCCCTCCTGCGTGAAGTCGCGGGTGTATCCACCCTCGACGCCGTCGAGCAGCTGGTTCTTCAGGCGGATGTTCGCGAACGTTCCACGGATCATCACCTCGTGGTTGCCTCGGCGCGAGCCGTAGGAGTTGAAGTCCTTGCGCTCGATGCCGTGCTCGTCGAGGTAGCGTCCGGCGGGGCTGTCCGCCTTGATGTTGCCGGCCGGGCTGATGTGGTCGGTGGTGACGGAGTCGCCGAGCTTCGCCAGGACGCGAGCGCCGGCGATGTCGGTGACCGGGGTGGTCTCCAGCGTCATGCCGTCGAAGTACGGGGGCTTCCGCACGTACGTGGACTTCTCATCCCATTCGAACACCGAACCGGTCGGGGTCGGCAGCGACTTCCAGCGTTCGTCGCCCTCGAACACGCTCGCGTACTCGTGGGTGAACATGCCCTCGTTGATCGACGAGTCGATGGTCTCCTGCACCTCTGCGGCGTCCGGCCAGATGTCCTTGAGGAACACGTCGTTGCCGTCCGCGTCCGTGCCGAGCGCATCCACCTCGAAGTCGAAGTTCATCGAACCGGCGAGCGCGTACGCGATGACCAGCGGCGGGCTCGCCAGATAGTTCATCTTCACGTCGGGGTTGATGCGGCCCTCGAAGTTGCGGTTGCCCGACAGGACCGCCGTGACGGCGAGGTCGTTGTCGTTGACCGCCTGCGAGATCTCGTCGATCAGCGGGCCGGAGTTTCCGATGCAGGTGGTGCAGCCGTAGCCGACCGTGTAGAAGCCCAGCTCCTCGAGGTAGCTGGTGAGACCGGCCTTCTCGTAGTAGTCGGTGACGACCT
The DNA here is from genome assembly GCF_002105485.1 of Leifsonia sp. NCR5. Classification (NCBI taxonomy): domain Bacteria; kingdom Bacillati; phylum Actinomycetota; class Actinomycetes; order Micrococcales; family Microbacteriaceae; genus Leifsonia; species Leifsonia sp. NCR5. Next base: position 144,080 of record NZ_NCSR01000002.1, read on the forward strand.
TGGATCCGGGAGCCAGCGTGGTCTTGACCCACGGCTTGGCCTTCAGGCCCTTCTTGGCCGCGTTGCGGGCGAGCAGGCCGGCCGCGAGCATGACGGACGGGTTCGACGTGTTCGTGCAGGAGGTGATCGCCGCGATGGCGACCGCTCCGTGGTCGATCGTGAACTCCGCGCCGTTCTCGGCCAGCGTGACCGGCGTCGGGTTGGACGCGGCCTTGGGAGCGTGGCTGTGGTGGTGGTGCTCGTGGGTGCTCCGCGAGTCCTCCGGGCTCAGCTCGCCGGGGTCGGAGGCGGGGAACGACTCCGAGATGGTCAGGTCGACGATGTCGTGCGAGATCTCGGCGTAGTCGACGAGGTCCTTCTCGAACTGCGCCTTGGCGCCGCTCAGCTCGATGCGGTCCTGCGGGCGCTTCGGTCCGGCAATCGACGGGACGACCGTCGACAGGTCGAGCTCGAGGTACTCGCTGAAGACCGGCTCGACGGAGGCGTCGTGCCACAGCGTCTGCAGCTTCGAGTACTCCTCGACCAGCTTGATCTGCTCCTCGCTGCGGCCGGTGAGGCGCAGGTAGTCGAGGGTCACGTCGTCGATCGGGAACATGGCGGCGGTCGAGCCGAACTCCGGGCTCATGTTTCCGATGGTCGCGCGGTTCGCCAGCGGGACCTCGGCGACGCCCGCTCCGTAGAACTCGACGAACTTGCCGACGACGCCGTGCTTGCGCAGCATCTGCGTGATGGTGAGCACCACGTCCGTCGCGGTCACACCGGTCGGGATGGCGCCGGTCAGCTTGAAGCCGACCACCTTGGGGATGAGCATGGAGACGGGCTGGCCGAGCATGGCCGCCTCGGCCTCGATGCCGCCGACGCCCCAGCCGAGCACGCCGAGGCCGTTGACCATCGTGGTGTGCGAGTCCGTGCCGACGCAGGTGTCCGGGTACGCCAGGAGCTCGCCGCCGACCTCGCGGGTCATGGTGACGCGCGCCAGGTACTCGATGTTGACCTGGTGCACGATGCCGGTTCCCGGCGGGACGACCTTGAAGTCGTCGAACGCGGTCTGGCCCCAGCGGAGGAACTGGTAGCGCTCCCCGTTGCGCTCGTACTCGATGTCGGTGTTGCGCTCCAGCGCGTTCTCCGTGCCGAACAGGTCGGCGATCACCGAGTGGTCGATGACCATCTCGGCCGGAGCGAGCGGGTTGATCTTCTTGGGGTCTCCGCCGAGCGCGGAGACGGCCTCACGCATGGTGGCGAGGTCGACGATGCAGGGGACGCCGGTGAAGTCCTGCATGATCACGCGCGCCGGCGTGAACTGGATCTCGGTGTCCGGCTCCGCTGCCGGGTCCCAGCCCGCGAGGGCCTGGATGTGGTCGGCGGTGATGTTCGCGCCGTCCTCCGTGCGCAGCAGGTTCTCCAGGAGAACCTTGAGGCTGAACGGAAGTCTCTTGTATCCGTCGACCTTGTCGATCCGGAATACCTGGTAGTCGGTCGACCCGACCGTCAGGGTGTCTTTTGCACCGAAGCTGTTTACCGCAGACACGTTGCCCTCTCCTTCATCGGCAGGCCTGGTGACGCATGCCTTCGAATGTCCATCTTGGTTGTCCGTCGAAGTGTGTTTCCAGCAAGGCAATCCTAAGTCGTCCGCTGAAAAAGATATCTTGACGTCAAGATAAATCTACCACGCGTCAGACGCGGTCGAAGACCAGGCCACGCCGCTTGGCGAACCGGTAGAACAGCTCGATTCCCGCCGCTCCCACCGCCCCGACCGCGATCCCCCAGACCAGCTCGGACGACAGCGGCACGTGCATCTGGAAGAACTCGGCCGTGAACGGGATCACGCAGACCAGCACCATCGCGGCGGCCACGGAGCCGAGCAGCGCGAGCCTCGGCCCGCTGAGCGGCCTGGTCAGCACGCACAGGATCCAGAGCGACACGCAGAACAGCGCGATGGTGGTCACGCTCCTCGCCTCCCGCAGCGGGATGCTCCTGTACAGCGGCAGGTACGCCACGATCGCCGTCGCCCCGGCGATCAGCCCGGTCGGGATGGAGTACCTGAGCACGCGGTGCAGCACCCCCGGCGTGTAGATGCGCGCATTCGGCGACAGCGCCAGGAAGAACGACGGGATGCCGATGGCGAGCGTCGAGACGAGCGTCAGCTGGCGAGGGAGGAACGGGAACGGCAGCAGCAGGGCGGCGCTCACCAGCGCGAGCACGATGCCGTAGACCGTCTTCGCCAGGAAGATGTTGGAGACCCGTTCGACGTTCGCGATCACCCTGCGGCCGAAGGCGAGCACATCCGGCAGCCGGTCGAACCTGTTGTCGAGCAGCACCAGCCTGCTCACCGCCTTGGTCGCCGCCGTCGCGCTGCCCATCGCGATCCCGAGGTTCGCGTCCTTGATCGCCATCGCGTCGTTGACGCCGTCGCCCGTCATCGCCACGGTCCTGCCCTGCTCGCGCAGCAGGCCGACGGCCGTGCGCTTCTGCTCCGGGCTCACCCTGCCGAAGATGCTGGCGGTGGTGAGCGCCTCGGCGAGCGCCGCGTCGTCGGCGAGGGTGGACGCATCCACTGCCTCTCCGTCGAGGTGGAGGGTGCGGGCGATCGCGGCGACGGTGACCGGGTTGTCGCCGGACATGATGACGACGCGCACCGCCTGCTCACTGAAGTATGAGAGGGTCTGCCGTGCTTCCGGCCGTACCGTCTCGCTCAGCACGACGAGCAGTGCGGGATGCACGACCCTGCCGTCCAGCGACACGTGCGAGCCGGGTGGCAGCGGCTCTGCGCTGCGCGCCAGGGCGAGCGTGCGCTGGCCGGTGGCCGCGATGGCGTTCGCCTTCGCGAGCTCGTCCTGGTGCGCGGCGAGCACGCGCTCCGGGGCTCCCAGCACCCAGGACGACTCCTCGCCGTCGACGGTCATCACCAGGCCGCTGTACTTGGTGGCCGACGAGAACGGCACCCGCTTCAGCACCCGGAAGCGATCGGAGCGGAACGCGCTCGACAGGATGCCGGATGTGGCGTTGCCCGCGTCGTCGGCGCCGAACGCGGCGAGCGCGATCCTGGCCAGCTCCTCCGGCACGTCCTGGCCGGCGGGTTCCGTCCTGTCGAAGACGAGTTCCCCGGTTGTGAGCGTTCCCGTCTTGTCGAGGCACAGCACATCCACCCTGGCGAGGACCTCCACCGCCGCGAGCTCCTGCACGAGCACCTTGCGGGCGGCGAGCTGGATGGCGGCGACCCCGAAGGCGAGGCTGGTGAGCAGCACGAGGCCTTCCGGGATCATCCCGACCACGGCGGCGACCGCGTCCAGCAGCGCCCGGCGCCAGCGGGCGTCCACGAACAGCTCGCTCCACCCTCCGTATGCGAAGACGCGGCCGACGAGGGTGATCAGGATGACCGGGCCGAGGATCCAGGACAGGTAAACCAGGATGCGGTTGGTCGCGTCGCGCAGTTCGGAGTGCACGAGCGAGTGGCGGCGGATCTCGCTGGTCAGCTTGCTCGCGTACGAGTCGGCCCCCACCGCGGTGACGACCGCGTATCCGGTGCCGGAGGCGACGAGCGATCCGGACAGCAACAGCGCGTCCTCGTCTTTGAAAACGGGGTCTGACTCCCCCGTCAGCATCGACTCGTCGAGCGACAGGCCCGTGCTCTCGACCACGCGGGCGTCGGCGGGGACCTGGTCGCCCGGCCGCAGCACGAGCAGGTCGTCGAGCACGACGCCCTCCACCGGCACGGTGACGACGGCGCCGTCCCTGCGCACCCTGCTCTCCGGCGCGGCGAGCAGTGCTGCACGGTCGAGGACGACCTTGGCCCGCACTTCCTGCACGATGCCGATCAGCGCGTTGACCACGACGACGCCGTAGAAGAAACCGTCGCGCAGGTCGCCGAGCACGATCACCGCCAGGAAGCACACGGTGAGGATGCCGTTGAACAGCGTGAAGATGTTCTCCCGCAGGATGTCGCCGATGGAGCGCGAACTCGGCTGGCGCTGGATGTTGCCGCGACCGTCCCTGTGACGTTCGGCGACCTGTGCGCTGGTCAGCCCCTCCCTGGTTCGCGCATCCAGCATGGCCTACCCCTCTGCTGGCTTCTTCTGCGGAGTCGGGAACTGTCCGCGCACGACGAACCAGGTGATCAGGAGGAGCGGCGCGTAGAGCGGGACCCCCATCAGCAGCTTGGTGAGCGCGAGGGCGCTCGTGGCCGCGTCGGTGTGCGCGAGGTAGAGCGGGACCTGCACGAGCAGCCGCGCGGCGAACAGCAGGAACCAGAAGAAGGTGAGCGCCTGCATCACCCGGAATTTGCTGCGGACGCTGCGCCAGGCGAGCCCGTCGCCCATCAGGTAGCCGGCCGCCAGGCCGATCAGTGGCCAGCGGACGAGCATCGAGATCAGCAGTGCCGCTCCGTATACGGCGTTCGTCCAGATCCCGAGGATGAAGTTGTCCTCTCCCCGCCCGGTGATGAGGGCGAGGATGGCGGAGATGCCGACGCCGAGGAGACCGGCGATGGCCTGGGTCACGGGCGTCTTGCCGATGATGCGGATCGCCGTGAAGATCACCGCGACGGCCACCGAGCATCCGATCGACAGCGGCACGTCCTTGGTGAACGTGAACAGGATCAGGAAGACGAGGCCCGGGATGATCGTCTCGGCCAGGCCGCGGAAGCCGCCGAGCGCACCGAGCAGCGCGACGCCCGTGGGGGTGTCGCTGTCCGCCAGCTGCCCGAGGCCGGACTTCTGCGCCGCGCGGGCGATGGACTCGCCGATGGACGCGGCAGCAGGATTCTCCTGCTCGGACGGGTGCCCGGACGGGCGCTCGTCGTCGTGCTCCCTGCCGGAGCGGTCAGTCACGGTGTCCTGCCTAGAGGGAGGTGTAGCTGTCCGGGCCGGACTCCGGCGCGGTCGGCATCCGGAGCGGGATGAGGTCCCTCGGCGGCATCGGGGAGTTGCCACGGACGACAACGATGCTGCGGAAGAGGTCTTCGACGAGTGCTGCGGCGTCCGGCTTGATGGCCGCATCTCCCGCGATCACGCCGCGGAGGAACCAGCGCGGTCCGTCGACGCCGACGAAGCGTGCGACGCGCGTCTCTCCCGGACCGCCGGCGGGAGCTGCGACCGGGATCTCGGCGACCAGCTCCGGCCCGAACACGCCGTCGCGCTCGGAGGTGCGGCCGCCCTGGCGGTTCACCTGCTCTGTGATCTGCTCGCGGATCTCGTGCCACAGGCCGCTCGACCGCGGCGCGGCGAACGGCTGCACCTGCAGCGTGGAGTTGGCGTAGTCCAGTCCGACGGCGACGACGCGCTGGGTCTCCTCCTCGACCTCGAGGCGGAGGTGCAGGCCTTCGCGCGGGAGGATCTTGACCCCGCCGAGGTCGACGTACGGACGCACGGGGTTGGCTTCGCTCTCGTCGAGCGGGCCCTCCGTCGCGCGATCCTCCGGCGCCGACTTCTCCCAGCTGTCGCCGGTGGTGTCGTTGGTGTCGCTCAAGCGTGTTCTCCTGACTGGGTGGTTCTGTAGCCGGACGACCCGAAACCCGCTGTTCCGCGGTGGCTCTCCGGCAGCCGGTCGACGGGCTGGAAGACGGCCCTGGTGACCGGCATGACGATCAGCTGGGCGATCCTGTCGCCGACGGCGATATCGTACGGCATCGAACTGTCGGTGTTCAGTACGGTCACCCGGATTTCGCCGCGGTATCCGGCGTCCACGGTGCCCGGCGCGTTCACGATGGTGATGCCGTGCTTCGCCGCGAGGCCGCTGCGCGGGACCACGAACGCTGCGAACCCCTCCGGGAGGGCGATGGAGACGCCCGTCGGCACCGTGTGCCGCTGTCCGGGCGCGAGCGTGACGGCCTCCGCCGCGCACAGATCGGCGCCGGCGTCGCCGGGGTGGGCGTAGACAGGGAGGGTGTTCGCGATGATCGGAACGTCAACGGTATCGGTCACGTGTCGAGGGTAGTGCAGAAGTCTGATCGAATAGGAGCATGGACCTGTACCGTGAGCGCCTCTGGCCCGCCCCGTGGCTCTACATCTCGACCGCCCTCGTGATTCCCGCGACCATCCTCGTGTTCGCGCCGATCAACATGATCGTGGGCATCGTCCTGGCGATCGTGTTCTACCTGGCGATCGTCGGGATGATCATGGCCTCCGCCGCGCCCGTCAGGGTCACCAGCACCGAGCTGATCGCCGGGCGTGCCAGCATCCCACTCGAATTCGTCGGGGAGCCGACGGCGTACACCGGGGAGGACGCGTCGCTGCAGCGCGGCCGCCTGCTGGATGCGCGCGCCTGGATGCTCATCCGCGGCTGGGTGAAGCCCGTGGTCAAGATCCCGGTGCTCGACGCCAACGACCCCGCGCCGTACTGGCTGATCTCAACAAGAAACCCGGACCAGCTGGTCCGGGTTCTCGGTGAGGCTCGACTCGCGTCGTGAGCGATCGCTGCTAGGCGGCGCACTCCACGCAGATCGGTCCGAGCTTCGTCTCGTGATCGATCTGCGAACGGTGCTTCACCAGGAAGCAGTTCACGCAGGTGAACTCGTCCGCCTGCGGCGGGAGCACCACGACGTCCAGGTCGAGGTCCGACAGGTCGGCTCCGGGAAGCTCGTAACCACCAGGGTTGTCCGCGTCCTCGACGTCGACAACTCCGGACATCTTGTCCGGGACTCGCTCCTTGAGGGCCTCGATCGACTCGGAGTCGTCTTCGGTCTTTCGCGGTGCGTCGTAATCCGTTGCCATGCCCATCCACTTCTCGTACTTAACGGCCGATTCTTCGCAATCGGCGGCCATAGTTTGCATCATCGGGGTGCGAATAGCAAACCACTCGGGTGCCTCTCGGCTATTGCTCGGTTTTCAACTTCCGGCACGCCACGGTTATTCCCCGGAATCAGGCACTTCCCGTGGCATCCTGGGCCGGTACGTACGCAGCTGGGAAGGCATCCACCATGCAGGATTTAAAGGTCATCGGGGTCGAGAACGGCGCTCTGCTCGCCGTCGGTGACGACGGTGAGCGGTTCCGCATCGCCGTCGACGATGTGCTGCAGTCGAAGATCCGCCAGGTCAGGCAGGAGACGTCGGCCACGGCGCCCAAACTGTCGCCGCGCGAGGTCCAGGCCCACATCCGCTCCGGCATGTCCGCCGAGGACGTCGCGAGCGTCACCGGTGCGCCACTCGACTACGTGCAGCGCTTCGAGGGACCGATCGTCGCCGAGCGCGAGCACATCGTCGCGAGCGCGCTGAGCGTTCCGGTCGTCACCACGGCGGACGTCGATCCGCTCGGCGAGGGCAACACGTTCGGCTCCGTCATCCGCGACAGGCTCGCCTCCCTCGGCGTCGCCGGCGAGCGCTGGGCGAGCTGGAAGGACAGCGAGGCCGGCTGGATCGTCAAGCTGGAGTTCACGGCCGACCAGATCGACCACGACGCCCGCTGGGGCTACGACGCCCGCAAGCACTCGCTCTCGCCGCTCAACTCGGAGGCGACAACGCTCTCCCAGGCGGGCGAGCTGAAGGGCGGCACCCTCATCCCGAGGCTGCGGGCCGTGATGCCGCACGAGGGAGAGCCGGACGAGTCGCGCTTCGACAGCGGAGCATTCACGTTCCCGGAGGCCCCCGACCTGCTCGGCCCGGAGATCACGCAGCCGCTCGAACCGCTGACCTACAACCGTGCCCCGAACGGCGCGAACAACTCGATCGCCGTCTCCGCCATCAAGCGCGCGGACGACGAGACGCCGCGCGACCTGCACCAGACCGCCGACCTGCTGGAAGCCCTGCGCCGTCGCCGCGGTGAGCGCGAGGCCGCCGTGTACGACGAGCCGGTGGATGTGCTCCGCGACGTCCCGGAGGCGGGCGACGCTCCGTTCCGGGTGGTCGACGAGCCGATCGCGATCTTCGACACGCCCGTCGAGCAGGCACCGCCCGCGCCGGAGCAGTCTGCGCCGTCCGCGCCGTCGTCGCAGTCGTCGTCCGCGTCAGACCCGTCCGGATCGTCCGCGTCATCCGCCTCGGCCCGTGCGGGCAAGAAGGGCCGCGCATCCATGCCGAGCTGGGACGAGATCGTGTTCGGTGCCCGCACCGACGACGACCTCGCCTAGTCGCCGTGACCGCCCGGAGCATCCGCTTCGTGGCGGTCGTCTAGGATAATCGGATGCCATCCGCCGACGCCTCCCTGCGCTCCATCGGAGTCGGCCTCCGCGGCCACGACAACGCCCTGGGCTTCATCCGCCTGGTGCTGGCGTTCGTCGTCCTGGTCGACCACAGCTTCCCGCTCGGCGGCTTCGACGAGGGCTTCTCCCGCTACACCGGGGAGCAGGCGAATCTGGGCGCGCTCGCTGTCGGCGGCTTCTTCGCCATCAGCGGCTATCTCATCGCCAAGAGCGGCCTGTCGACCGACCTGCTGCAGTTCCTCTGGCGCAGGGCGCTGCGCATCTTCCCCGGCTTCCTCGTTGTGCTGCTGGTCGCCGCGTTCGCCGTCGGCCCGGTGATCTGGATGCTGGACGGGCACACCTTCCTGTCCTACTTCGCGCTCGCGCCCGGCAGCCCGTGGCACTACCTGGCGTCGAACTGGACGCTGGCGATCGGGTCGTACGGCATCCGGGACATCTTCGCCACGACCACGCCGTACGGACTGCTCACCGGCGCCAGCGTCTTCAACGGCTCGCTCTGGTCGCTGACCTACGAGTGGACCTGCTACCTCGTCATCGCCGTTCTGCTGGTCACGGCCGTGCTGCGCAAGGCGAGGCTCGTCGTCGCCGTCATCGTCGTCGCGCTGTTCGTGGCCCAGATCCTGCAGATCCTCCAGCCGCACGCCGTCGAGTCCGTCTTCCCCCTGCTGACCAGCGAGCTCATGCTGCGCCTCAGCTACCCCTTCATGGTCGGCGCCCTGATCGCGGTGTATTCGCGTTCCGTCCCCCTCGACCACCGCCTCGGCGTGATCAGCGGGATCGTCTACTTCGCGACCCTGTTCACCGGCGGATACGCCGTCTTCGGCGTCCCGGCCGGCGTCTACTTCGTGCTCTGGCTGGGCGCGGTGCTCCCCGCTCCCCTCCGCAGAGTCGGCCGCACCAACGACTACTCGTACGGCGTCTACATCTATGGCTTCCTGGTGCAGCAGACGCTCGCGTACTTCGGTCTGTACAAGCTCGGCTTCTTCCCGTATCTGCTCGGGGCGACCATCGTCACGGCGGCGTGCGCCTGGCTGTCCTGGCACGTCGTCGAGAAGCGGGCGATGATGCTCAAGGACTGGGGCCCCGGCCGCGGCATCGCGCACTGGTATCAGTGGGCGCGCACCGTGCTGCGCATCCGGCCGCGCCATCTGCCGCCCGCTCCGGAAGACCCGAACGAGGCGAGCACGGACGAGGCGAGCGCGGAAGCTTCTAGCCCGCAGCCCCGAAGCGGAGAAGAGGAACCCGCGTCTCGTCGTCGGTGAGCGAGCCGTGCTGGCCGATCATGCCGCGTCCGGTGTCGAGGCGGTCGCGCGAGTCGTAGTACGCGACCCGTTTGCGTGCACCCACGAGCACGTCGCCGATCCGCTGTGCGACCTCCGGATGCACGGTCGGCCCGAACCAGCCGGCGTCGATCGCCTCCTGCCTGGTGGCGATCCACGCCCTGTCGCCCTCGGCGGAGCGCCACCGCTCTGCGACGGTTTCCGCGTCGTCCGCACGGTCGAGGTGCAGGTGCAGGAAGCGCGGCTCCCCCGCGATCAGGCGCACACCGTCGACCAGCTCCGGGGCGGTGTCGAAAAGGACGTGGCCGCTGACCGGAACGTCGACCACACCGTGGTCGGCCGTCAGCAGCACGGCCTGCCGGGGGCCGAGGTGTCGGGCCAGTGAGGCGACAAGCGCATCTAGGGTCTCCAGGGCGGACGTCCACTCCGGCGACTCCCAGCCCTTCGCGTGGGCGAGCTGGTCGAGTTCGGCGACGTAGAGGTAGGTGAGGCCGGGGCCGGGCGTCTGCAGGATCTGCTCCGCCGCGCCGAACCGGTCGGCCATCGTGCGGCCGCCGACGAATTCCGCCCCGCGCAGCACGGCGGCGGTGAAGCCGGAGTCACTGTATTTCGGCAGCCCGATCGCGCGGGTGGCGACCCCCGCATCCCGAGCCTGCTCGAAGACCGTGCGCGACCGCTGCCAGGTGGCGGGGTCGAGGCGGTCGTCCCAGCCGGAGAGCTGGTTGACGATCCTGTCGTTGGCGGCGTCGAGCACGCGGTAGCCCACCAGGCCGTGCTCGCCGGGCATCGTGCCGGTGGCGAGGGTGGCCAGCGCGGAGGCCGTCGTGGTCGGGAAGCCCGCGTCGATGGTCGTCGTCTTGCCGAGCAGCGGGGCGAGGGTGCGGGCGTGGCCCGAGCGGGCGCGCAGCGACGATGCGCCGAGGCCGTCGACCACCACGACCACCACGTGGTCGAGTGGCGGGAGGCCGAGGGCGTTCTGCCCGCCGCCCAGCGCCGCCAGGGAACTTGGCAGAACAGCGGCAAGGCTCGCTCGTGTGGTGAACGCGGCCGGTAGCATGGGGGGCATCCGGCCCAGTTTGTCACACCCGTGACCACCTCGCCGCCCCTCTCTCCCCTCCCGAGATTGCACGAATGACACCAGCAGACGACCAGGCCGCAGCGGGCACCACCGAACGCATCGAAGACGTCGACGTCACGACCGAGATGCAGGGCTCCTTCCTCGAGTACGCGTACTCCGTCATCTACTCGCGTGCGCTCCCGGATGCGCGCGACGGCCTGAAGCCCGTGCAGCGGCGCATCCTGTACCAGATGACTGAAATGGGCCTTCGGCCGGACCGCGGTCACGTCAAGTCCGCCCGCGTCACCGGCGAGGTGATGGGAAAGCTGCACCCGCACGGCGACAGCGCCATCTACGACGCCCTCGTGCGCATGGCCCAGGACTTCACCCTGCGCGTTCCGCTGATCGACGGCCACGGCAACTTCGGCTCGCTCGACGACGGACCGGCCGCCCCGCGCTACACCGAGGCGCGCCTCGCGGCGGCGGCGCTCGCCCTCACGGAGGACCTCGACGAGGACGTCGTCGACTTCGTCCCCAATTATGACAACCAGCTGATGCAGCCGGATGTGCTCCCCGCCGCGTTCCCGAACCTCCTGGTCAACGGTGCGAGCGGCATCGCGGTCGGCATGGCGACCAACATGGCTCCGCACAACCTCATCGAGGTGGTCGGCGCCGCGCGTCACCTGCTCGCGCATCCGGATGCCACGCTCGACGACCTGATGGAATACGTGCCGGGCCCCGACCTCCCCACCGGAGGCACGATCGTCGGCCTGTCCGGCGTCCGGGACGCGTATGCGACCGGCCGCGGCAGCTTCAAGACCCGCGCCAAGGTCACCGTGGAGTCGATCACCGCGCGCAAGAGCGGGCTGGTCGTCACCGAGCTGCCCTACCTCGTCGGCCCCGAGAAGGTCATCGAGAAGATCAAGGACGGCATCAACGCGAAGAAGCTCTCCGGCATCTCCGACGTCACCGACCTGAGCGACCGCCAGCACGGCCTGCGGCTCGTCATCGGCATCAAGACCGGGTTCAGCCCGGAGGCGGTGTTGGAGCAGCTGTACCGGCACACCCCGCTCGAAGACGGCTTCTCGATCAACAACGTCGCGCTCGTGGAGGGCGGCCCGCAGACCCTCGGCCTGCATGAGCTGCTGTCCGTGTATCTCGGGCACCGCATCCAGGTGGTCACCCGGCGCTCCCAGTTCCGGCTCGCCCGGCGCAAGGAACGCCTGCACCTGGTGGAGGGCCTGCTGATCGCGATCCTCGACATCGACGAGGTCATCCAGGTCATCCGCGCCAGCGACGACACCGAGCAGGCCCGCACCCGGCTGATGGATGTGTTCGACCTGAGCACCCTGCAGGCCGACTACATCCTCGAGCTGCGCCTGCGCCGCCTCACGAAGTTCTCCCGCATCGAACTGGAGACCGAGAAGGCCCAGCTCGAAGCGGAGATCGCCGAGCTCGAAGAACTGCTCGCCAGCCGGGACCGCATCAACGCGCTCGTCTCCGACGAGCTGGAGCAGGTCGCCGCGAAGTTCGGCACCCCGCGCCGCACCCTGCTCACCGAGGCGCGCCCGTCCATCGCGACGGCGTCCGCGCGCGGCAAGCAGCAGGTGGTGCTCGAAGTGGCGGATGTGCCCTGCCGGGTGCTGCTGTCCACCACCGGCCGCATCCTGCGCGTCGACCAGCAACCGGGCGACGACGGCGGCCTCGACCGCATCGCTGCTCCGGCGAGGCGCAGCAAGCACGACGCGATCCTGTCGCAGCTGGACACCACGACGCGCACCGAGATCGGCGCCGTCACCAACCGCGGGCGCCTCATCCGGTTCTCCCCCGTCGACCTGCCCGCCGCACCTGTCAACTCGATCCAGCTCGGCGCCGGCGTGAAGGTCGGCGACTACCTGGCGATGGCCGACCGCAAGGAGAAGGTGCTCGCGATCGTGTCGCTCGACGCGCCGAGGGCCATCGCGCTCGGCACCAAGCAGGGCGTCGTCAAGCGGGTCTCCCCCGGCGACTGGGCCAACAAGCCGGAGTTCGAGATCATCGCGCTGAAGGCGGGCGACGAGGTCGTCGGAGCCGTGCAGGGCGACGACACCGACGAACTGGTGTTCGTGGCCAGCGACACCCAGCTGCTGCGCTTCCCCGCCACCGCCGTGCGCCCGCAGGGTCGTTCGGCGGGCGGCATGGCCGGCATCAACCTCAGCGCGGATGCGCGGGTCGTCTACTTCGGCAGCGTGCCGGCCGACGAGAAGGACGAGACCGTCGTCGTCACCATCGCGGCCGGAGGGGACACCCTCCTCGGCGCAGACCCCGGCAGCGGCAAGATGAGCGAGTTCGCCGAGTTCCCGGCCAAGGGCCGTGCAACCGGCGGCGTGCGCTCCCAGCGCTTCCTCAAGGGAGAGACGGAACTGCAGCTCGCCTGGGTCGGCCGCGCGCCCGCCCTCGCGGTCGCCGCCGACGGCGCTGCACGCGCCCTCCCGGACACGCTCGTCCGCCGCGACGCCTCCGGCACCCCGCTCGACATGGTCGTCGCCTCCGTCGGCCGCCGCCTCGCCTAACTCCACCCCACGCCCCAAACAATCGAGCCGGGACTTATGCACGCGACACGCCGTGTCTAGGCGTGCATAAGTCCCGGCTCGATGGCTTCGCTAGGCGTCGATTCGGGAGCGGGAGAGGTCGTCGGCCCCGGCGATGATGAACTCCTTGCGCGGGGCGACGTCGTTGCCCATCAGCAGCTCGAAGACACGGGAGGCCTGCTCGGCGTCCGGGACGCGCACGCGCCGCAGGGTGCGGTGGTGGCGGTCCATCGTGGTGGTCGCCAGCTGGTCCGCATCCATCTCGCCGAGCCCCTTGTAGCGCTGGATCGGCTCCTGGTAGCGCTTGTTGCGCTTCTTCAGGTCGGCGAGCACCGCCTGCAGCTCCGCCTCCGAGTACGTGTAGATCGTCTCGTTCGGCTTGGAGCCCGGGTTTACGACGATCACACGGTGCAGCGGGGGCACGGCCGCGAACACGCGACCCTCCTCGATCATCGGCCGCATGTAACGGAAGAACAGCGTCAGCAGCAGCGTCCGGATGTGCGCACCGTCCACATCCGCGTCGGACATGATGATGACCTTGCCGTATCGCGCCGTCGCCAGGTCGAAGCTGCGGCCGGAACCGGCCCCGATCACCTGGATGATCGCCGCGCACTCCGCGTTGGAGAGCATGTCGGACACCGAGGCCTTCTGCACATTGAGGATCTTGCCGCGGATCGGCAGCAGCGCCTGGTACTCGCTGTCGCGCGCACGCCGCGCGGTGCCGAGCGCCGAGTCGCCCTCGACGATGAACAGCTCGCTGTTGGCCACATCGCTCGACCGGCAGTCCACCAGCTTCGCCGGCAGGGACGAGGTCTCCAGCGCGTTCTTGCGGCGCTGCGTCTCCTTGTGGGCGCGCGCGGAAATCCTGGACTTCATCTCGGCGACGACCTTGTCGAGCAGCAGGGCCGACTGCGCCTTGTCGTCGCGCTTGGTCGACGAGAACCGCTCGGCCATCGCCTTCTGCACCACCTGGGCCACGATCGCGCGCACGGCGGGCGTCCCGAGGATCTCCTTGGTCTGGCCCTCGAACTGCGGTTCCGGCAGGCGCACGGTGAGGACGGCGGTGAGGCCGGCCATCACGTCGTCCTTGTCCAGCTTGTCGTTGCCGACCTTCAGCCTGCGCGCGTTCTGCTCCACCTGTGCGCGGAGGAACTTGAGCATCCCCTGGTCGAAGCCGGTCTGGTGGCTTCCGCCCTTCGGCGTGGCGATGATGTTGACGAAGCTGCGCATCACCGTCTCGTATCCGGTGCCCCAGCGCAGGGCGATGTCGACCTCGCACTCGCGGGTGAGCTCGGTCGGGAGCATCGCGCCGCTGTCGGAGAGCACGGGGACGGTCTCGGTGAACGTGCCGCTGCCGGTGAGCCGCCAGGTCTCGGTGATCGGGCTGTCCGGCGCGAGGAAGTCGACGAACTCGGAGATGCCGCCCTGGTACTCGAAGGTGGTCTTCTCTCCGTCGTCGCTGCGCTTGTCGTCGATGCTGATGCTGAGGCCGGGCACCAGGAACGCGGTCTGCCGCGCGCGCCCCACCAGGTCGTCGGCCTGGAAGTCCGCACCCTTCGTGAAGATCTGCCTGTCCGCCCAGTACCGGATGCGCGTGCCGGTCGCGCCCTTGGCCGCCTTGCCGACCACGCGCAGTTCGCTATTCTTCACGAACGGCGTGAACGGCGCGTCCGGGCTCGGCTCGTTCTTCCCGTCGTCGAAGATGCCGGGCTCTCCCCGGTGGAACGACATGGCCCAGGTCTTGCCGTCGCGGTCGACCTCGACGTCGAGCCGCTCGGAGAGCGCGTTGACGACGGAGGCACCGACGCCGTGCAGGCCACCGGATGCCGCGTACGATCCGCTGCCGAACTTGCCGCCGGCGTGCAGCTTGGTGAAGACGACCTCGACGCCGGACAGGCCGGTCTTCGGCTCGATGTCGACGGGGATGCCGCGGGCCTTGTCTCGCACCTCGACGCTCTCGTCGGCGTGCAGGACGACCTCGATGGTCGACCCGTGCCCGGCGAGCGCCTCGTCGACGGAGTTGTCGATGATCTCCCACAGGCAGTGCATGAGACCGCGGGAGTCCGTCGATCCGATGTACATGCCGGGGCGCTTCCGCACCGCCTCCAGCCCCTCCAGGACGGAGAGATGTCTGGCCGAATAGTCCGAGCTCGCCACGAGCGCTCCTTGCGATTCCGATGCGCCGGATGGATGCCGACGTCACACACTCTCCAGCCTACGGAGTGCCGGCTGTGCGCCCCGTCACCGACACCCGCCTGAGTGTGTGCTACGCGTTCAGCGAAATAGCGGGCGAATCGGGCAGTGTTCCGTCCGGAACGTGGTTCTATATAAGTACCGAGTTCACGGTTGCGATCTGAAAGGAGCATCACATGTCGACGATCACCACGGAGAACGGTGCGGTTGACGAGCTCGCATCGGGGCCGCAACTGACGGCGGCCGACCGTTGCGACAGCTGCGGAGCCCAGGCATACATCCGCGTTGTCGTGAACAACGGCGAGCTCCTGTTCTGCGCTCACCACGGCAAGAAGCACCAGGAGAAGCTCTCGCAGATCGCGCACAGCTGGCACGACGAGACGGCACGTCTCTTCGAAGAGCAGCGCGCGTAACGAGTTCGCGGCACTGCAGCGAGTCACCCAGACATGAGTGGACGGCCGAGGGGCGTGCGTAGGCGCGCCGTCATCGACCTGAACGCCATCCTGGCGAACGCTGCGGCGACCGGGCCGCTCACCGACCTCACCGCCGATCTCCGCGCTGACGCGTACGGACACGGGCTCATCCCCGTGGCACGTGCGCTGTCGGATGCGGGGGTCGGCGGTTTTCTCGTCTCCCGGGTCGAAGACCAGGCCGCTCTGGCGGATGCCGGAGTCTCCGGCGCGCGCGTCGCCGATCCGGATGCCGCTGTCAACCCGCACGTCGCCGGGCCCGAGCTCTTCGGGCTGGCAAGCGGCGGGCGTCCGGCCATGCGGCTCTCCGGCGAGGTCATCGCCGTCAAGCGCGTGCACGCCGACAGCGGCGTCTCCTACGGCTACACCTACCGCACGCGGCAGGACACCACGCTGGCGCTGGTCGCGCTCGGCTTCGCCGACGGCATCCCGCGCGTCGTCTCGAACAAGGCGCCCGTCCGCATCGGAGACTTCGTGGGCCGTGTGACAGGCCGCATCGCGATGGACCAGTTCGTCGTCGACCTCCACGACTTCACCGCCGAGCCCGGAGACGACGCGGTGCTGTTCGGGGACCCGGCCCAGGGCGAACCGTCCGTGGGCGAATTGGCGGACCTCATCGGCATCGCCGCCGCCGTCATCACCTCGCGGCTCGGCCGCCGCATCGAGAGGGTCTACGAATGACCATTGTCGACGCCATCGCCGAGCCGCTGCCGCGCGCGGTCATCGACCTCGCGGCGCTCCGCCACAACGTCTCGCACCTCGCCTCCCTCATCGCACCCTCCGAGCTGATGCTGGCGGTCAAGGCGGACGCGTACGGCCACGGCCTGCTCCCTGTCGCGGAGGCCGGCATCGACGCCGGCGCAGCGTCGCTGGCCGTCCTCGAGATCCCGGTGGGCCTGGTGCTGCGGCAGGCGGGCATCACCGTCCCCCTGCTCGCCTGGCTGCACGGTGCGGACACCGACTGGCGCGCCGGCATCGAAGCCGACATCGAGCTCGGGATCTCGGCACGCTGGCAGCTCGACGCGATCGCCGCCTCCGGTGCCGACCGTCCCGCCGTCGTGCACCTCAAGGTCGACACCGGCCTCAGCCGCAACGGCGCCACCCGCGAAGACTGGCCGGGACTGGTGGATGCGGCCGTCGCGCTGCAGAAGCAGGGCATCGTGCGCATCCGGGCGGCGTGGTCGCACCTCGCAGACGCCTCCATCGCCGACGACGAGGCGGCGCTCGCCCAGTTCCGGGAGGCGGTCGTCGTCGCCGAGGAGCACGGGGCCACGTTCGAGATCCTGCACCTCGCCGCGAGCTCGGCGGGCATCCGGATGCCCGAGGCGCGGTTCGACCTCGTCCGGTTCGGGATCGCCGCATACGGCGTCTCCCCCTTCGACGACAGCACGGGCGCCGACCTGGGCCTCATCCCGGCGATGCGCCTCGAAGCGCCGGTCACCCGCATCCACGTCGGCGGCACCACGCACGCGCGCCTCGGCATCGGCTATGCGGACGGCGTGCCGACCCTCGGCATCGCGAAGGCGCACGTCTCCATCGGCGGACTGCCCTGCCCGGTGCTCGCGGTCGACGCGGACTCGATGCTCGTCGACGTCGGCGCGAACCGCGTGGAGGTCGGCGACACGGCGATCCTGTTCGGTCCTGGCGTCAACGGCGAGGTCATCGCCGAGAAGTGGGCGGACTGGGCGGAGACGATCGCCGACGAGATGCTCACGGGCGTCGCGCAGCGCGTCCCCCGCGTCTACGTCGGCTGACCGCGCCACGCACCCCCACCGCCGCACATCTTTCCCTGCGCTGGCCCGCTCCGTTCAAGCGGAGATTCCAGCCGGACCGCCCCCTATCTCCGCTGCACAGGATGCACCCGCGGCGTGTCGGCTCAGACTTCCTCCTTTACGCAACACCGGAGAATCCGCGCGACACGCCGTCTGCGACTCCGTTCGTGCGGAGAAACGCTCGCGGGCCGGGTGGAACTCCGTTCGAACGGAGTTCGGGCGTGATGGGGGGGGGATGAGCGGCGTGGTAGGTGGTGAGGACAGCCGGTAGGGCAGGCGGGCGGCCAGGCAGCCAGCCGCCGGGGCCCGGGGCCGGACTCGGGCTAGAGCTTCACGCCGAGGCGGTCGGCGATGGCGCGGCGCGCGTTGGCCGCGTAGCGGTCGACGCTCTCGGTCTGCTGCACAGGCGCGAGTTCGGTGCGCAGGGCGGTCGCGAGCATCCGGTCGGCCAGTGCGGGGTTCATCGGCAGCACGGGGCCGTGCAGGTGCGTTCCGATGGCCGCGGCCAGCGCGACGCCCTCGGTCTGGCCGCCGTCGTTTCCGGTGCCGCTGACGACCTGGCCGAATGGCTCAGCACCCTCCAGCGTGGTCGTGGCCGAGTGGTTCTCGAAGCCGGCCAGCGTTCCCTGCGCGGTGCGCACGACGATCTCGCCGACGTGCCTGGCCGCGCCCAGCTGGGCGCGCGTCGGGAAGACGCCCGCCCCGGCCAGACGCTCGCCGTCGGCCGTGACCAGTTCGGTGCCGAGCAGCTGCCAGCCTCCGGCGATCGCCAGGATCGGGATGCCGGCGTCCCGCCAGTCCCGCAGCGCCGGGGCGATGCGCTGCACGTCCGCGAGCACCGCCCGTTGCGACGAGAGAGGGCCGCTGCCGATGTGCACGATGTCCACAGACTCCGGCAGCACGCCGCCGACCGGATGACGGACGACCTCGGCGTCGATGCCACGCCAGCGGGCGCGCTCGACCAGGGCCGTCACGTTCCCGGCGTCGCCGTTGATGCCCAGCTCGGCCGGGTAGAGGTGCAGGATGCGCAACACGCTCATCGTTCGCCGCCCTCCAGGTCGAGGAAGCCGAGCTGCTTGCGGATCAGCATCATCTGCTCGTAGTTGACGATCATGGTCTTGGTGCCGGTCGCCGGCTTCGGCAGCGCGAGGAACGCGGTCAACGCCGGCTTCAGCTCCGGCACGACCTGGTCGACCGGAATGCCCGCGTACGCGAACCGGGTGGCGAACTGCCACGCCTTCGTGCCGGAGACCACATCCACGTGCTCGATCGACGAGAGGTCGATGTCGTAGACCCACGACGGGTCCGGCGTTCCCTCGTCGACGGCCACGAAGACCTGCTCGGGCGGCGCGCTGAGGTAGTCGAGGTTCAGCTGCAGGCTCGGCGGGTTCTTCATCATGATGATCTCGATGTCCTCGTCGCCGACCCGCAGGGTCTCGCCGCGGCCGTAGACCGTGCGCAGCGACGACATCGCGGCCACCACGGCCTCCGGGCGGAACCGGTCGCCGAGCAGGCGGCGGGCCATCGCGGTCGCACCGGCCGCATCCACGGCGTAGTGCAGTCCGCGGGCGGGTAGGGCAACCTGCACGCTCTCGCCGCCGAACGCGAGGCGCGCACTGCGCGCGTCCAGTTCGCTGACGAACACGGACGGCACGGGAAGCGCTCCCGCCGGCACGCCGGACACGTCCTTGACGTTGGCGAGCCCGTTCGGCGACGCGTCGATGATCGACGGTGCCACCGCGAACGTCGACACGTCACGGCCCTCGGCGAGCAGTTCTGCGCCGACCCGCGCGAGGCTGTCGTCGTCGGCGTTCACCACGACGAACTCCGACGAGGATGCGCCGATCGAGCGGAGCATCCCGACCACCCTGGTCGGCTCGAAGAACCGGTTGAGCTGGTCGATCTGCACGTTCAGCAGCAGCGAGCCCCGTGGCTTCAGGATGGTCGCCAGGTCGACGCCGTACGCCTCGTCCACCTCGATCACGCCGACGTCGGCGCGCACGCGTCCGTCCAGCGGGACGGTGGCGAGCAGCGCGGACGCGATCCCCTGCGGGAGGTTGCCCCCCGACGGGTTGGTGAACACGGTCAACCCGTGCTCGCGCAGGATGCCCGTGAGCATGTTCGTCGTGGTCGACTTGCCGTTCGACCCGGAGACGAACACGACGCCGAGAGGAAGCTCGGCGACGGCGCGTTCCAGGAACTTCGGCGCGATCGCGAGCGCGACGCGTCCCGGCACAGCCGAGCCGCCGCCGCGCAGGCGCAGCAGCCAGCGGGCGAGACGACCGGCGACGACCGCTAGCCTGTAGCGCACTCCCCCGGCCTACTCGAGGTAGTCGCGGAGCGACTGCGACCGGGACGGGTGGCGGAGCTTCGCCATCGTCTTCGACTCGATCTGACGGATGCGCTCACGCGTCACCCCGAACGTGTCACCGATCTGGTCGAGCGTCTTCGGCATTCCGTCGCCGAGCCCGAAGCGCATCCGGATCACTCCGGCCTCGCGCTCCGAGAGCGAGTCGAGGAGGCTCTCGAGCTGCTTCTGCAGCATCGTGAAGCCCACAGCGTCGGCCGGGACGACCGCCTCCGTGTCCTCGATCAGGTCGCCGAACTCGCTGTCGCCGTCCTCGCCGAGCGGGGTGTGCAGCGAGATCGGCTCACGGCCGTACTTCTGCACCTCGATGACCTTCTCGGGGGTCATGTCGAGTTCACGGCTCAGCTCTTCCGGCGTGGGCTCGCGGCCCAGGTCCTGCAGCATCTGCCGCTGCACACGGGCCAGCTTGTTGATGACCTCGACCATGTGCACCGGGATGCGGATGGTGCGGGCCTGGTCGGCCATCGCGCGGGTGATCGCCTGACGGATCCACCAGGTGGCGTACGTGGAGAACTTGAAGCCCTTGGTGTAGTCGAACTTCTCGACGGCACGGATGAGGCCCAGGTTGCCTTCCTGGATGAGGTCGAGGAACTGCATCCCGCGACCGGTGTACCGCTTGGCGAGCGAGACGACCAGTCGGAGGTTCGCTCCGAGCAGGTGGCTCTTGGCCCGCTGGCCGTCGCGCGCGACCCACTTGAGCTCGCGCTCGAGCTCACGCGGCATGTTCGGCGTGTTGGCGAGCTTGTCCTCGGCGAACAGGCCGGCCTCGATCCGCATCGCGAGCTCGACCTCCTCCGCCGCGTTCAGCAGGGCGACCTTGCCGATCTGCTTCAGGTAGTCCTTGACGGGGTCTGCCGTGGCGCCGGTGATCGTGGTGGAGTACACCGGGATGTCGTCGTCCTCGTCGACGGCGCGGAGCACGAGTGCTCCCGTCGGCAGGGGCTCGTCGGCCGCAGCGGGCTTGGCGTCGTCGTCGTCCGACTTCTCTTCCGCGTCGTCGCTGTCGTCGGCTGCTGCCTCGACCTCGACCTCCGCGGTCTCCTCTTCGTCGATCTCGACGGCGTCGTCGTCGCCAAGCTCGTCGTCGCCCTTGGCCTTGCTCGCGCCCTTCTTGGCGGTCGTCTTCGCGGCCGCCTTCGCAGGGGCCTTCTTCGCGGGAGCCTTCGCTGCCGTCTTCTTCGCTGCCGGAGCGGCCTTCGCCGCCGTCTTCTTCGCTGCGGTCTCAGTGACCTCGGCCTCGGTGACCTCGGCCCCGGTCACCTCTGCTTCTGGAGCTTTCGTTGCTGCACGGGTTGCCATGTGAACACCTTTCATACCAAGCGGAGGGGCCGAGAATCCGAAGCGCCTTGGCCTGGCTCAGGTTGCGTGCGGACATTACTAAGACCCATGTCAAGTCCTGGGTCTGTGCGCGGTGCAGTTTTCCATGCTCCGAGCCCCTGGATATGAACGGGTCCGATCAACTATTATTGCACGATTCATGGCCGCCCCCGACCATCGGTGCTCCGCCGCCGCCCAGCCGCTTTCAGCCGGCCGCCCCTCGTCCGCGTCTCTTCCACGCGTCAGAGAGTAGAACCCACAACGGGGCCACTTCTATTCCCTCGTCCTCGGACAACAGGCGGCGGGTGCGGCGTCTCGCACGCACCAGGAATCCGACGCCGATGCCCACGATCACGTACTGGATCGCGAACGCCCAGCGGAACGCATCCAGGGCATACAGATCGGATGCTCCCCCCGCAGCGACGCGGGCGGCGTTCTGCCCGTCGAGCGCCAGCCCGATCAGGAACATCATCACGAAGCTGGCGAGGAAGCCGCCGACGTTGACGATGCCGTTCGCCGAGCCGAGGCTGCGCAGCGGGTTGGAGGTGCGGGCGAAGTCGAACCCGATCAGGGAGCCGGGTCCGCCGATCCCGATCGCGATCAGCAGCACGATCAGCAGCCAGAGCGGCGGCGTTCCCGGCCAGAGCAGCACCACGGCCCAGACAACGCCCATCATGGCGACGATCCCCAGCACCAGGTTGCTGCGCCGCAGCGGGTGGCGCGCGGTGAGCACGCCCAGGATGGGACCGGAGATGAGACCGGCGACCACGGCGACGATCAGCAGCCCGGACGCCTCCGCCGGGTCGATCCCGAGCGCGAACACCATGAACGGCAGCCCCCACATCAGGCTGAACACGGTGCCGGAGGACTGGGTGACGAAGTGCGACCAGAAGCCGAGCTGCGTGCCCGGCCGCGCCAGGCTCACCCGCAGCTGCCGGATGGACTCGCCCCAGGTGGCGGGACGCGGGCCCTCCGACGAGCCGACCGGCCTGTCCGAGATCGCGGCGACGATGCCGACGAGCGCGATCACCGAGAGCGATGCGGCGCTGAGGAACGCGGTCGTCCATCCCGCCTGGTGCAGGATGATCGCGAACGGGATGGCGGACAGCACCTGGCCCAGCTGGCCGATGTTGCCGATCCACTGGGACAGCTGCGGCACCAGGCGCCCGCGGAACCACGAGTTGATCAGGCGCATCAGCGAGGTGAACACCGTCGCATCCCCTGCCCCGACCAGGATGCGCCCCAGGATGGCGACCCCGATGGTCGGCGCGAACGCCACGGTTACCTGACCGACGATCATCAGCGCTGTGCCCACCGCCATCAGCCAGCGCGAGCCGACCCTGTCGATCAGCACGCCGACCGGGATCTGCATGGCGGCGTACACGATCAGCTGCACGACGGCGAGGGTCGAGAGCACGGACGCCGTGCTGTGGAAGCGCTCGGTCGCTGCTACTCCGGCGACGCCGATGCTCGTGCGCTGCATGACCGCGATCAGGTAGGCGAAGACGCCGATCCCGAAGATGAGCCAGGAGCGCCGCGAATTCACTCCTCCAGCGTATTACCGACCACGCCGGCCGGGATGCGCGTCAGGACGCGGTGGGCCCGTTCTCCTCGTCGCCGTGGCGGCGGAACGCGAGGAAGTTCTCCAGCTCGGCGGCGATCTCGTCCGCGCTCGGCAGCTCGCCATCGCGGTCGGTCAGCGGCGACCGCAGCTGGTTGTCCTCCATATAGCTGTCGTGCCGCTCCTCGAGCGTTCCGACCAGCCGGCCGAGCTCGGCGTTCGAGTCGACCTGCTCGTCGATGTTCGCGATGAACTCCCTGTCCTCCTGGCGCAGCCGGTCGGTGGGGAAGATCAGCCCGGTGGCCGCGCTGATGCTGTCGAGCGCGGCGATGGCGGCGGCGGGGTACTCGGTGTCTGCCAGGTAGTGCGGGATGAGCAGGATGAACCCGGCGATCGGGTACGACAGCTGCTGCAGCCGGAACTCGAGCAGGTGCAGCGCGTTGGCCGGGACCTGCGTGTGCGGCTTCCAGATCGACATCGAGTCGATCAGGTCGGAGCGGTTGCCGCTGACGGTCACGCCGATCGGGCGCGTGTGCGGCACCGGCATCGGGATGGAGTGCACCCAGGTGACCGACTTCACCTTGAGCCTGTCGATGAGGTCGAGGATGGCCTGCGTGAACCGCTCCCACTGGAAGTCGGGCTCGAAGCCGGAGAGAAGGAGGAACGGCTGACGCAGCTCGTCGTACGCGAGGTAGAGCTTGAGCGTTGCCGGCTGGTAGTCGGTGAGGTGGTCCTGGTCGAAGTAGATGATCGGCCGGCGGGCACGGTAGTCGAGCAGGATGTCGGCGTCGAAGGTGGCGACCACCTCGTTGTCGAGCGTTCCGAGCAGATAGGTGCCCAGCTGGCTGACGCCGGAACCCGCGTCGGCGAACCCGGTCAGGCCCGCGACCAGGTTGAGGCCAGCGGGCACCTCCGAGAGGGCCGCGTTGAGCTCGTACAGGTCACCCGGATCGCGCATATTTCAACTCTAAGCCGCCCGTTCCCGGCGGACCCTGCGAACCGGCCCGGAAGGCACACGCCCACAGCGAACACGGCTGCCGGTGCGTGGCAGCGGCTAGATTCGAGGCATGACCGTCCCTTCTCTCACGCTCTCGTCCGCCTCCGCCGTGTCCCCGTCCGGTGACGTGCTCCTGATCGGCGCACGCGCATCCGGTGGCTCCGTCGACGTTGTGGCGAGCACCGCCGTCGACGCCGCCGTGACGGCCGCGGGCGATGTCGCCGCGCAGCTGCAGGCCGTCGGCTTCGGAGGAGGACGGGACGAGCTGGTCCGGCTCCCCGGCGGCGCCGGTGGGCCGTCGCTCGCGGTGATCGGACTGCCGGAGACCGTGGATGCCGACGCGCTGCGCTACGCGGCGGGCAGCGGCATCCGCCAGCTCGCCGGCACGGCGGCCGTCACCGTCGCGCTGCCCGCGGACGGCGACGAGCAGCTCGCCGCGGTGCTGGAAGGCGCTGCCCTCGGTTCGTACGCGTTCACGACGTACCGTGAGGCATCCAAGGCATCTGTGAAGGCGCCTGTCGCAGCCATCGAGGTCGTCGGGACGCCGGACGACGCATCCGGGGCGGACGCACGCGACGCGCTCGTCGCCCGCGCCGCTGCGGCAGCGGAGGCCGTCGCGCTCGTCAAGGACCTCGTCAACACGCCGCCGCTCGACCTCTACCCCGCGACCCTTGCCGACGCTGCGGAGCGCGCGGCGTCCGGGCTGCCGGTGGATGTGCGGGTCTGGGACGAGAAGCAGCTCGAAGCGGACGGCTTCGGCGGCATCCTCGGCGTCGGCCAGGGCTCGACCCGCCCGCCGCGGCTCGTCAAGGTCACGTACTCCCCCGCCGGAGCGGCCAAGCACCTCGCGCTGGTCGGCAAGGGCATCACCTTCGACACCGGTGGGCTGTCGCTCAAGCCGCCGACCGGGATGGTCGGCATGAAGTACGACATGACGGGAGCGGCCACCGTGCTCGCCGTCGTGCTCGCCGCGGCCAGGCTGGAACTGCCGGTGAAAGTGACCGCGTGGCTCTGCATCGCGGAGAACATGCCGTCCGGGTCGGCGATCCGGCCCAACGACGTGCTGCGCATCCGGGGCGGCAGGACCGTCGAGGTGCTCAACACCGACGCGGAGGGCCGCCTGGTGATGGCCGACGGCCTGGTCGCTGCGAGCGAGGAGCGCCCGGACGCGATCGTGGACGTCGCGACCCTGACCGGAGCGGCGATGGTCGCCCTCGGCACCCGCTACGCCGCCGTCATGGGCGACGACGAGCTGGTCGGAGACGTCGTCGACGCCGCGAAGACGTCCGGCGAACTCCTCTGGCCGATGCCGCTTCCCGGCGAGCTGCGCGCGACCATCAACTCCGAGGTCGCGGACATCGCCAACGCCAACCCCGGAAACACCGCGGGAGGGATGCTGCTCGCCGCCGTCTTCCTCCAGGAGTTCGTCGGGCGCACCGGCGATGCTGAGGATTCGCCGCGCATCCCGTGGGCCCACCTGGACATCGCGGGACCCGCCAAGGGACCCGCCTCTCCCTACGGTTTCACCGGGAAGGGACCGACCGCCGTCACCGTGCGCGCCCTCATCCGGTTGGCCGAGGACTTTTCCCGGAAGTAGTAGGGTCGTATGGGCAAGAAAAATTCTTGCCGCAAACAAACGCCTGCCCACGAGTGACCCCTCGGGGCAGGGTCGTGTCACGAATCCTGATGCGCGAGGGAGTAGCTGGGTGTCTGAGCAGAACTTTGACATTGTGGTGCTCGGCGGTGGGAGTGGAGGCTACGCAGCAGCGCTGCGTGCGGCCGAGCTCGGTTTCACCGTTGGGATGATCGAGAAAGACAAGGTCGGAGGCACCTGCCTGCACCGAGGATGCATTCCCACCAAGGCCCTGCTGCACGCGGCCGAGGTGGCGGACTACTCCCGCGAGTCGTCGAAGTACGGCATCGTCACGGAGTTCCAGGGCATCGACATCAACGGCGTGACGGAATACCGCCAGGGCATCGTCGCCAAGAAGTACAAGGGACTGCAGGGCCTGGTCAAGGCGCGCAAGATCACGGTCATCGAGGGTGAAGGTCGCCTGACCTCCCCCACCACGGTGCAGGTCGGCGACGACACCATCGTCGGCAAGAACGTCATCCTCGCCACGGGCTCGTACTCGCGCTCGCTCCCCGGTCTCGAGATCGGCGGCCGTGTCATCACGAGCGAGCAGGCCCTCGAGCTGGACTTCGTGCCCAAGAAGGTCGCCGTGCTCGGCGGCGGCGTCATCGGCGTCGAGTTCGCGAGCGTCTGGAAGTCCTTCGGCGCGGACGTCACCATCATCGAGGCCCTCCCGCACCTCGTCCCCAACGAGGACGAGACCATCAGCAAGTCGCTGGAGCGCGCGTTCCGCCGCCGCGGCATCGACTACCGCCTGGGCGTCCGGTTCTCCGGCGTGACCCAGAACGACGACGGCGTCGTCGTGACCCTCGAGAACGGCGACACGGTCGACGCCGAGCTTCTGCTCGTCGCCGTCGGCCGCGGCCCGTCGACCGCCAACCTCGGCTACGAGGAGGCGGGCATCACGCTCGACCGCGGCTTCGTCATCACCGACGAGCGCCTCCAGACCAGCGTCCCCGGCGTCTACGCCGTCGGCGACATCGTCCCCGGCCTGCAGCTCGCCCACCGCGGCTTCCAGCAGGGCATCTTCGTCGCGGAGGAGATCGCGGGCCTCAACCCGATCATCGTCCCGGATGTCAACATCCCGAAGGTCACCTACTGCGACCCCGAGGTCGCATCGGTCGGCCTCACGGAGGCCAAGGCCGTCGAGCAGTACGGCGCTGACAAGGTGTCGAGCTACGACTACAGCCTCGCGGGCAACGGCAAGAGCGAGATCATCGGCACCAGCGGCTCCGTCAAGGTCGTCCGCGTCGTCGACGGCCCCGTCGTCGGCGTCCACATGATCGGCGCCCGCGTCGGTGAGCTGATCGGCGAGGCACAGCTCGCGGTCAACTGGGAGGCATACCCCGAAGACATCGCCCCGCTCGTCCACGCGCACCCCACGCAGAACGAGTCGCTCGGCGAGGCCTTCCTGTACCTCGCTGGCAAGCCGCTGCACACCCTTTAGTCCGCCGCCGGTCGGCGCGACTGCAATAAACTACTGAACGAATTGGTTTGAAGGAGACAAGCTCATGAGCGAATCCGTCAGCCTCCCGGCACTCGGCGAGAGTGTCACGGAAGGCACGGTCACCCGCTGGCTGAAGAACGTTGGCGACCGTGTCGAGGTGGACGAGCCCCTGCTCGAAGTCTCGACCGACAAGGTCGACACCGAGATCCCCTCCCCCGTCGCGGGCGTCATCGAGGCGATCCTGGTGCAGGAGGACGAGACCGTCGAGGTGGGCACCGCGCTCGTGACGATCGGCGACGGCTCCGGCGGAGGCGAGGCCCCGGCCGCGCCCGCCGCTGAGGCCGAGGCCGCTCCGGCGGAGGCTGCTCCTGCTGCTGAGGCTGCGCCGGCTCCTGCTGCTGCTGAGGCCGCACCGGCACCTGCTGCTGAGGCGGCTCCGGCTGAGGCCGCTCCGGCCGCCGCACCGGCGCCCGCTGCTGAGGCTGCGCCGGCTCCTGCCGCGGAGGCCGCTCCGGCCCCCGCCGCCGAGGCTGCTCCGGCCCAGGCTGCCCCGGCTCCCGCCGCGGAAGCCGCACCTGCGCAGGCCGCACCGGCACCCGCCGCTGCGCCCGCACAGGCCGCACCTGCCGCTGCTGCTCCCGCCGCCGCACCCGCTCCGGCTGCTGCTGCGGCCCCCGCTGCAACTCCGGCCCCGGCCGCTGCTCCGGCAGCATCCGGTGGCGCGCACGCCGGCAACGCCGGCTACGTGACCCCGATCGTTCGCAAGCTCGCGAACGAGCAGGGCATCGACCTGTCGACCGTCACCGGCACCGGCGTCGGTGGGCGCATCCGCAAGGAGGACATCCTCTCCGCGGCTGCCGCACCCGCCGCCTCCGCTGCATCGTCCTCCGCTGAGGCCGCCCCGGCTCCCGAGGTGTCCCCGCTGCGCGGCACGACGCAGCCGATGTCGCGTCTGCGCAAGGTCGTCGCCGAGCGCGCCGTCGTGTCGATGCAGTCGTCCGCTCAGCTCACATCGGTGGTCGAGGTCGACGTGACCAAGGTCGCGGCCTTCCGCGACAAGGTCAAGGCCGACTTCCAGTCGAAGACCGGCGTCAAGCTGTCCTTCCTCCCGTTCTTCGCTCTGGCCGCCGCCGAGGCGCTGAAGACGTACCCCGTCATCAACGCCACCATCGACGGCGACTCGATCGTCTACCCGGACCACGAGAACATGTCGATCGCCGTCGACACCGAGCGCGGTCTGCTCACCCCTGTGGTGCGCAACGCGTCCGAGCTCGACCTCGCGGGCCTGGCCAAGGAGATCGCGGACCTCGCAGAGCGCACCCGCGAGAATCGTCTGAAGCCCGACGAGCTCGCCGGCGGCACGTTCACGCTGACCAACACCGGTTCGCGTGGCGCGCTGTTCGACACCCCCGTCGTGTTCCTCCCGCAGGTGGCCATCCTCGGCACCGGCATCGTCACGAAGCGTCCCGTCGTCATCTCGGCTGACGGAACCGACTCGATCGCGATCCGCTCGACCGTGTACCTGGCCCTCTCGTACGACCACCGGATCGTCGACGGCGCCGACGCGTCCCGCTTCCTCGTCGCGGTCAAGAACCGTCTCGAGGGCGGCAACTTCGAGGCGAACCTCGGCATCTAGTCACTGTCACGGGAACACCTCCCGCAGACGCCACCCGGCCTCGCTCCTGACCATCAGGAGCGAGGCCGGTTCGCTTTTCGGGGTGCGTGCGCGATCCGGTGCCACGGACACGAGCGCCGCCGCACCCCAGCGCTGCACGAGCTCGACGGCGGCTCCGGCGTAGTCGTACCCGTCGGCGGCCGTCCCGTCCTCGATCGCCGCCCGGTCGGTCGCGGCCATCGGCGAGCCGTCCTGGACGAGCTCGTCCACACACGAGACCTGCCGCACGCGTGCGGTGAAGCACGTGTGGCGGGCCCGCAGCAGATGTGTGGCAGCGGCCACCGGCTCGCCGGGCACGGTGGATTCCGTCTGCGCAGCGGTGGAGTTCGCTCCCCCGGCTGTTGTCGCGCCGTCGGGCTTCGCTGGTGGCGTGGGGAGGTGGGACGCGTCCAGCGAACCTTCTGACGTTGGTGCGCGAGCTGAGGGTGTTGCCCCGCTAGGCGAAGACCGGCCGTTCGACCCGGGCGTGCTGGGCGAGCCGGAGGTTTCGGCTGCGGACGGTGCACCAGTCGCGGAAGATGCACCAGTCGCGGACGATGCACCGGCGCCGGCAGAGGATTCGGACGACGTGTTCTGAGCCGGACCGCCTGGCAGCAGGAGGAGCGCGGCGCCGACGACGACGGCCGGGATCAGCACAATCGCGACGAGTTTCTTCCGCACTGCGAACCAGCTGCGAACACGCTCTGCGACGTGCGCGATGGGTCTGCCGTCCAGGAGAAGGTCGCTGAGCTCCGCGGCCGGTTCGAACGCCGAGACCGGGTTCAGCGCTGAGCTCGACACGGGGTGCACCATCGAGGTTCGCGGAAGCGAGGTTCGCGGAAGCGAGGTTCGCGTCGCAGACATCCGCCCGTTCGAATCGAACGACTGACGCGGAATGGTGTCGTGCAGACGGTCCGACGCCGCTGCGACCTGGCCAGACACAGGCTCGCGGCGGCCTGTGGGCTCAGCGTGACCATTGACCAGGCTGAGGCCCGCGTCGATCAGTTCCGTCGGCAGGGCACGGCCCCGGATCCCGCTGAGGCCCGCGTCGATCAGTTCGCCCTGCGATCGTCGCGGCGCACCCGGTGGCTCGTCCGCCTCACCGGGTGGGAGGGCACTCGGTGCCACAGACGGTGGACGCGGCGCGTGCGGTGTTCCCGACTCCGTCACCCGCACCACGCCCGGCTCGATCGTGGCCAGCACACCAGCCAGCACCCGCTCCCACACGACGGTGGGCGGGTTGTCGCCACCGGAGCGCGGCGGCGCGAGTGCCGCATCCACCGCATCCAGCAGCCGCCAGCCACCCGGCGCAGGGACGGCCGCGCAGAGGTGCTGCGCCACCGCGCGATACGCGAGCCGGTCCGCCGCGGCGCTCGACTCCGTCAGTGGGCAAGCTCGGCGGAGGGCGTCGATGGCCGGACAGCCGTCGCGGCGGAAGACCACGCCCTCGAGGGCGAGGCCGCTCGCCGACCATCCGGCCTCGTGCAGGGCGCCGAGACCGGACGCGACCCCGATCAGGATGGTGGCCGCCTCGTCTGCGCGGATCAGGCGGCGCCGGGCGAGTAGGGCGGCAAGGGTTCCTCCTGGTGCGTGTTCCACGATGAGCCAGCCCTCCGGCAGACCGCGCGCGACCTCGCCGCCCAGAACGCCCACCACGTGCTCCGAGCGGGCGTCGCGTCTGGCCGTGGCCTCCCGCGCTGTCGCGTCCGCAGCATCCACGCCGGTGCGGAGGCAGGCCACCACGGGATGCGCCTGTTCCGGCGCCCGGATCAGCTGCCGCAATTCGTCCGGCTCGGCCGACAGCGTGCCGAGCACCTGCCAGCCCCTCTCCCTCGCCCGGGTGGCGGCGAGGCGGGCGAGGTCGGGCGCGCGGCTCAGCAAGGGTGGGCGGGACGTCTTCGGTGCAGTCGGCATGAACCAATTCCAAAGCATGCGGAACCCTCACGACGCGGCGCACCCAAACCCGTGGACAACTCGCCAAACAGCCGTCCTGTGGAGGGCGCGCAAGCACATAGACTTGCTGCGTGGTCGACTATGTCGTCGCGGGGCTAAGCGCCAACTCCGTGCCGTATTTCGAGGCCCTTCAACAGCAGCGTGCCGTGCACGCCGATGTCGTTGCAGGCCGGGCGCCCGATACTGTCATCCTCCTCGAGCATCCCTCGGTGTACACCGCAGGGAAACGCACAGAGCCCGACGAAAGGCCGACCGACGGGACACCCGTCATCGATGTCGACCGCGGCGGGAAGATCACCTGGCACGGGCCGGGGCAGCTCGTGGGATACCCGATTCTCCGCCTTCCCGAGCCCATCGACGTCGTCGGATACGTGCGGCGGCTGGAGAGCATCCTGATCGACGTTCTTGCAGACGTCGGGGTGCACGGTGAACGCGTGCAGGGACGCTCCGGCGTGTGGATCCGCGGGATCCAGCGCGACGAGAAGATCGCCGCCATCGGCATCCGCGTCGCAGAGGGCGTCACCATGCACGGGTTCGCGCTCAACTGCTCCAACGGGTTCGAGGCGTACGACGCGATCGTGGCCTGCGGCATCCGGGATGCGGGGGTCACCTCGATCAGCCGCGTCCTCGGCCGCACGGTCACCCCGGAAGACGTCGTCCCCCTCATCCAGGCATGCTTCGACAGAGAATTCGACACAGGACTGGAGACCGTCGCGTGAGCGCAGCGCCAGAGGGACGCAAGATGCTGCGCCTCGAAATCCGCAATGCAGAGACCCCCATCGAGCGCAAGCCCGAGTGGATCAAGACCAAAGCGAAGATGGGCCCCGAGTACCGCCAGCTTCAGAACCTCGTGAAGGGCGAGAACCTGCACACGGTGTGCCAGGAAGCCGGCTGCCCGAACATCTTCGAGTGCTGGGAGGACAGGGAAGCGACGTTCCTCATCGGAGGAGCCCAGTGCACCAGGCGGTGCGACTTCTGCCAGATCGACACCGGCAAGCCCGCCGACTACGACACCGACGAGCCACGCCGCGTCGCAGAGTCCGTCGCGAAGATGGACCTGCGCTACGCCACCGTCACCGGCGTCGCCCGCGACGACCTGGCCGACGAAGGCTCGTGGCTGTACGCCGAGACGATCCGCGAGATCCACCGGCAGAGCCCGGGCACGGGCGTCGAGATCCTGGTCCCCGACTTCTCCGGCAACCCCGACTATCTGGGCGAGGTGTTCTCCGCCGAGCCCGAGGTGTTCGCGCACAACGTCGAGACCGTCCCGCGCATCTTCAAGCGCATCCGGCCGGCCTTCCGCTACGAGCGCTCGCTCGACGTCATCACGCAGGGGCGTGCGGCCGGGCTCATCACCAAGTCCAACCTCATCCTCGGGATGGGCGAGGAGCGAGCAGAGGTCAGCCAGGCTCTGCGCGACCTGCACGACGCGGGGACGGACATCATCACGATCACCCAGTACCTGCGACCGAGCCCGCGGCATCTGCCGGTGGCGAGGTGGGTGCATCCGGATGAGTTCGTCGAGCTGAAAGACGAGGCGGAGGCGATCGGGTTCCTCGGTGTGCTCGCCGGTCCCCTGGTCCGTTCGTCGTACCGCGCCGGGCGACTCTGGGCGCAGTCGATGCACGCGAAAGGCCGCGAGGTGCCGGACGAACTCCGCCATC
Source organism: Leifsonia sp. NCR5 (assembly GCF_002105485.1). Taxonomy (NCBI): domain Bacteria; kingdom Bacillati; phylum Actinomycetota; class Actinomycetes; order Micrococcales; family Microbacteriaceae; genus Leifsonia; species Leifsonia sp. NCR5. Next base: position 176,147 of record NZ_NCSR01000002.1, read on the forward strand.
TGGCCGACGCGTCGCTCGGGTTCGCCCAGGCCGTATCCTGACCGCGAACAACGTCACTGCGCGGGCGGCCGAGCCGGTATCCTTGTGACTATGGCACGCAAGGACAAGTCCACCAAGGAGCCCGGTCGGCTCAAGCAGATGTGGCAGGTCTTCCAGATGACCCGCCGCTACGACAAGCGGGCGGTGTTGTACATCGTGGGCGGCATCGTGGCCCCGATCATCGTCGGCGTGCTTCTGGCGATCTTCCTGTCCGACGGCAACGGCTTCACGATGGCGATGTGGATCCTCGCCGGCGTGCTCGCCGGTGTGCTGATCGGCCTGATCATCCTGGGGCGTCGCGCCGAGCGTGCTGCGTACTCGCAGATCGAGGGCCAGCCCGGTGCCGTCGGCGCCGTGCTGCGCAGCTCCCTGAAGCGCAGCTGGCGCGGCTCAGAGATGCCGGTCGCCGTCAACGGCAAGACCCAGGACGCGATCTACCGTGCCACCGGCCGCGGCGGTGTCGTGCTCATCAGCGAAGGCCCGAAGACCCGCACCCAGCGGATGATCGACGAGGAGCGCCGCAAGGTCACCCGCGTGCTGCCGAACGTGCCCGTGACGACGATCAGCGTCGGACCGGATGCGGACGCCACCCCGCTGCACAAGATCCCGCGCGTGCTCGCCAAGATCAAGCCCACCCTGACCAAGGCCGAGGTCATGGCGATCAGCAACCGTCTCCAGTCGCTGGAGAACTCGATGCCGATCCCCAAGGGCATCGACCCGATGAAGGTTCGCGCCCAGCGCGCTCGCTAGAGCCCGCCCGCCCGCCTAACCCGCCCCGCGCATCCATCGAGCCGGGACTTCTGCACCAGCCCGACCGGCGTGTCGCGTGCAGAAGTCCCGGCTCGATGCTTTGGGTGCGGCGGGGAGGGACGGTAGTGGCGGCGCCGTCAGGCCCGGATGAGGACCGTGCCGGCGATCTTGTCGTGGAAGCCGCGCTGGTCGGAATCCCAGACGAGCGCGGGGATCACGATCGCGAGCAGCAGCGTGCGGACGACGGGACGCCAGAGGCCCACCCAGCCGCCGCGGATCGCGACAACGCGCATCCCGAACACCCGGTGGCCGATGCCGCCGCCGATGGTCGGGATGAACAGGATCTGCATGAGCACGAAGATGCCGGTGGTGGCCCAGCCGTTCACGATCCCGTCCGTGCGGAAGAACGCGAAAGAAATCAGGTAGGCGATCGCCCAGTCGATGACGATGGCTCCGATGCGGCGGCCGGCACGCCCGACCGAGCCTCTGCCCGTCTCCGGCAATCCCAGTCGTTCACCGGGATAGCGGCTCGGCGCGATGTTGCCGGAGGCGGAGGATGGCGGGTTCTGTGGCACCAGACGAGTTTACCGGCCACGGGTATGCGTAACACGCCGGAAACATTTGCGTCACTCCGGGGAAACTCCTTCCCCGTACGGTGTTGTCTTGGGCTGCAGGTGCAGTCCACCACCTCAATCCATTTTGGGAGTCCTCCGCATGTTCCGTGATTCTTCCGAGGTGCTCAAGTTCATCAAGGACACCGACGTCAAGTTCCTTGATATCCGCTTCACCGATCTGCCCGGTGTGCAGCAGCACTTCAACATCCCCGCTTCGACCGTCGACGAAGAGTTCTTCTCCGTCGGTCAGCTCTTCGACGGCTCGTCCATCCGAGGCTTCGCGTCCATCCACGAATCGGACATGCAGCTCATCCCCGACGTCTCCACCGCGTACGTCGACCCCTTCCGTGCCGAGCGCACGCTCATCATGGTCTTCGACATCTACAACCCGCGCAACGGCGAGATCTACTCGAAGGACCCGCGCCAGGTCGCCAAGAAGGCCGAGAAGTACCTCGCCTCCACCGGCATCGCGGACACCGCGTTCTTCGCCCCCGAGGCCGAGTTCTACATCTTCGACGACGTCCGTTACGAGGTGAACCAGCACTCGAGCTTCTACTCGGTGGACTCCGAAGAGGGAGCCTGGAACACCGGTCGTGTCGAGGAGGGCGGAAACCTCGCCAACAAGACGCCGTACAAGGGCGGATACTTCCCGGTCAGCCCCGTCGACAAGCAGGCCGACCTGCGCGACGACATCTCGCTGAAGCTGATCGACGCCGGCCTCATCCTGGAGCGCGCACACCACGAGGTGGGCACCGGCGGCCAGGCCGAGATCAACTACCGCTTCGATACGATGGTGCACGCGGCAGACGACATCCTGAAGTTCAAGTACATCGTGAAGAACACGGCTGAGCTGTGGGGCAAGGTCGCGACCTTCATGCCGAAGCCGCTGTTCGGCGACAACGGCTCCGGGATGCACACCCACCAGTCGCTGTGGAACGACGGCAAGCCGCTGTTCTACGACGAGGCGGGCTACGGCGGCCTCTCCGACATCGCACGCTGGTACATCGGCGGCCTGCTCAAGCACGCCCCGGCTGTCCTCGCGTTCACGAACCCGACGGTGAACTCGTTCCACCGCCTGGTCCCCGGCTTCGAAGCCCCGGTCAACCTGGTCTACTCGGCCGGCAACCGCTCCGCGTCGATCCGCATCCCGATCACGGGGACCAACCCGAAGGCGAAGCGCATCGAGTTCCGCGCCCCCGACGCGTCCGGCAACCCGTACCTCGCGTTCGCCGCGCAGCTCATGGCGGGCCTCGACGGCATCAAGAACCGCATCGAGCCGCACGAGCCGGTCGACAAGGACCTCTACGAGCTCCCGCCCGAGGAAGCCAAGAACATCCCGCAGGTCCCCGGCACCCTCGCCGAGGTCCTGGATGCGCTCGAGGCCGACCACGACTTCCTCCTCGCAGGCGGCGTGTTCACCCCGGAGCTCATCGAGACCTGGATCGACTACAAGCGCGAGAAGGAGATCAAGCCCCTCGCGCAGCGTCCCCACCCGTTCGAGTACGAGCTGTACTTCGGCGTCTGACGCTCTGACGTGCGGAAGGCCGCATCCCTTCGGGGGTGCGGCCTTCCGGCGTTTTCGGGCGCGGGAGTGAAATGAGCGCTTCGGCCGTCCGACGTCAGAGGCCGCCGCTGAGCGGGCACTCGACGATGCGTTTTCCGTCGCTGACGACGATGAACGTGTCCGGCTCGACGCTCGGCGCAAAGATGATGCCGCCACCGATGGTGTGGCCGCGCGCGGGCAGTCCGGTGGTGAAGCCGGGGCCGGCGCCGAAGCAGGTGTAGTTGCGACCGGCGTACTGCACCCGGGTGGGGATGGCGCTCGGCCACCAGTCCGCTGTCGCCTCGTGGACCTTCAGGAGGGCGATACCGCCGGAGACGACCAGGGCTGCGACGAGGAACGCGGCGATGAAGACGACGGTTCGACGGGGCGTCCACCAGGTCTGCACACCGTCACGATGCCGGTTGTTCGGCAGGAGATCCCGGACGACACGCCGTCGGGAACTCCGCTCGTGCGGAGAATGCGGCCCGGGGCCGCGATATCTCCGCTTGAACGGAGACGGAGACGGGGGTGGTCAGGCGGTGGGGGCCGGGCGGTCGGGCTGGCCGTAGAAGGAGCGCTCGAAGACGGCTCGGGCTCGGCGAGTGACGGCGAGGTAGTCCTCTTCGAGGCGGCTGGCGGAGCCGGGCGGGTATTCCATCAGGCGGGCGACGCCGTCGAGGGCGACGCGGTCGGAGGGGAGGACGTCGGCCGTCTTGTTGGTCCAGAGGGTCATCGCGGAGCGGGCGCGGGAGGCGAAGACCCAGGCGTCGCGGAGTTTGGCGGCGTCGTCGGTCGTGACGTAGCCGGTCTCTGCGGCGACGCGGAGGGCATCCAGGGTCGACGTGGTCTGCAGGTCGGGGACGGCGGCGGCGTGCTGCAGCTGGATGAGCTGCACGAACCACTCGACATCGCTGAGGGAGCCGCGGCCGAGCTTGAGGTGACGAGCGGGGTCCGCGCCCTGCGGGAGGCGCTCGCTCTCCACGCGCGCCTTGATCCGCTTGACCTCGCGGACCGCCTGCTCGGCGATCGACGCCGGATAGCGCACCTCGTCGGCGACGGTCTCGAAGTCGTCGAGCAGTGCCGCATCCCCCGCCACCCCGCGGGCGCGAAGCAGCGCCTGGGCCTCCCAGGTGAGCGACCAGCGCTGGTAGTAGGCGCGGTACGACTCGAGCGAGCGCACGGGGGTGCCGTTCTTGCCCTCGGGGCGCAGGCCCATGTCCAGGTCGAGCGGGAGGACGTTGTCCTCGGTGAGCCTGCCGAGCTCCGAGACGACCTGCAGGGCGGCGCGGTGCGCGGCCTCCTGGTCGTCGCCGAGCGGACGGAACACGTACATCACATCGGCGTCCGAGCCGAAGCCGAGCTCGCGGCCGCCGAAGCGGCCCATCCCGATCACCGCGAACTCGAACAGGTCGCGGTCGTCGCGGTTGTCGCGGATCGCCTCCAGCACGCCGGCGATCACGTTCTCGGTGACGGCCGTGAGGCCCTGCGCAAGCTCCTCGATGGTGCTGAAACCCAGGATGCCCGAGAACGCCAGCCGCAGCACCTCGCGGCGGCGGGCGGCGCGCAGTGCAGACGCCGCGGACTCCGCCGACGAGTGCCTGCCGAGGATCGCCCGCGTCTCCTCGCGCAGCAGCGCGGCCGAGCGGGGGCGCAGGTCGTCCTCCGACTCCAGCCAGGCCACCGACTCCGGGATGCGCCCGAGCAGCTCCCCCGCGAACCGGGAGCCGGACAGCACCCGCGTCAGACGCTCGGCCGCCCCTGTGGAGTCGCGGAGCATCCGGAGATACCAGTGGGTGGAGCCGAGGTCTTCGCTCAGCCGACGGAAGGTGAGGAGGCCGTAGTCGGGGTCGGCGCCGTCGGCGAACCACTGCAGCATCACCGGCAGCAGGTGGCGCTGGATGGTGGCGCGCCTGGACACTCCGCCGGTGAGCGCACCGATGTGGGCGAGCGCGCCGCGCGGGTCGCGGAAGCCGATGGCGGCGAGGCGCGCCTCCGCCTGCTCGCTGGTGAGCCCGGCCGCGCCGGTGAGCTTGGTGTCCTCGCTCGACGTGGAGGCGACCGCGCTCAGCAGCGGCCGGTAGAACAACCGCTCGTGCAGCCCGCGCACCCGGTGCTTGATCGCGTTCCAGCGCTCGAACAGCTGCTCGGCGCCCGGGGCGAGCCCGGTCGCGCGGGCGAGGACGCGCTGGTCTCCCTCGTCGCGCGGCATCAGGTGCGTGCGTGAGAGGTGCCGCAGCTGCAGCCGGTGCTCCATCAGGCGCAGGGTGCGGTAGTCGCGGGAGAAGTCCGCGGACTCCTCGCGGCCGATGTAGCCCTGCGCTGCGAGGGCGGCCAGGGCGGAGAGGGTGTCGCGCTGGCGCACCTGGTCGTCGGTCCTGCCGTGCACGAGCTGCAGCAGCTGCACCGTGAACTCCACGTCGCGCAGGCCGCCTGGGCCGAGCTTCAGCTGGTAGTGCACCTCGTCGTCCGGGATGTTGTCGGTGACGCGTTCGCGCATCCGCTGCACGGACTCGACGAAGTTCTCCCGGGACGCGCTGCTCCACACCTTCGGGGCGATGGCGGCGACGTACCGCTCCCCCAGGCCCAGGTCGCCGGCGAGCGGGCGCGCCTTGAGCAGCGCCTGGAACTCCCAGCCCTTGGCCCACCTGTCGTAGTAGGCGATGTGCGATTCGAGGGTGCGCACGAGCGCGCCGTCCTTGCCCTCGGGGCGCAGGTTCGGGTCGACCTCCCAGAGGCCGGGTTCGATCGCCGGATCGTGGATGCCGCGCATGGTCAGCATCGCGAGGCGGGTGGCGATGTCGACGGCGCGGCCGGAGCTGACCCCGGCCTCCTCGTCGCCCTCCGCCACGTAGATCACGTCCACGTCGCTGACGTAGTTGAGCTCGCGGGCGCCGGCCTTGCCCATGCCGATGACGGCGAGCCGCGTGGCCCGCACCTCCTCCTCGGGGAACCGTCCCGGCCCGGTCCCGCTGACCTGCCGCCGGGCGATGGCGAGGGATGCTTCGAGGGCGGCGGCGGCGAGGTCGGAGATCGCGGCCGCAACGGCGTCGAACCCGTCGACCGGGTCGTCCTGCTCCAGGTCGAAGCTCGCCAGCTGCACCAGCCGGCGGCGATACCGGATGCGCAGCGCCGTCCAGGCCGCCTCCTCCGTCACCGAGGCGAACCCGTCGACCGCGCCGACCGCATCCAGGAGGTCGTCGCGCAGCTCGGCGGCGGACGGGAGGCGGTCGACCTGCTCGGTCAGCGCATCCAGCTGGTCCGGCTGGCGCAGGAAGAACTCGGCGATCCCCTCCGACGCACCGATCACCCGCAGGATGCGCTGGGCAGCGTCCTGCCTGCGCAGGTACGGGGCGACGCGGTCCGGTGCGCGGCGCACCAGGGCGAGCGTGCAGCCGAGCGCCGTGTCAGGGTCGGCCGCGACCGCGAACGCGGGAAGCGCATCCTCGACCGGCACGCCGGTGAGCGCCGTCAGCTCGTCGAGCTGCGCCCGCACCGAGCTCAGACCGACGAACCCCGACCGCGCGAGCGTGGTCAGTGAGAGCTGGTCGCGCGGCACGGCGCCTAAAGGATCTCGAGGTTGGTGCGCAGCTCGTACGGGGTGACCTGCGCGCGGTACGCCGACCACTCCTGCCGCTTGTTCAGCAGCACGTAGTTGAACACCTGCTCGCCCAGGGTCTCGGCCACCAGCTCGGAGTCCTCCATCAGCGAGATGGCGTGGTCGAGGCTGGCGGGGAGCTGGTTGTAGCCGAGCGCGCGGCGCTCCGCGTCGCTGAGCGCCCAGACGTTGTTCTCGGCCTCCGGCGGCAGTTCGTACTGCTCCTCGATGCCCTTGAGGCCGGCGGCCAGCATGAGCGAGAACGAGAGGTACGGGTTGGCCGCGGAGTCGATGGCACGGTACTCGACGCGCGAGCTCTGGCCCTTGTTGGGCTTGTAGAGCGGCACGCGGACCAGCGCAGACCGGTTGTTGTGACCCCAGCAGACGAAGCTCGGCGCCTCGTCGCCGCCCCAGAGGCGCTTGTACGAGTTGACGAACTGATTGGTCACCGCGGTGATCTCCGGCGCGTGGCGGAGCAGTCCGGCGATGAAGTGGCGGCCGACCGTGGACAGCTGGTACTCGGCGCCCGCCTCGAAGAACGCGTTGGTGTCGCCCTCGAACAGTGACATGTGGGTGTGCATCCCGGAGCCGGGGTGGCCGGAGAGCGGCTTGGGCATGAAGGTGGCGTAGACGCCCTGCTCGATGGCGACCTCTTTGACGACCGTGCGGAACGTCATGATGTTGTCCGCCGTGGTGAGGGCGTCCGCGTAGCGCAGGTCGATCTCGTTCTGGCCTGGGCCCGCCTCGTGGTGGCTGAACTCGACCGAGATGCCGAGGTCTTCGAGCATCCTGACCGAGCGGCGGCGGAAGTCGTGCGCCGTGCCGCCCGGCACGTTGTCGAAGTAGCCGGCGGAGTCGACGGGCTCCGGCCCGTTCTCGTCGAACGCCGACGACTTGAGCAGGTAGAACTCGATCTCCGGATGCGTGTAGAACGTGAACCCGCGGTCCGCCGCCTTCTCGAGCGTGCGCTTCAGGACGTTGCGCGGGTCGGACACCGACGGCTGGCCGTCCGGCGTCGTGATGTCGCAGAACATCCTGGCGGTCGGGTCGATCTCGCCGCGCCACGGGAGGATCTGGAACGTGGTGGGGTCCGGCAGCGCCAGCAGGTCGGACTCGTATGCGCGGGTCAGTCCCTCGATGGCGGAGCCGTCGAAGCCGAGGCCCTCGGTGAAGGCGCCCTCCACCTCGGCGGGGGCGATGGCGACGGACTTGAGTGTGCCGACGACATCGGTGAACCACAGCCTCACGAACTTGACGCCACGCTCCTCGATCGTGCGAAGAACGAAGTCGCGCTGCTTGTCCATCCTGCCCCTTTCGTCAGCCTTCCCAGACTAGTGGTTTCCGCACCCGGATTCAGGCGAGGAACGCACCCCAATCGGTGGTCCTGGCGCGTCATTAGACTGAGGCCATGTCTGACATGTCCCCCATGCCGTCCACCCACCCGACGACGTCGTCGATGCAGTCGCTGAAGAGGGTGCGGACGCGCCACTTCCAGATCGCGAAGGAGGAGGGGACGAAGTTCACCGGCCTGACCAGTTACGACCAGCTGACGGCGCAGATCTTCGACGCGGCCGGAATCGACTTCCTCCTGGTCGGAGACTCGGCGGGGAACAACGTGCTCGGCTACGAGACGACGCTTCCGGTGACCGTGGACGAGCTCATCCCGCTCACCCGCGCGGTGGCCGGAGCCGTCAAGCGCGCGTTCGTGGTGGCCGACATGCCGTTCGGCTCCTACGAGACCGGTCCGCTCGAAGCGCTGCACACGGCCGTGCGGTTCATGAAGGAGACCGGGGCGCACGCGGTGAAGCTCGAAGGCGGCGTGCGCAGTGCAGAGCAGATCCGCCGGATCGTGGATGCGGGCATCCCGGTCATGGCACACATCGGCTTCACGCCGCAGAGCGAGCACGGGCTCGGCGGTCACATCATCCAGGGCCGTGGCGATGGCGCGGAGCAGCTGCTCGCCGACGCGCACGCCGTGGAAGAGGCCGGCGCGTTCGCCGTCGTCATGGAGATGGTGCCCGCTGCCGTGGCCGCGCGCGTCACCGCCGAGCTGCGCATCCCGACCATCGGCGTCGGCGCGGGCCCGGACGTGGACGGTCAGCTGCTGGTGTGGACCGACTGGGCCGGTTTCACCACCGGTCGCATTCCGAAGTTCGTGAAGCAGTACGCGGATCTGCAGGGCGTGCTGACGCAGGCGGCGACGGCGTACAAGGCGGACGTGCAGAACGGCACGTTCCCCGCCGAGGAGCACAGCTTCTAGAGGCTCAGCGGCCTTCCGCCGCGTCTTCCTCTGCCCACTTGGCGCTGTTCTCGCGCAGCTTCTCGAGGGCGTGCTCCGCCTCGGCGTGCGTGTCGAACGGGCCGACCCGGTCGGGAGCAGGAGACAGGAAGCCCTGCTCGACCTGGCCGGTCTTCATGTTGTACCAGAACTTGTGTTCAGCATCCTGGCTGATGCCGTGGTCATTCTCGCCGGTCATAAGCTTGATCCTATGCCCAAGGATTCCGCCGGTCACCTCATTCCCGGACGCGTCACCCCCGAGCGCCGCGTGCCGTCCGGCATCGCCAGGCCCGAGTACGTCGGCAAGAAGGCCCCGGCCCCGTATACCGGCTCCGACGTCTACACGCCTCGCGAGATCGAGCTGATCCGCGAGTCCGGCAGGATCGCCGCGCAGGCCATCGCCCTGGTCGGCGAGAACGTGCGCCCGGGCGTCACCACCGAGGAGCTGGATGTGATCGGGCACGACTTCCTGATCGCCAACGGCGCATACCCGTCGACGCTCGGATACCGCGGCTTCCCGAAGTCGATCTGCAGCTCGGTCAACGAAGTCATCTGCCACGGGATCCCGGACGACACCGTGATCGAGGACGGCGACATCGTCAACATCGACATCACGGCGTACAAGAACGGCTTCCACGGCGACAGCAATCAGACCTTCATCGCCGGCACGGCCACCGAGGAGGTCACCCTCCTGGTCGAGCGCACCAGGGAGGCCCTGAACCGCGGGATCAAGGCGGTCGCCCCCGGCAGGCAGGTCAACGTGATCGGCCGGGCCATCGAGTCGTACGCGAAGCGGTTCGGCTACGGCGTGGTGCGCGACTTCACCGGTCACGGCGTCGGGGCGGCGTTCCACTCCGGGCTGATCATCCCGCACTACGACTCCGCTCCGCTGCACGACGACGTGATGGAGGTGGGCATGGTCTTCACCATCGAGCCGATGCTCACCCTCGGAACGCACGAGTGGGACATGTGGGAGGACGACTGGACCGTCGTCACCCGCGACAGGAGCATGACCGCCCAGTTCGAGCACACGCTCGTGGTCACCGAACGCGGCGCAGAGGTGCTCACCCTCCCTTGAGCGCGCGCCGCGCATCCCGGTACGGGTAGATTCGTGCCATGAGTTCGAAGAACCAGGCAATCGGAATCGACATCGGGGGAACCGGGATCAAGGGAGGTCTCGTCGACCTCGACACCGGAGAACTCATCAGCGACAGGGTCAAGCTGCCCACGCCGGAGGGCGGCAAGCCGGACGACATCGTCGAGACCACCAAGGAAATCGTCGACCGCCTCGCAGCGGAAGACCCGGATGCGGCCGTCGGCGTCTGCTTCCCGGCCATCGTCAGCCACGGGGTCACCCTCTCCGCGGCGAACGTGTCGAAGAAGTGGATCGACCTCCGCGCGGAGGACCTGTTCGAGAAGGCGCTCGCGCGCGACATCCACTTCGTCAACGACGCGGACGCCGCCGGATACGCCGAGTCCCAGTTCGGCGCGGCGAAGGGCAAGAAGGGGCTCGTCATCATGACGACGCTCGGCACCGGCATCGGCTCAGCGCTCATCTACGACGGCGTGCTCATCCCGAACGCCGAGCTCGGCCACCTGGAGATCGACGGCCACGATGCGGAGTCGAAGGCGGCGTACTCGGCGAAGGAGCGCGAGGACCTCAGCTGGGAGAAGTGGGCGAAGCGCCTGCAGACCTACTACTCGACGCTGGAGTTCCTGTTCACGCCGGACCTGTTCATCGTCGGCGGCGGCGTCTCCAAGAACTACCAGGAGTTCCTGCCGCTGCTCGACCTGAAGACCGAGATCGTCCCCGCGGTGCACCGCAACAACGCCGGCATCCTCGGCGCCGCGGCGCTCGCGGTTCGTTAGGACGCCGTATACGTTCACCCGGCCGGCGTTAGGGATGCGTTAGGACCCGCATCCCGCGCCCCGCCAGGGTGTGGACTCTCCTCGGTCGCGTCGGATGGCGCGACATCCTGATGGATGGAGAGAGTCGTGCTGGACGTCGTCTACCTCCTCGGAATCGTCGTGCTCGCGCTTGTCGTCGGGCTCGTCGGCCGGGGGGTCGAGAAGCTGTGATCGTCTTCGATGTGATCAGTGCCCTGCTCGCGGTCGCCGCGATCGCGTACCTGGTCGTCGCCCTGGTGAAGCCGGAGCGCTTCTAGTGGTGGTGTGGCTGTTCGTCGCCCAGCTGGCGACGCTCGCGCTCATCCTCGCCATCGCGTACCGCCCCCTCGGCGACTACCTGGCCCGGGTGTTCACCTCGCAGAAGGACCTCCGCGTCGAACGCGGCGTGTACCGGATGATCGGGGTCGACCCGGCGTCGGAGCAGTCCTGGCCTGCCTACCTGCGCGGCGTGCTCGCGTTCTCGGTAGTCGGCATCCTGATCGTGTACGGGCTGCAGCGGCTGCAGGAGTTCCTGCCGTACGCGCTCGGCCTGCCCGCCGTGCCGGAGGGGCTCGCGTTCAACACCGCGATCTCGTTCGTCACCAACACCAACTGGCAGTCGTACTCGCCAGAGGCGACGATGGGATACACCGTGCAGCTCGCCGGGCTCGCGGTGCAGAACTTCGTGTCCGCCGCCGTCGGCATCGCCGTGGCGGTCGCCCTGGTGCGCGGGTTCGCGCGCCGGTCGAGCGGCACCATCGGCAACTTCTGGGTCGACCTGCTGCGCGCGACCGTTCGCGTGCTGCTGCCCCTCTCGGTGATCGCGGCCGTCGTGCTGATCGCCGGGGGCACCATCCAGAACGTCGCCGGATTCCACGACGTGACGACGCTGACGGGAGCGACCCAGAGCATCCCGGGCGGACCGGTGGCGTCGCAGGAGGCGATCAAGCTGCTCGGCACGAACGGCGGCGGCTTCTTCAACGTGAACTCGGCGCATCCGTTCGAGAACCCGACCGCATGGACGAACCTGGTCGAGATCGTGTTGATGCTGCTCATCCCGTTCTCGCTCCCCCGCGCGTTCGGCACGATGGTCGGCGACCGCCGTCAGGGCTATGCGATCCTCGCGACGATGGGCGTGCTGTTCCTCGGCTCGCTCGCCGCGATGACGGCCTTCGAGCTGTCGAGCGGGTCGATGGAGGGCAAGGAACAGGCGTTCGGCACCCTCGGCTCGACGCTGTTCACCACGACGAGCACGCTCACCTCGACCGGCGCGGTGAACTCGATGCTGGACAGCTACAGTCCGCTCGGCGGCATGATGGCGATGATCAACATGATGCTCGGCGAGGTCGCCCCCGGCGGTGTCGGCGCCGGACTGTACGGGATGCTCGTGATCGCCGTGATCGCGGTGTTCATCGCCGGGCTGATGGTCGGCCGCACCCCCGAATACCTGGGCAAGAAGCTCGGGCCGCGGGAGATCAAGCTGGCGAGCCTGTACATCCTGACCACCCCGACGCTCGTGCTCGTCGGCACCGGCCTCAGCTTCGCCGTCCCGGCGATCAGGGCCGACGTGGAGAAGACCTCGATCTTCAACCCGGGCCTGCACGGCTTCAGCGAGGTGCTCTACGCGTTCACCTCCGCCGCGAACAACAACGGCTCGGCGTTCGCGGGACTCACCGCGAACACGCCGTGGCTGAACGCGGCGCTCGGCACGGCGATGTTCCTCGGGCGTTTCCTCCCGATCGTGTTCGTCCTGGCTCTGGCGGGCTCGCTCGCCGGGCAGGCGAAGATCCCGGCGACAGCCGGCACCCTCCCCACCCACCGGCCGCAGTTCGTCGGCCTGCTGGTCGGGACCGTGCTGCTCGTGTCCGCCCTCACCTATTTCCCCGTACTCGCGCTGGGACCCCTGGCGGAAGGGCTGCAGTAGACCATGACCACCATCACCTCACAGCGGCAGACGGCCCGCGCGTTCTCGTTCGCGCAGCTCGTCGCGGCACTCCCCGGAGCGCTCCGCAAACTCGACCCGCGCTCGATGTGGCGCAACCCCGTCATGTTCATCGTCGAGGTCGGCGCTGCGCTGACCACCGTGCTCGCCATCGCGCAGCCGTTCCTCGGCGGTGCGGACAGCGCGGGCGGCCACAGCGCGGGACAGCAGAACCTCGCGTTCACCTGGGGCATCGCCGTCTGGCTCTGGCTCACCGTGATCTTCGCCAACCTCGCCGAGGCCGTCGCGGAGGGGCGGGGCAAGGCGCAGGCCGCGAGCCTGCGCGCCACCAGGTCGACCACCGTGGCCAACCGGGTCACCGGTTACGACGAGACGGCAGACCCGGATGCGCTCAGCGCCACGGTCGAGCAGGTCGCGTCGAGCGAGCTCCGGCTGGGCGACCTCGTGGTCGTCACGGCCGGCGAGCTCATCCCCGGAGACGGAGACATCGTCCGCGGCATCGCGTCGGTGGACGAGTCGGCCATCACCGGCGAGTCCGCACCCGTCGTCCGCGAGTCCGGCGGGGACCGGAGCGCGGTCACCGGAGGAACGCGTGTGCTCTCCGACCGCATCCTGGTGCGGATCACGAGCAAGCCGGGCGAGACGTTCGTCGACAGGATGATCCGCCTGGTCGAGGGCGCCTCCCGGCAGAAGACGCCGAACGAGATCGCTCTGAACATCCTGCTGGCGAGCCTGTCGATCATCTTCGTGGTGGTCGTGCTCACGCTGGCGCCGGCCGCCGGATACTCGGATGCCGCCCCGACCGTTCCCGTGCTGATCGCCCTGCTGGTCTGCCTCATCCCGACCACCATCGGCGCGCTCATCTCGGCCATCGGCATCGCCGGCATGGACAGGCTGGTGCAGAGGAACGTGCTGGCGATGTCCGGCCGTGCCGTCGAAGCCGCTGGCGACGTGACGACGCTGCTGCTCGACAAGACCGGAACCATCACGTACGGCAACCGCCGCGCTGCTGAGTTCACGCCGGTCGGCGGGGCGGACAGCATGGAACTGATCCGCGCCGCTGCGCTCTCGTCGCTGAGCGACCCGACCCCCGAGGGCGTCTCCGTGGTGGCGCTCGCCGGACAGCTCGGATATAGCCACCAGGGCGACCTGCGCGGCGACATCGTCCCGTTCACCGCCCAGACCAGGATGAGCGGCCTCGACCTCCCGGACGGCACCAGCGTGCGGAAGGGCGCGGCGAGCGCCGTCGTCTCCTGGGTGCGGGAGTCCTCCTCCGCTGCGCCCGGCGCCCTCCGCGACCTCGACGCCGCCGTGGAGCGCATCTCGTCCGTCGGCGGAACGCCGCTGGCGGTGGCGACCAGGGATGCGAGCGGCGTCGCGACCCTGCTCGGCGTGATCTACCTGAAGGACGTCGTGAAGGACGGCCTGGCCGAGCGCTTCGCCGACCTGCGCAGGATGGGCATCCGGACCGTGATGGTCACCGGGGACAACCCGCTGACGGCGAAGGCCATCGCCGCGGAGGCCGGGGTCGACGACTTCCTCGCCGAGGCGAAGCCGGAGGACAAGCTGGCGCTGATCCGGCGGGAGCAGGAGGGCGGCAACCTCGTCGCGATGACCGGCGACGGCACGAACGACGCGCCCGCCCTCGCGCAGGCCGACGTCGGCGTCGCGATGAACACCGGAACGTCGGCGGCGAAGGAGGCGGGCAACATGGTCGACCTCGACTCCGACCCGACCAAGCTGATCGACATCGTCCGGATCGGCAAGCAGCTCCTCATCACCCGCGGCGCCCTGACCACGTTCTCCATCGCGAACGACGTGGCCAAGTACTTCGCGATCATCCCGGCGATGTTCGTCGGGGCGTTCCCCGGGCTCGCTGCGCTCAACATCATGGGGCTGCACTCCCCCGCGTCCGCGATCCTCTCGGCCGTGATCTTCAACGCCATCGTGATCGTGCTGCTCATCCCGCTCGCCCTGCGCGGCGTGACGTACCGGCCGTCGAAAGCGTCGGCGCTGCTCGGCCGCAACCTGCTGATCTACGGTCTCGGCGGCATCGTCGCCCCGTTCATCGGCATCAAACTGATCGACCTGCTGGTCGCGCTGATCCCCGGTTTCTAAGGCCGGATCCAGGAAGAGAGAACGACAACCATGAACGGAATGCGTGGCGCGTGGCGCCACTACTGGGTCGCCATCCGGGCGATGATCGTGCTGACCGTCGCACTCGGGATCGTCTACCCGCTGGTGCTGACCGGCATCGGCCAGGTCGCCTTCCCCGCGCAGGCGAACGGCTCGCTGATCTCGGAGAACGGCACGACGGTCGGCTCCGCGCTGATCGGGCAAGGCTTCACCGACAAGAAGGGCAACGCGCTCGCGGAGTGGTTCCAGTCTCGGCCGTCCGCCGCGGGCGACGGCTACGACGGGGCGGCGTCCTCGGGCAGCAACCTCGGCCCGAACAACCCCGACCTGCTGAAAGCGGTGAAGGAGCGCACCGCCGCCGTCGCGAAGGACGACGGGATCGCCGTCGCCGACGTGCCGATCGACGCGGTGACCGCATCCGGATCCGGGCTCGACCCGCACATCTCGCCCGCGTACGCGCTCGACCAGGTGCAGCGGGTGGCGCACGCCCGCGGGCTCTCCGTTGCAGCGGTCCGCGCGCTCGTCGAGTCTAAGATTCAGGGACGGGACCTCGGCTATCTGGGCGAGCCCACCGTGAACGTGCTCCAGCTGAACATCGCACTGGCGAAGATGGACGAGTAGAAGAAATGCCACGTGGCCACCTGCGGGTGATGCTCGGCGCCGCGCCGGGCGTCGGCAAGACGTACGCGATGCTCGAAGAGGGCAAGCGGCTGCTGGCGCTCGGCAAGGACGTGGTGGTCGCCGTCGTCGAGACCCACGGCCGCGCGGCGACGGCCGGCATGCTCGACGGCCTGGAGGTCGTTCCGCGCCGCACCGTCGAGCACCGCGGCGTCGAGCTGACCGAGCTCGACCTGGATGCGGTCATCGCGCGCGCCCCGCAGCTCGCGCTGGTCGACGAGCTCGCCCACACCAACGCGCCCGGCTCGGAGCACGAGAAGCGCTGGCAGGACGTGGATGCCCTGCTCGCCGCGGGTATCGACGTGATGTCGACCGTGAACATCCAGCACATCGAGTCGCTGAACGACGTGGTGGAACAGATCACCGGCGCCCAGCAGCGGGAGACGATCCCGGATGCCGTGCTCCGCCGCGCCGACCAGATCGAGGTGGTCGACCTGGCGCCGCAGGCGCTGCGCGACCGGCTCGCCGACGGCGAGGTCTATCCGGCCGCCCGCATCGACGCTGCGCTCTCCAACTACTTCCGGCTCGGCAACCTCACCGCACTCCGGGAGCTGGCGCTGCTCTGGCTGGCCGACGAGGTCGACAGCGCGCTGCAGCAGTACCGGGCCGAGCACGGCATCGCGGGCACCTGGGAGGCCAGGGAGCGCGTGGTGGTCGCGCTCACCGGTGGTCCGGAGGGCGACACCCTGCTGCGCCGCGGCGCGAGGATCGCCGCTCGGTCGGCGGGCGGCGAACTGCTGGCCGTGCACGTGACCAGCCAGGACGGCCTCCGCGAGGCCACTCCCGGAGCGCTCGCGGCGCAGCGGGCACTGGTCGAGCAGCTGGGCGGCAGCTACCACCAGGTGGTCGGCAGCGACATCCCGCGCGCGCTGGTCGAGTTCGCGCGTGGAGAGAACGCGACGCAGCTGGTCATCGGCGTCAGCCGCCGCAGCAGACTCGCCGCGCTGCTGACCGGTCCGGGGATCGGGTCGACCGTGATCAGGGAATCCGGCGACATCGACGTGCACATCGTGTCGCACGCGCGGGCCGGCGGCCGGTTCTCGCTGCCGCGCATCCGGGGCGGCCTCACCGCTCGGCGGCAGGTCTACGGGTTCGCGCTCGCCCTCGTCGGCGGTCCGCTACTGACCTGGCTGCTCACCAGCATGCGTTCGTCGGACTCGATGACGAGCGACGTGCTCGCGTATCAGCTGCTGGTGGTGATCGTCGCGCTCGTCGGCGGCATCTGGCCCGCGCTGTTCGCCGCCCTGCTGTCCGGGATCACCCTCGACTTCTTCTTCGTGGCACCGCTCTACACGATCACCATCAGCGAGCCGCTGCACCTGCTTGCACTGGTGCTCTACCTGGTGATCGCCGCGCTCGTCAGCCTGGTGGTCGACCAGGCCGCCCGCAGGAGCAGGGCGGCGAAGCGCGCGGCGGCGGAGGCCGAACTGCTCGCGACCGTGGCCGGCGGGGTCATCCGCGGGGAGAACGCGCTGCAGGCGCTGGTCACCCGCACCAGGGAGGCGTTCGGGCTCTCCGGGGTGCGCCTGCTCGACGGCGAGGACGTCGTCTCCACCGATGGGGAGCCGTCCGACGACGAGCACACCCAGAGCATCCCGGTCGGCACCCGCGGAACCCTCGAACTCTCCGGGCGGACACTCGAAGCGGGCGACCGGCGGCTGCTCGCCGCGATCGTCGCCCAGCTCGACGCCGCCCTGGAGCACCGCGACCTGCAGGCGACGGCCAGCGAACTCGGCCCGCTCGCCCAGGCGGACCGGGTGCGCAGCGCCCTGCTCGCCGCCGTCGGCCACGATCTCCGTCGCCCCCTCGCCGCGGCGACGGCCGCCGTCACCACCCTCCGGCAGACCGACATCACCCTTGCAGGAGCCGACAGGGATGCGCTGCTCGAGACCGCGGAGGACAGCCTCGGCAACCTGGCCCAGCTCGTCACCAACCTGCTCGACGTAAGCCGGGTGCAGGCGGGAGTGCTGGCGGTCTCGCTCGCGCCGACCGACATCGACGACGTCGTGCCCGCCGCGCTCGACGAACTGGGCGTCGGACCCGCCGACGTGGAGTTAGACCTGCCGGACACCCTGCCGCCGGTCGCCGCCGACGGCGTGCTGCTGCAGCGCGTGCTCGTCAACCTGCTCGGCAACGCCATCCGGTTCAGCCCGGCCGATGCGCGCCCGGTGATCGCGGCCAGCGAGTTCGGCGGCCGCGTGCAGGTGCGCGTGATCGACCACGGGCCCGGCATCCCCGGCGAGCGCCGCGACGCCGTCTTCGTCCCGTTCCAGCGGCTCGGGGACACCGACAACGACACCGGCATCGGGCTGGGACTCGCACTCTCCAAGGGCTTCGTGGAGGGGATGGACGGAACGCTCGAGGTGGAGGACACCCCGGGCGGCGGTTTGACGATGGTGGTGGCGCTTCCCGTCGCGTCCACCGTGCAGCACGGAGGAGAGCCAGCGTGAGAATCCTGATCGCCGACGACGACCAGCAGATCCTCCGGGCGCTGCGCATCCTGCTGACCGCCCGCGGCTACGAGGTCAGCGTGGCCACGAACGGGGCGGAGGCGCTCAGCCAGGCCGTCGAGCACCACCCGGACCTGGTGATGCTCGACCTCGGGATGCCCGAGCTCAACGGCATCGAGGTGATCCAGGGGCTGCGCGGCTGGACGTCCGTGCCCATCCTCGTGGTCTCCGGTCGCACGGACTCCGCCGACAAAGTGGATGCGCTGGACGCCGGCGCGGACGACTACGTCACCAAGCCGTTCGCCGCCGACGAGCTGCTCGCGCGCATCCGGGCGCTGACCAGGCGGCAGACCCCGTCGACGGACGAGCCGGTCGTCACCTTCGGCGACATCGCCGTCGACCTGGCCGCCCGGCAGGTGACCAGGCGCACCGGCGGCGCGGAGGAGCCCGTGCGGCTGACCCCGACGGAGTGGGCGATCCTCGACGTGCTCGTGCGCAACCCGAGGAGGCTCGTCACCCGGCAGGCGTTGCTGACGCAGGTCTGGGGGCCGCAGTACACGAGCGACACCGGCTACCTGCGGCTCTACCTGGCGCAGCTGCGCAAAAAGCTGGAACCCGAGCCCGCGCACCCGCGGTATCTGCTGACCGAGCCGGGGATGGGCTACCGGTTCGTGCCGGACCCGGACTGACCCGGCCGGTTCAGATCGAGCTTCGCCACGGTGGTCGCCGGGTCGGTGTCGTCCACCCTGTCGACGATCAGTGCATCCGGTGTGCACTGCCACAGCATCTGCACCGCGCGCACCCCGGCGACGGTGGTGAGCAGCGCGAGTCCCAGCGTCACCGCGAACGCGGCCACCCAGTAGACGAGGTTGCCGACGGCGCTCTGGAACATGTCGGCGCGGGCGGCGAACTCGAACGAGTCGACGGGAGGCGTCACGAACGACGGCATGGTGAAGAAGAACCAGACGCAGAACCAGTAGCCGATCGCGACGAGCACGATCACGAGCGCCGTGAGGGCACTCGCCGTCTCGGCGATCCGTCTGGTGTTCGGCTGCTTCGCTGTCACCCTGCCTCGATCCGTCCCCTCGAGTGTTCCGGTTGGGCATTCCGGTGGAGGAATGGGCCGGCTGTTACGCCGGGTTCTGTCCTGGTGCGTGAACACCGTGGACGGCCATCTATCTCGGGACGACGTTACCGCCGCCCTCTAGCGGTCTACCCGGAAACTCGGCGAGCAGCCTCAACGTTTCCTGTCTGACCTTGCTCCGGGCGAGGTTTACCGAGCCGGCCGGGTCACCCCGGTCGCTGGTGGGCTCTTACCCCACCGTTTCACCCTTACCGCGGAAACGACCCGAAGGTCGCATCCCGTGGCGGTCTGTTCTCTGTGGCACTGTCTCGCGGGTTGCCCCGGGTGGGTGTTACCCACCGCCCTGCTCTGTGGAGCCCGGACGTTCCTCGGCGGCCTGCCGAAGCAGACCGACGCGACCGTCTTGCCGGCCCATTCGACTCCAGACTATCGCAGCGGCTAGAGGCCGGACTCCTCGTTCCTGATCAGGATGGCGCCGCTGTCCGGGCAGAGCACGACGTCGTCGTCCGCCGCGCGGCGGATGACGGACAGGTCGGATTCGGTGAGCTTCACGTTGCTGCCCATCGAGACGCCGCGCACGAGCAGGGCCGCTCCGATGCCGTAGCGGGCGCGCTGCTTCTCGTAGAGCTCGACCAGGTCGGCGGGGATGCCGGACACGATGGCCTCCCTGTCCTTCGCGAGGGCCGTGCGCTGCGCATCCACCTTCGCCAGCTCGTCGGCCTTGGCCGCCTCCAGCGCCTGGACCCTGCTGTCGAGCTCCGCGCGCTCCGCCTCGACGGCGGCGAGGGCCGCCTCCTGCTCCTCGACGCGCTCCATCACCGTAAGCTCGATCTCCTCGAGGTCGTCGCGGCGCTTGCCGAGCGCGGTCAGTTCGGCTTCGAGCGCCTGCACGTCCTTGGTCGAGGAGGTCTGCTGCAGGCGTCCGCTGTCGCGTTCCATGCGCGCCTCGACGACGGCGACATCGGATTCGACGCGCTTCAGTTCTGCGCGGGAGTCCTCGAGTTCGCCTGTGCGGGCGATCCAGCGGGTGCGGAGCGCATCCACGTCGGGCTGCAGCGCTGCGAGCTCGGCGAGCTGCGGGAGGTTCTTGGCGACGTGGTTGAGCTGGTTCAGGCGGGTGTCCGCCGTCTGGAGGCGAAGGAGCTCGTTCTGGTCGGTGGGGCTGGCTTTCACGGTTGTCCGCTCTCTGTGGATGGCTGGTGTGTGCGTGGGGGCGCGATCACTGGAGGATCGCGAAGTCCCACGGGTCTGTTCGCAGGTCGCTGACCTCGACGACGACGCCGGGCAGTTCCCGCCTGAGCTGCTCGGCTGCCGTGTCGAGCCACAGCCACTCGCTCGCCCAGTGGGAGACGTCGAGGAGGGCAGGCCCCCCTCCGATGGCCGCCTGCTCGCGCGCCTCGGACGCCGGGTGGTGGCGGAGGTCTGCAGTGATGTAGACGTCGGCGGCGCGCACCGCGTCCGTGCCGAGCAGCGAGTCTCCTGCTCCTCCGCAGACGGCGACGGTGCTGACCGGCTGCTGGTAGTCGCCCGCCGCCCGGATGCCGCCCGCTGTGGCGGGCAGGATCTCGGCGAGGCGCCGGGCGAGCGCGCCGAGCGTCGTCGGCTCCGCGAGCGTCCCGATCCTGCCGATGCCGGTGTCGCCCGCTCCGCCGGCCGACGGCGCGATCGGCGTCGTGGCAGTGAGCCCGAGCAGCGAAGCGAGCACAGCGGAGGTGCCGTCGGCGACGACGTCGACGTTGGTGTGCGCCGCGATCAGGGCGCAGTCCGCCTTGATCAGCCGTGCGAGGATCGCGCCCTTGTACCTGTCCTCCGCCACGCTCGTCACGCCGCGCAGCAGCAGGGGGTGGTGGGTGAGCAGCAGGTCCGCTCCCCCGTCGACGGCCTCCTCGACGGTCGCGGAGACCGCATCGACGGCGAGCAGGATGCGCTCGACGGGCGCTGCCGGATCTCCGGCGACGAGACCGGGCGCATCCCATGCCTCTGCTCCGGAGAGCGGCCAGAGCCGCTCGACGGTCTCGCGGACGGAAGCAAGCGTATGGGGCACGGGATAGAGCCTACTTGCCGAGGGACAGCGCCGCGGTGTCGATGGAGTCCTCCTGCCGGCGGAGCGCAGGCACACCGGCGACGATCGGGGTCAGCAGGCCGATGCCGAGTGCGACCACGACACCGATGTCCGTCATGCCGAGGTCGCTGCCCGGTGCCACGCCGAACAGCCGGAACAGGTAACCCTCCCAGCGCAGCCACGGCAGGTCGGACGAGATCAGGCCGAGGCCGACCACGGTGGCTGCGGCGAGCATCCCGAGGTTGGTCCAGCGCCAGTCCGGGTACGCTCCGCCGGCGTGCAACAGGGACGGCTGGTGGAAGCGCCGGGTGCGCAGCATCATCTCCGCGACGAACAGCCCCGCCCACGCGGCGACAGGGACGGCGAGCGTCGTCGGCAGGCTCCGGACGACGCTGGACAGGTCGCTCACGGTCGCGGCGAGCACGAACCCGGCGAGCGCGATGGCGCCGCCGACGGCGACCGTGCTCCATCTCCTGCCCAGGCGAGCGCCCAGCGCCTCCAGGGTGAACCCGCCGGAGTAGATGTTCAGCACGAGCCCCGAGATCAGGCCGAGGCCGACGGCGAGCAGCAGCGGCACGGGATACCAGCCCGGGAGGCCGAGCCGGGAGAACGCGCTCACCGGGTTGCTCGCGAAGTCCTCGGCGAGCGCCCTGTTCGACGCGGCGAGCAGGCCGCCGTACGAGATGAGGACGAACGGCGGGAGGGCGGCCCCGAAGGTGGCCCAGAGCATCCCCGTCGCACCCGACGAGGTCGGCCGCTGGTAGCGGGCGACGTCGGCGCTGCTGTTCGCCCAGGCGAGCCCGAGGTAGCTGAAGACGAGCACGGCGCCGGTGATGGCCCTCAGCCAGATCGCGTCGGGCGCGGCGAGCGCGGTCGGCAGGTCGACGAAGCGCCAGGTGACGGCCACCATCACGACGATGAGTACACCGGATGCGATGGTCAGCACCAGCTGCACGCGCGCGACGAGCGCGTAGCCGAAGTATGCGACCGCGAGCGCCGCGCCGATCGTCACCACGATGCCCGCCGTCGTCGGCAGCACGGGGTCGGCCGCCCAGCCCTCCGCGGTGAACAGCGTGCCGGCAGACGCTCCGGCCAGCCACAGCAGCACGGCGCCCCAGAACAGCCTGGTGAGCAGCGCGAGGGCTGCCGGCACCACGTTCCCGCGCAGGCCGAACGTCGCCCGGGACACCACCATCGTCGGCTGCCCGCTCCACTTCCCGGCGAGCGTGCCGAGTCCGAGCGGCAAGAACGACAGCGCCACCCCGACCAGCGTGGCGACCAGCATCTGCCGCAGACTGAGACCCAGGGTGAAGAGGGTCGCACCGACGCCGACGCTGATCAGCGACGACGTCGCCGCGAACCACAGCCAGAAGAGCCGGGATGCGCGCCCCACCCGCCGCTCCACCGGCGTCGGCCGCAGGTCGGCGTCCTCCACCTCGAACGGAGGGGCGGGCACGGGTTCGTCGCCGAACAGGATGCGCTCCCCGGTCGCCACCCGCGCGCTCGCCACCGGAGCCGCGAGCGATCCGGTTGGCAGGCGCACGTCGTCGGCGTCGTCCACCAGGTCGTCGTCGACGGCGTCGCCGACCGGGCCTGCGACGCCGAGGTCGTGGGCGGCGATGGCGCCGGTGCCGACGAGCGGGAGCGGCACGGAGTCCAGGCTCAGCGCATCCGGATGCTCGACAGGCAGCGGGGCGAGCGGCACGACGGGCACGGGCTCCGAGTCCCGCGGCGCGAGTTCGAGAGGCACGAGATCGAGCGGCTCCGGCCTCCGCTGCTCGGCGGGCGGAACCCGCGCGGACGGTGCGATCCACGCGCTGAAGGTCGGCTGGGCGCCGGGCTCGACACGCGGAGTGGGGAGGTCGTCGAAGCTGATGAGCTGGGTGGGGAGGCCGTCGGTGTCCGACAGCTCTTCGGCGTCGGTGCCGATGTCGGCTTCGGCATTCGGCGGGTATTGGATCGGGATCGCGGCGGTCGCGCGGGCCACCAGCACGCTCTCCAGGTGCTCGATCGCCGCGAGCGTGTCGTGGGCAGCCAGGTCGTGGCCGACGAGCTCCTTCACCTCGTCGTCGGTGAGGGAGCCGGGGTCCGGTTCGACCTCGTCGCCTTCCATGACGAAAGCCTAGCGATGTGACAGGTCCACACGCCGGTTCGGGGCTACGATCTACTCGATGAGCGAGACGATCGAGACACCGTACGAAGACCTGCTGCGCGACGTGCTCGCGAACGGCGCCCAGAAGTCCGATCGCACGGGCACGGGAACGCGCAGCGTGTTCGGCCGCCAGCTGCGATTCGACCTCGCGGACGGCTTCCCGCTGATCACCACCAAGCGGGTGCACTTCAAGTCGATCGCCTACGAACTGCTCTGGTTCCTCCGCGGCGACAGCAACGTGGGCTGGCTGCGCGAGAACGGCGTCACCATCTGGGACGAGTGGGCAGACGAGCAGGGCGAGCTCGGACCGGTCTACGGCGTGCAGTGGCGATCCTGGCCGGCCCCCGACGGCAGCCACATCGACCAGATCAGCCAGGTGATCGACACCCTCCGCAGCGACCCGGACTCCCGCCGCATCATCGTGTCCGCCTGGAACGTCGCGGACATCCCGCAGATGGCGCTCGCGCCCTGTCACGCCTTCTTCCAGTTCTACGTCGCGGACGGCAAGCTCTCCTGCCAGCTCTACCAGCGCAGCGCAGACATGTTCCTCGGCGTGCCGTTCAACATCGCCAGCTACGCGCTGCTCACGATGATGGTCGCCCAGCAGGTCGGCCTGGAGCCCGGAGAGTTCGTCTGGACGGGCGGTGACGTCCACATCTACGACAACCACGTCGCCCAAGTGGAGGAGCAGCTGTCCCGCGACCCGTACCCCGCACCGACGCTGCGGTTCGCCAGGAAGCCGGAGAGCATTTTCGACTACCGCTACGAGGACTTCGTGATCGAGGACTACCAGCACCACCCGGCCATCCGGGCGCTGGTCGCCGTATGACGGTCGCGCTCATCTGGGCCGAGGCGCACGACCGCGTGATCGGCTCCGGCGGCGCCATGCCCTGGCACCTGCCGGAAGACCTGAAGCACTTCCGCGCCCTCACCGGCGACGACACCGTCGTGATGGGCAGGCGCACCTGGGAGTCGCTGCCGGAACGGTTCCGTCCGCTCCCCGGCCGCACGAACATCGTGGTCACCCGTCAGGCCGACTGGTCGTCGCCCGGCGCCGTCGTCGCGCACAGCATCGACGAGGCGCTGGCCGCCTCCCCCAATGCGACCACCTGGGTGATCGGCGGCTCCGAGCTGTTCGCGCTCACCGCGCAGACCGCAGACCGCATCGAGGTCACCGAGATCGACATCGCCGTCGACGGGGACACCTGGGCGCCGGAACTCGATCCGACCGGCTGGACCGTCGAGCGGGAGGACTGGCTGACAGCGGCGAACGGGATGCGCTACCGCTTCGTCCACTGGATCAGGTGAGCCCGGCCACCAGATTCACGGTCGTCGCCAGGATCACGGAGCCGAACAGGTACGACAGCAGCGTGTGCCGCAGGATGGCACGCCGGATGTGCGGGTTGCCGATGTTGGTGTCGCTCACCTGGAACGTCATCCCGAGGGTGAACGAGAGATAGGCGAAGTCGCTGTACCGGGGCGGCGCCTCCTGGTTGAAGTCGATGCCGCCGACCGGGTTGTGGTAATACATCCGGGCGTACCGGAGCGTGTAGATGGTGTGCACGAGCGTCCAGGACAGCCCGACGGAGGCGATCGCGAGGAGCGCGAGCCAGGCCTGCGGGGCGCCGTGCACCTGCCGGGCGGCCACCAGCACGAAGACGATGGCGACGACGCCGGCCAGGCTGGCGATCAGCAGCAGCAGGTCGGAGGTCCTGGTGCCCGGATCCTCCCTGGTCGCGTGGCTGCGCGTCTTGTCCGCGTCCATCCGCCAGACGATGGCCCACACCCAGACGATGTAGACCACGCAGGCGGCTGCCCATCCGGTGATCGCCGCGAACGGCCATGCTCCGAGCACCCCGGTGATCATCGCCACGATGAAACCGACCAGGAACGCCGCGCTCATCCGCAGCCTCGAACGGCCGCGCGTCTTCACATCTTCCGCCACACCTGTGATGTTCGCACACGCTCGCCGCGGGAGGCCCACGCCACTGCGGGCGCGGCTACGATCGGATGGTGACTTCCGCGCCATCTGCCCTCGCTGCCCTGTCCCCCGACGCGCTCCGCGCCGCTCACGCCGAATTCGCCGCGGCGTACGACGAACTGCGCAGCGCCGGTCTGAAGCTCGACCTCACGCGCGGCAAGCCGTCCGCCGAGCAGCTCGACCTCTCGAACGACCTGCTGCACCTGCCGGACGGCGCGTACCGGGATGCGGCGGGCACCGACCTCCGCAACTACGGAGGAGCGGCGGGGCTGCCCGAGCTGCGCGCCATCTTCTCGGACGCGATGCAGGTTCCCGTGCCGCAGCTCCTCGCGCTCGGGAACGCCAGCCTCACGGTCATGCACGACGTCATCGTCCAGGCGCTGCTGCACGGCGTGCCGGGCGGCGAGCGTCCGTGGGGCGCCCAGCCGATCAGCTTCCTCGCCCCCGTGCCCGGCTACGACAGGCACTTCACGATCTGCGAGCGCTACGGCATCCGCCTCATCCCCGTCCCGCTGAACGACGACGGCCCCGACGTGGATGCGGTGGCCGCCCTGCTCGCCACCGACGACAGCATCAAGGGAATGTGGTGCGTCCCCGTCTACTCGAACCCGAGCGGGGCGGTGTACTCGGAGGAGGTCGTCCGCGCCCTCGTCTCGCTGCCCGCGGCGGCCGACTTCCGCCTGTTCTGGGACAACGCGTACGCCGTGCACCACCTCACCGACGAGCGCCCGGCGCCGATCGACGTGCTCGCCCTGGCCGCAGAGGCCGGCAACCCCGACCGCCCTCTGGTGTTCGCCTCCACGTCCAAGGTCACCTTCCCCGGCGCGGGCGTCGCGTTCGCCGGCGGCTCGCCCGCCAACGTCGAGTGGATGCTGCACAACCTGTCGGCGCAGAGCATCGGCCCGGACAAGATCAACCAGCTGCGTCACGTCCAGCTGCTCCGCGACGCCGACGGGCTGGCCGAGCAGATGGAGAAGCACCGCGCCATCCTCGAACCGAAGTTCCAAGCCGTGTCCCGTGCGTTCGAGCGTCGTCTGGCGCCGTACGGCGGCGGCACCTGGACGGCGCCGAAGGGCGGATACTTCGTCAGCCTCGACGTGCTCGACGGCTGCGCGAAGCGCGCGGTGCAGCTCGCCGCGGAGGCCGGCATCGCTGTCACCCCCGCCGGTGCGACCTTCCCGTACGGCGACGACCCGCGCGACACGAACATCCGGATCGCGCCGACGTTCCCTCCGCTCGCGGAGCTGGAGACGGCGCTGGACGGGCTCTGCACGGCCATCCTGCTCGCCGAGGCCGAGCTGCTGCTGGCGAACGGCGACGCCGGGCAGGCATGACCGTCTGGACGGTGCGCGCGAGCGTCGAGGACGATTGGCGCGCATACCGCGCCCTCCGGCTGGAGATGCTCGAAGACACACCCATCGCGTTCCTCGAGACGCTCGACCACGCCCGCGCGCATCCGGACGAGCACTGGCGCAACCGGGCGGCGAACCCCACGACGACGAGCCGCCTGTTCGCCGCCGTCGCCGACGACGGCCGCTGGCTCGGCACGATGGGCGGCTTCCACGCCACCGGCGCTCCCGCCCCGCACCTGGTGGGCGTCTACATCACGCCGGAGTTCCGCGGCCGCGCCCACGGCATGGCCGACGCCCTTCTGGATGCGGTGATCGCCTGGGCGCGCCCGCGCGGCTCGCGCCTGCTCCTGCAGGTGCACGAGGCCAACACCCCGGCCCAGCGCTTCTACGCCCGCCGCGGCTTCGCGCTCACCGGCAGCACCGTCCCGTATCCGCTCGACCCCAGCACCCGAGAACTCGAGATGTCCCTCCCCCTCCTCCCCTGATCGCCGGGGGTCAGCGGACCGGACGGAAGCCGAGCGCGAGGTCGGTCAGGAGGCGGGCGCCGAAGCCCGTTGCACCCTTGGAGCGCCAGGAGTCGTCCGTCTCGGAGTTCATCGTGCCCGCGATGTCGAGGTGGGCCCACGGCACGCCGTCGACGAACTCGTTGAGGAACAGCGCGGCCGTCGTCGCCCCCGCGAACGGGCCGCCCAGGTTGGCGATGTCCGCGATGTCGGAGTCGAGCGCCTTGCGGTACTTCTTCTCCAGCGGCAGCTGCCACACCCTCTCGTCCGTTGCCGTGGCTGCGGCGGTGGCCTGGTCGACGAACGCCTGGTCGTTTCCGAACAGCGCGGCGCGGATCGGGCCGAGCGCCATCAGCGCCGCCCCGGTGAGCGTCGCGATGTCCACGATCGCATCCGGCTTCTCCTCGGCCGCGAGCGCCAGTCCGTCGCACATCGCGAGCCTGCCCTCTGCATCCGTGTTCTTCACCTCGATCGTGGTGCCGTTGCGGGCGGTGAGCACGTCGCCGAGCTTGTACGCGCTGCCGGAGGGCATGTTGTCCGTGCACATCAGGAACGCGGTCACGCTCGTGGTGCAGCCCAGGTCGCGGAGGGACGTGAAGGCGCCGAAGATCGCCGCAGCCCCTCCCATGTCCATCTTCATCAGCAGGTGCATCGGATCGGACGGCTTGAGGCTGATGCCGCCCGAGTCGTACATGATGCCCTTGCCGACCATCGCCAGGTGCCCGGTCGGCTCGCCGTTCGGGGTGTACCGGAGCTTGATCATGCGCGGCTCCTCCGCGCTCCCCGCGTTCACCCCGAGCAGGCCACCCGTTCCGAGCTCGATCAGCTGCTGCTTGTCGAACACCTCCACCTCGATGCCGAATCGCTCGGCCAGGGAGAGCGCCAGGTCGCCGAAGTCGGTGGCGGTGAGGTGGCCGGGAGGCGTGTTCGCCAGGTCGCGGGCGACGTTCGCTCCCCGGGCGCTCACGACGCCGCCCGGGATGCCCGCCGTCACCCCAGACGCGTCCACGCCGTCGGCGAGCAGTTCCACCGCCGTGAGCTCTGTCACCTTGGGCTCGCGCTTCAGCTCGCTGAACCGGTAGCGAGCGAGCAGCACGCCCTCCGCCGCCACCTGTCCGACGCGCTCGGCGGGCACGGAGCCGACGTCGGTCAGCCGCAGCCCGACGCGCGCGGACGACGACGCCGCGCGGGCGAAGGCGGCGGCCGCGTCGCGCAGCGCGTCCGCGTCGAGCCCGGAGGCGTCCCCGGTGCCGATCGCGTAGAGCAGCGGCGCCGAGCCGGTCGGCACCAGCAGCGTCTGCCCGGCCTTCCCGTCGAAGCCGGCGCGGGAGAGGGCGTCCCTGCCGAGGCCGATGGACGCATCCACGTCTCCGTCGGAGCCGACCGTGACGCCGACCGCATCCAGGTCGGAGGAGAACGAGGAGACGGCGTCGAAGTCGACGACGCGCTCGGGGACGATCGACGGCACGGGGGTGAACGAGCCGGGGATGAGTTTGTACGCGCTGGAAGTCATGGTTCAGTCCTTCGAGGTTGCGAGGGTGGTGACGGTTTCGCCCTGCTCGGCGACGGGGTCGTCCGGGGACTGGATGTCTTCCGGATCGGACGGTTCGAGCTGCTCGGGCAGGTCGCCGGGGCGACGTCCCGGCATCCTGCCCGCCGGGATGATCGCGAGGAGGGCGATACCGGCGAGACCGAGCAGCGAGATGTTGAGCGCCCGGAGGCGCGCGTCGGCGTTCACGGCGACGGCCTCGTCGACCTGCGCGGGTGTCGCGTCCGTGTTCGTCGCCAGGAAGTCCTTCAGGTGATCGTTGGTGACGAAGTTGGCGTCGTCGAGGTTCACCTGCGAGACCAGCGCAGGCGGCAGGGTCGGGTGGTCGGCGAGGCTCGACGAGAGCAGGCCGCCCAGGATCCCGACCGCGAATACGCTCGCCACCGCGATCCCCACACTGCCGGAGAGGTTGTGCACGAGCCCTCGCCAGGCTCCGACATCCCCGGCGAGCTTCTTCGGGGCAGCGGAGAGCAGCGTGTTGAAGACGAGGGCGACGATCGAGCCTTGGCCGATACCGAGCACGATCAGCCCGACCACCACCACGAACTGCTCCCACTCGTTCCGCACGCTGAACGCGAGGATCACGAGCCCGGCCGCGACCACGATGAAGCCGAACCGGGCGAGCACCCGCGGCGTGAAGCGCTTGTAGAGGGTCGCCACGAACGTGCTGGCCACGAAGATCGACAGCGTATACGGGATGACGGCGATCGAGGTCTCGAAGCTGCTTCTGCCCTGAACCACCTGGATGTACAGCGGGATGAGGAAGTTGGCGGCCGTTCCGACGAAGAGCATCGTCCCCATGCAGATCGTCACGGCGCGCTCCGAACCGGTCGCGAGCACGCGCAGGTCGAAGATGCGCGGCTTCTTCTCCGTCTGTCGCTTGCGCAGCCAGACGAAGAAGAGCTGGCCGCCGATGAGGCCGAGCAGGATCAGCACGGGCGCCGGAGACAGCCCGAGGATGGTGAACGGCGCTCCGTCCGTCGCGAGCACGACGCCCCACGGCTCGAGGCCGCTGAAGCCGAAGCTCAGCAGGATGATCGTCACGGCGGCGATCAGCGCTCCGGTCCAGTCGATCGCGAGGTCGCGCTGCGGCGGAACGACCTTGAAGCGGAAGCTGAGCAGGAAGTTGATCACGCCGAGCGCCACGATCAGCCAGAACGACCAGCGCCAGCCGATGGTGGAGGCGAACGTGCCGGCGATCAGGAGGGCGAGAACACCGGCGGCGGGGATGGCGGCGGCGAGGAGTCCGATGGCGGTCGCCTGCTGCTCGCGCTTGTAGTTGGTGGCGATGAACACCGTGAGCGCCGGGGCCACGAGCGCGATCACGGCGCCGGAGACCGCCTGCGCGATGAATAGCATGGCCGGAGTGACGCTCAGCGCGACCACCGCCATCGCGACCGCGTGGATGACGACCGCGATCTGGAACACGCGCCGCGTGCCGAACCGCGCGCCCACTTTCGCACCGAGCAGGATGAAAGCCGCCATCGCGAAGGTGCCGGCGGTGATCGCCGTGCCCACCGACGTCGCGGCCATGTGCAGGTCGGTGGTGATCCCGTGCATCGAGACGGTGAGGGTGTTGACGGCGAACGACGCCTGGATCTGCGTCAACACGACCACGATGAGCGGAAGCCACGACGTCTTGGCTGCCGTCGTCGGGACTGTGGTAGCGGGTGAGCTCATCGCTCCGCCCTCCTCTGCTGTTCGGTTGTCTCCCTGGTGGGAACTGGCTTCATTCTGGCCGCGAGGAGGGCGGTCTGTCATTACATGTATTTATCCGGTATCAGGCCTCCCCGAAACCGGTCTCGATGAGGGCCGCCAGCGCATCCACTGCGGGCACGCCGTCGTCGTCGGAGGACGCGATCTCCGCCGTCGTTCCCGCCGTGAGACCGAGCGACATGATGCCGAGCAGGCTCTTCGCATCCTTGCCGTTGACGGTGACGGACGCGCCGAAGGTGTTCGCGAGTTTCACGAACTCGGCGGCGGGCCTCGCGTGCAGTCCGTCCTTGTTGCGCAGGACGACCTCGCGCACGTAGCGGCCACCCGGCTCGGCAGATGCGGCAGCGACGGATGCGGGTGCGCCGGATGCAGGCGCGGCACCGGATGCTGGCGCAGCACCGGATGCGGACGACGCCGCCTCCGCCCACGCCGACCGCGCGTCCTCCGCCGCCGCGACGACGGCGGCCAGGTCGGCGCCGCTCTCCGCGGCCACGGCCGCGGCGACACCGCCCTCCACGAACGGCACGTCCACAACGGCCACCTGCGCGCGCTGCTCGTCGGTGAGCAGGTCGAGCACCGTCTCCGCCGTCAGCAGAGCGGAGCCGAGGTCGCTGATGACCACGACCCCCGCCCCGGCCTCGGCATCGCCGACCGCTGCACTGACCTTCGCGAAGCTCGTCCCGATCCCGCCGTCGTCCGTCCCGCCGGCAGCGACGAACCGCACGGACGGCGCCATCTGCCCGGCCAGGGCGACGACCCCCTCCGCCAGTTGCACGCTGTGCGAGACGAACACGATCCCGACGCGCTCAGTCATCGGCTGCCGCCTCCGCCGCAGCACGCAGCAGGAGCGCGGTCGACTGCGCACCGGGGTCCCTGTGCCCGGCCGACCGCTCCCCGAGGTAGCTCGCGCGCCCCTTGCGGGCGACGAGCGGCTCGGTCGCGACGGCTCCGGCCTCTGCGGCGTCCGCCGCCTCGCGCAGGACGTCGGCGGCAGACGCCCCGGCCTCCTGCGCCGACCGGGCAGCATCGACCGCCGGCGTCCAGGCGTCGATCATGGTCTTGTCGCCGACCTCGGCCTTTCCGCGCGACACGATGCCGTCGCGGGCGGCGGCGAGCACGGCGACGAGCGTCGCAGCGTCGATCTCCGTCGCGTCGCCGATCGGGTCGCCCGCCTTCAGGAACGCCGTGCCGTAGAGCGGGCCGGATGCGCCGCCGACGGTGGAGATGAGGGTCATGGCGATCGACCGGAACGCCGCGTTCGGCGTCGCGTCCTCCGGCAGCTTCCCGAGCGCATCCACCACGGCGTGCATGCCGCGATCCATGTTCTCGCCGTGGTCGCCGTCGCCGATCTCGCGGTCGAGCGTGTTCAGCTCGTGCTTGTGCTCGGCGATGACCGCCGCAGCGGCCGTCATCCAGGCCTTCACCCAGCTCGTGTCGAGCGCCATGAGCGCCTCCTCTCCTCGTCGATTCTCTAGAGTCCCCAGCGGAGTGCGGCGGTGTGCACCGGCGCATCCCAGAGGGCGGTCAGTTCGTCGTCCAGCTTCAGCACCGAGATGGATGCGCCCTGCATCTCCAACGAGGTGACCAGGCTGCCGACGAGGGAACGGCCGAGCGTGATGCCGCGTTCGTCCAGGATCTGTGCAGCGCGCCGGAACACGATGTACAGCTCGGACAGCGGGGTGCCGCCCATCCCGTTGACGAACAGCAGCACGGAGTCGCCGGAGGAGAACGGCAGATCGTCGAGGATCGCCGCCATCATCCTGTCCACCAGGGCGTCGGCCGGCTGCACCTTCACGCGCTCGCGGCCCGGCTCGCCGTGGATGCCGACACCGAACTCGATCTCGTCGTCCGCGAGGTCGAAGCCCGGCTCTCCGGCGTGCGGCACCGTACCGGCGGAGAGCGCGAGTCCGATCGACCGGACGTTGGCGTTCACCCGCTCGGCGATGGCGGTGACCCCGGCGAGGTCGTCTCCTCGCTCGGCGGCGGCTCCGGCGATCTTCTCGACGAGCACGGTTCCCGCCACACCGCGGCGGCCCGCCGTGTACAGGGAGTCCTGCACGGCGACGTCGTCGTTGGTGACCACCGAGGTGACCGTGATGCCCTCTGCGGCGACCAGGTCGGCCGCCGTCTCGAAGTTCAGCACGTCCCCTGTGTAGTTCTTGACGATGTGCAGCACCCCGGCCCCGCCGTCGGCCGCCTTGGTGGCCTCGACGATCGGCATGGGCGTCGGGGACGTGAAGACCTCGCCGGGGACGGCGGCGTCCAGCATCCCCTTGCCGACGAATCCGGCGTGGAGGGGTTCGT
The DNA here is from genome assembly GCF_002105485.1 of Leifsonia sp. NCR5. Lineage (NCBI taxonomy): Bacteria > Bacillati > Actinomycetota > Actinomycetes > Micrococcales > Microbacteriaceae > Leifsonia > Leifsonia sp. NCR5. The sequence goes on from NZ_NCSR01000002.1 coordinate 208,762, forward strand.
GACCGCTTCCGCCGCCGCTGACCAGGCCGACCTTGCCCTGCACAGGACCGTCGGCCCTGGACACGAAACGCGGGTCGTGGGACACCTTCACGATGTCCGAGTGAGCTCGGGCGAATCCGTCGAGGGATTCGTCCACGACGTCGGGTACGCCGTTGATGAGCTTCTTCATCGAAACCCTTTCCACTGCTGTCAGTGCGTCGCCGCTATCCATTCCTCGAGCTTCGCGGCCGCAGCCCCGGAGTCGATCGCTTCGGCGGCGATCGCCATTTGCGAACGGAACCGATCCAGGATGGCTTCCTGAACCCTCGACGGGTCGGACGCGAGCTCGTATGCCACGAGCCCTGCCGCCGCGTTGAGCAACACGATGTCGCGCACGGGGCCTGTCTCGCCCGCCAGCACGGCACGTACGACGCCGGCGTTGTACGCGGCGTCCTTTCCGAGCAGATCGCTCATCTTCGCGCGCGGGATGCCCAGATCGCGCGGATCGATGTCGTGCTCAGTGACGAGGCCCCTGGAGACCTCCCAGACATGGCTGTGGCCGGTGGTCGACAGCTCGTCGAGGCCGTCGTCCCCGCGGAAGACCAGCGCCGTCGCCCCTCTGGTCTGGAAGACGCCGACGAAGAGGGGAACGCGGTCGAGCGTCGCGACGCCGACGGCGGACGCCTCCGGCCTGGCCGGGTTGCAGAGCGGGCCGAGGTAGTTGAAGACGGTGGGGACGCCGAGCTGAGCGCGCACGGGCGCCGCATTGGCGAATCCGGGGTGGAAGGCGCTCGCGAAGGCGAAGGTGATCCCTGCGCGTTCGAGCACCTCGGCGACCTTCTCCGCGGGAAGCGTGAGGTCGATCCCGAGCGCCGCGAGCACGTCGGACGACCCGGAGGACGAGCTGGCCGCCCTGTTCCCGTGCTTGATCACCGGCACCCCGGCCGCGGCGGCGACGATGGATGCGGTGGTCGACACGTTCACGGTGCCGAATCTGTCGCCTCCCGTACCGACGATGTCAAGAGCCATCGGGTCGACGGGGAGGGCGACCGCGTGGTCGAGGATCGCATCCCGGAACCCGACGATCTCGTCGACGGTCTCGCCTTTCGCACGCAGCGCGATGAGGAATCCGGCGACCTGGGCCTCCGTCGCCTCGCCGGTCATGACCTGGTCCATCGCCCACGCCGCGTCCGCCACACTGAGGTCTTCTCCGGCGAGAAGCGTGGTGAGCACGGACGACCAGGACTGCATTTCCGACATGTACCGATCCTACTGAGCGGGCGACCAGGTGCGACAACCCGCGTGGAACCGGCGAATTTAGGGCGTCCTAACCAAATTTAACCCCCATTCCGGCCTGTCGGATGAGAAAACCACGGCTTCTTTTCAGCCATAATGGTTACCGTGACGAGCACCTCAATATCTCCTACGGCGAGTGCGCCTACGATCAACCGGCCCAATGTCGTGGCCGTCGGCACCATTGTCTGGCTGGGCAGTGAGGTCATGTTCTTCGCGGGCTTGTTCGCGATCTACTTCACCCTCAAGTCGACGTCTCCCGACCTGTGGGCGGCCGAGACGGCGCACCTCAACATCCCGTACTCGCTGACGAACACGATCATCCTGGTCGCCAGTTCGTTCACCTGCCAGTTCGGCGTGTTCGCGGCCGAGCGCCTGCAGCCCCGTGCCACCGGCTGGAGCCCGGTCAAGTGGGGCATGGTCGAGTGGTTCACGCTCTCATACGCGCTCGGCGCGATCTTCGTCTCCGGGCAGATCCTCGAGTACGCGACGCTCGTCTCCGAGGGCATCTCCCTCAGCTCCAACGCATACGGGTCGGCGTTCTACCTGACCACCGGCTTCCACGGCCTCCACGTCACGGGCGGCCTCATCGCGTTCCTCCTCGTCATCGGCCGCGCGTTCGCGGTCAAGACCTTCGGCCACAAGGAGGCGACGAGCGCCATCGTCGTCTCGTACTACTGGCACTTCGTCGACGTCGTGTGGATCGGACTGTTCGCGGTCATCTACATCATCAGATAGAACAACAGGAGCTGACCCCACCACCATGCGTCCGAATATCCGTACCAAGACGAAGACAGTCCGCAAGGGCGGCCGTCGTCATCCCCTCGCCACCGTCGCGCTGATCGCCGTCGGCCTCGGCCTCACCGGAGGCGCGTACGCGGCGTTCAACACGACCACCGCCTCCGCAGAGACCCAGCAGGTCCAGGCAGCGTCCCAGGACACGGTCGACCAGGGCAAGAAGCTCTTCCAGTCGAACTGCGCCACCTGCCACGGCCTCGACGCCCAGGGAACGGTCAACGCGCCGAGCCTCATCGGCGTCGGTGCCGCCTCCGTCGACTTCCAGGTCGGCACCGGCCGCATGCCGATGCAGATGCAGGGCCCGCAGGCCCCGGAGAAGCCGGTCCAGTTCACCGACGAGCAGGTCAAGCAGCTCGCGGCGTACGTCGCCTCCCTCGCTCCCGGCCCGTCCATCCCGGAGCAGAAGTACCTCGACGGCAAGGGCGACGCCGCGAACGGCGCCGAGCTCTTCCGCATCAACTGCGCGATGTGCCACAACGTGGCCGGCGCCGGTGGTGCACTCACGGAGGGCAAGTACGCTCCCCCGCTCACCGGCGTGAGCGCCCAGCACATCTACGAGGCCATGGTCACCGGTCCGCAGAACATGCCCGTGTTCAACGACCTCAACATCACGCCCCAGGGCAAGGCCGACATCATCACGTACCTCAAGTACATCCAGAACAACCCGTCGCCCGGCGGCTTCGAGCTCGGTTCGCTCGGCCCGGTCGCGGAGGGTCTCTTCCTCTGGATCTTCGGACTCGGCGCCATCGTCGCGCTGACCGTCTGGATCACGGCGAAGTCGAACTAGCCGGTACTCGGGACATGTCACAGCGTAAGAAGGAGAACAATGGCACACGACGATAACAGCGGTCACGAGCTGACCTCTGCCAGTTCGTCAGCCGTCGACGTGCACAGGACGGGCGACCCGGGAACGGCGCTGATCATCCGCGACGAGCTGGAGAACCCCGGCTTCCCGCCGCACCGGCCACGCGTCACCGACCTCGACCCGAAGAAGGAGCGTCGGGCAGAGCGGACCGTCTACACGCTGTTCTACCTGTCGATCGTCGGAAGCGTCTGGGCCGTCGCGGCATACATGGCCTTCCCGATCAACGACAACGACCCGGGTTCCGTCCGTCTGAACAACCTGTTCATCGGTGTCGGGATCGCGCTCGCCCTCCTCGCCATCGGTATCGGCGCCGTGCACTGGGGCAAGGCCCTCATGCACGAGAAGGAGGGCGTCGACCTCCGTCACCCGGTCCGTGGATCGGAGACCACCACCGAGCGCGCGGCCGAGATCTTCCGCCAGGCAGACGAGGAGTCCGGCTTCAGCCGTCGCGTCCTCGTCCGCAACAGCCTGATCGGCGCCCTCATCGCCTTCCCGCTCCCCGCCGTCGTGCTCTTCCGCGGACTCGCTCCGATGAACGAAGACCCGGTGGAGCTGCTCTCGCAGACGATGTGGGCCAAGGGCACGCGCCTCACCCGCGACCCGTCCGGCACGCCCATCAAGGCGTCCGACGTCACGCTCGGCAGCGCCTTCCACGTCATCCCCGAGGGGCTGAACGAGAAGGAGAACCGTCTCGAGGAGAAGGCAAAGGCCGCTGTCCTCCTCATGCGCCTCAAGCCCGAAGACCTCCACGTCTCCAAGGGCCGCGAGGACTGGAACTACGACGGAATCGTCGCGTACTCCAAGATCTGCACGCACGTCGGGTGCCCCGTCGCACTCTACGAGCAGCAGACCCACCACCTTCTGTGCCCGTGCCACCAGTCGCAGTTCGACATCACGCACGAGGCCGAGGTGATCTTCGGCCCGGCCAAGCGTCCGCTGCCGCAGCTGCCGATCACCGTGGACGCCGATGGCTATCTGGTCGCTCGCAGCGACTTCACCGAGCCTGTCGGCCCGAGCTTCTGGGAGCGTCATTGAGCACCACGACCGCCGCACCTGCCGCGGCACAAGCACCGGCCAAGAAGGGCGGGTTCACGGCAGCAGCCGCGAACTACCTGGAAGACCGCACCAGCATCTCGGGCGCCGTCAAGGAGTTCGGTCGCAAGATCTTCCCCGACCACTGGTCCTTCCTCCTCGGTGAGGTCGCCCTCTACTCGTTCATCGTCATCCTGCTCTCCGGAACGTTCCTGACGTTCTTCTTCCAGGCGTCGATGGCCGAGGTCGTCTACCACGGCTCGTACGTCCCGCTGAAGGGCGTCGAGATGTCGGCCGCGATGTCGAGCACGCTCAACATCTCGTTCGAGATCCGCGGTGGACTGCTCATGCGCCAGATCCACCACTGGGCTGCTCTGCTCTTCGTCGCCGCCATCGGCCTGCACATGCTCCGCATCTTCTTCACGGGTGCGTTCCGCAAGCCGCGCGAGCTCAACTGGGTGATCGGCTTCGTGCTCTTCATCCTCGCGATGGCAGAGGGCTTCACCGGATATTCGCTCCCCGACGACCTGCTCTCGGGCAACGGCCTCCGCATCATCGACGGTCTGATCAAGGGTCTCCCCGTGGTCGGCACCTGGATCTCATTCCTCCTCTTCGGCGGCGAGTTCCCCGGTACGGCGATCGTCGGACGTCTGTACACGCTGCACATCCTGCTGCTGCCTGCGCTGGTGCTCGCGTTCATCGCGCTGCACCTGATGTTCGTGGTCATCCACAAGCACACCCAGTACGCGGCTCCCGGCCGCACGCAGGGCAACGTGGTCGGCTACCCGGTCCTCCCGGTCTACGCGGCCAAGGCCGGCGGATTCTTCTTCATCGTGTTCGGTGTCGTCGCCCTCATGGCGTCGTTCTTCACCATCAACCCGATCTGGAACTACGGCCCGTACGACCCGTCACCGGTCTCCGCGGGAACGCAGCCCGACTGGTACATCGGCTTCGCCGACGGCGCTCTGCGCCTGGTGCCACCGGGCTGGGAATTCGTCTGGCTGGACCGCACCTGGTCGTTCAACATCATCGTGCCCGTCGCGATCCTGGGTCTGTTCATCGTGACCGTCCTGATCTACCCCTTCATCGAGGCGTGGATCACGGGCGACAAGCGTGAGCACCACATCCTGGACCGTCCGCGCAACGCAGCCACCCGCACCGCCATCGGCGCGGCCGGTGTCACGTTCTACGCGGTCTTCTGGGCCGCGGCCAGCTCGGACATCATCGCGACGCACTTCAAGCTCACGATGGAGGGCGTCATCCACGCCCTGCAGGCCCTGCTCATCCTCGGCCCGATCATCGCCTACTTCGTCACGAAGCGCGTCTGCCTCGCGCTGCAGAAGAAGGACCGCTCGATCGCGCTGCACGGCTACGAGTCCGGCCGCATCGTCAAGCTCCCCGGTGGCGAGTTCATCGAGGTGCACGAGCAGCTCGACGAGTACGAGCTGTGGCGCCTGGTCAGCTTCGAGAGCTACGAGCCGCTGATGATCCGCCCGAACAGCAAGGGCAAGATCACCGTCGGCAACCGGATGCGCGCAAGCATGTCCCGCTGGTTCTTCGAGGACAGGATCGTCCCGCCCACCAAGGGCGAGCTCGAGTCCGGCCACGGACACCACTGAGCCGCACCAGCTCCACCGACGTGAAAGCGCCGGCCGCGATCTTCGCGCCGGCGCTTTCGCGCATCCAGACGAGAGGCCGAGAATGAGCACGACCGACGGCGATCCGCTGTCCCGGCTGGCGGGCTGGCTGCGCTGTACGGTCTGCGCGGAGCCGCTGGAGCCCGCTGGACGCCTCAGGCTCGCCTGCGTGCGTGCTCATAGCTTCGACGTGAACAAACGCGGCTACGTGACGCTCCTGCCCGCGGGATCCAAGGTGCAGGGCGACAGTGCCGCCATGCTCGACGCCCGGGATGCGGTGCTCGAGAACGACACGTACGCCCTGGTCGCCGCGGCCGTGTCAGGCGCATCGGCCGGCCCCCGCATCCTCGACGCCGGAGCGGGCACCGGTTACTACCTCCGGGCGGCGCTGGCCGAGCATCCGGAGGCGCGCGGTCTCGCGATGGATCTCTCCCCCGCCGCCGTCGCTCGCGCCGCCCGCAGCTCCGACCGGATCGACGGACTGGTCGCCGACACCTGGCAGCCGCTCCCGGTGCGCACCGGCGCGGCCGACACGGTGCTCGACGTGTTCGCCCCGCGCAACCTGCCCGAGTTCCACCGGGTGCTCCGGCCGGGCGGCACGCTCGTCGTCGTGGTGCCCCGGGCCGATCACCTGGCCGAGCTGCGCGCCACCGGCGCCATGCTCGACGTTCCCGCCGACAAGGCGGACGACCTGATCGCGTCCGCGGAGCCCCTGTTCGCCCTCCAGACGCGCGAACACGTGGCCCAGGCCCTGACACTCGACGACGCTCTGCGCGCGGCGCTGGTCGGCATGGGACCCTCCGCACACCACGGGAGCGCTTCCCCCGTCGAGGACGTGGAGACGGCGACCCTCTCCGTCGACGTCCTCCGCTTCACGCGACGCTAGCCGCCGCTAGCTGCCGCTAGCTGCCGCTTGCCCGGCGGCGCTCGACGCGCTGCCGGTCGGCGTCGTGCGCATCCCGGAGTGCGGCGATGGTGCGCGCCGTCGTGCGTTCCCCCGGGTTCACCACCGCGACCCAGCCGTATGCGCCGTACAGCGGATGCGGCAGGAACACGTCGGTCTCGCCGTAGTCGACCGTCTCGGCGTCGATGTCCTCCGGCGCGGAACCAACGAGCTCGGTGAACAGGCGCGGCCCCGTATGGATGTTCAGCCTCCACCGGTCAGGATCGGACAGCCGGGAGGCGGTGTCGTCCGGGTAGTCCTTCGTGACGATGGTGGCGTACGGCTGCCTGTTCTGCGGCACCGCGCCATCCGGGGCGTAGTAGAAGAAGTGGTCGCCCCAGGACAGCTCCGGATGCTCGCTCCCCGGCTGCGGTGCCAGTTCCAGCACTCCGGGCAGGCTCCGGAGTTCGGCGAGGATCAGCTCCATGCTCATGCTCCCAGTCTCGCGCGTCCCCCGGGAACGCGAAAGCGCCGCACCCCGAACGGGATGCGGCGCTCCGTGCATGCTGGCGCGTGCCGATGACTCAGCGCGCGAAGTATCCGCGGTAGTACTCGTAGGTCCACCCGACGATGCAGATGAGCGCGAACGCGACACCGATGAAGCAGATCCAGAAGCCGACCGCGAGGCCGAGCATCACGAGACCGGCGCCGAAGGCGAGGGCCACCGGCCACCAGCTCCACGGGCTGAAGTGCCCGAGCTCCGGGTCGCCGTCGTCGATGTTGGCGTCGAGGCGGTCCTCCGGGAGCTCACCGCCCTGCGAGGCGTGCGAACGGCCGACGTAGAAGGCGATGAAGGCGGCCAGGATCGCGCTCAGCAGCAGCGCGACGGTGCCGACCCACTCGACCTTCATGTGCATCGGGTCGAGCAGGCTCCACACCGTGTACACGATGGCGGAGAGCAGGAAGAAGATCGACAGAATCCAGAAGAGGATCGCGTTGGCTCTCATGGGTTACTTCACCTCGTTGTTCGCGATGTCGAGCACGGGGGCGTCAGGAGCGTCCTTCGCACCGCCGACACCGATCGGGATGCCGGCCTCCGGGTGGTTCAGGTCGAACGCGGGAGACTCCGAACGGATGCGCGGGATCGACGTGAAGTTGTGGCGCGGCGGCGGGCAGCTGGTGGCCCACTCGAGCGAGCGGCCGTAGCCCCACGGGTCGTTGACCGTGACCTTGGGAGCGTTGCGCGCCGTGAGGTACACGTTCACGAAGAACGGGATCATCGAGACGGCCAGGATCCCGGCGCCGATCGACGACAGCTGGTTCATCCAGGTGAAGCCGTCGGACGGCAGGTAGGTGGCGTACCGACGCGGCATGCCGACGACACCCAGCCAGTGCTGCACGAGGAACGTGGTGTGGAAGCCGATGAACAGCAGCCAGAAGTGCCACTTGCCGAGGCGGTCGTTGAGCATCTTGCCCGTCCACTTCGGCCACCAGAAGTAGAAGCCGGCGAACATCGCGAACACGACGGTGCCGAAGACCACGTAGTGGAAGTGGGCGACGACGAAGTACGTGTCGGACACGTGGAAGTCGAGCGGCGGGGAGGCCAGGATGACGCCCGTCAGACCACCGAACGTGAAGGTGATCAGGAAGCCGATCGACCAGAGCATCGGAGACTCGAACGTGAGCGAGCCGCGCCACATGGTGCCGATCCAGTTGAAGATCTTCACACCGGTCGGGACGGCGATGAGCATCGTCATCAGCGAGAACCAGGGCAGCAGGACCGAGCCGGTCACGTACATGTGGTGCGCCCAGACGGTGACGGACAGGGCCGCGATGGCGATCGTCGCGTAGATGAGGGTCTTGTATCCGAAGATCGGCTTGCGGCTGAACACCGGGAAGATCTCGGACACGATGCCGAAGAACGGCAGCGCGATGATGTAGACCTCCGGGTGCCCGAAGAACCAGAACAGGTGCTGCCAGAGCAGGGCTCCGCCGTTGGCCGCGTCGTAGATGTGCGCGTCGAAGACACGGTCGGCCGCGAGGGCGAACATGGCGGCGGCGAGGACCGGGAAGGCCATCAGCACGAGGATCGAGGTGACCAGCGTGTTCCAGGTGAAGATCGGCATGCGGAACATGGTCATGCCGGGGGCGCGCATCGTGATGATGGTGGTGATGAAGTTCACCGCGCCGAGGATCGTTCCGAAACCGGACAGACCGAGGCCGACCACCCACAAATTGCCGCCGATTCCTGGCGAGAACGTTGTACTCGATAGTGGCGCGTATGCGAACCAGCCGAACGATGCAGCACCCTGCGGGGTGAGGAAGCCGGCGACCGCGATCAGCGAGCCGAAGGAGTAGAACCAGTACGCCAGCGCGTTCAGACGCGGGAACGCGACGTCAGGAGCACCGATCTGCAGCGGCATGAGCACGTTGGCGAAGCCGGCGAACAGCGGCGTCGCGAACATGAGCAGCATGATCGTGCCGTGCATGGTGAAGAGCTGGTTGTACTGCTCCTTGGTCTGTACGACCTCCAGTCCGGGCTCGAACAGCTGAGCACGGATGATGAGCGCCATCACACCGCCGATGAGGAAGTAGATGAACGACGAGATCAGGTACATGTACCCGATCGTCTTGTGGTCGGTCGACGTGATGTAGTTCACGAGGATGTTGCCCTTGCGCTCCACCTGGTTGGCGCCGAGGGCCGGATTGGCCTTCGGTGCCGGCGCCGTGGTGGCCGCTGGGGCCGGTGCTGTCGTCGTCATTCGTGGATGCCCTACTCGTTACCCTTGGGAGCGCCCGTTCCGGGCAGGTTCTGATTACGGTCGTACTCGGAGCCCAGCTGGCCCTCGAAGCCCTTGTCGCGGAGGCTCTTGATGTGGGCGTCGTACACGTCCTGCGGAACGATCTTCACGTTGAAGAGCATCGCAGAGTGGTACTCGCCGCAGAGCTCGGCGCACTTTCCGACGAAGGTGCCGGTGCGGCCGGTCGTCTCGAAGTACATGTAGTTGGTCTTGCCCGGGATGATGTCTTTCTTGTAGAGCATCGCGGGAACCCAGAACGAGTGGATCACGTCGCGCGAGTCGAGCTGGATCGTGATCTTCTTGCCCTCGGGCAGGTACAGGGTGGGGATCTCGCCCTCCTGCACGGAACCGGGGGTGGCGCTCGCGTCGTCCGGCTGCACCTGGATGCCCGGGTCGTAGACGTTGTCGCTCACGTAGTTGAAGTCCCACGCCCACTGCTTGGCGTAGACCTGGATCTTGAGGTCCGGCTTGGCGTACGGCTGCTCGATCGCGTTCTGGTCCCTCGCCGTGAAGGCGAAGAAGCCGAGGACGAGGATGAGCGGCACGATCGTGTAGAAGATCTCGATCGGCATGTTGTAGCGCATCTGGACCGGGAGACCGGTCTGACCCGTACGGCGGCGGTACACGATGACCGCCCAGACGATGAGACCCCAGACGATCACGCCCACGATGAGGAGGACGATCCAGCTCGTCACCCACAGACCGCTGATGCGCTCGGTGTGGTTGGTGACGGGCTCCTTACCCTCGACGAATCCGGGAAGGAATCCGTTCAGCTGTGCCTGCGTGCATCCCGCAAGAACGACGACGAGCGTCGCTGCGATCGGGATGGCAGCCCATCGGAGACGGCGATTGTGACGCACCGGTGACCTTTCGAGTGACTCATGGACAGTTCACACGTAACTGTATTTGGCTGTATCCACCCTACTCCGCCGCACGCGCCGATTTGAACAGAAAGGGCCGCCCCGATGGGGCGGCCCTCAACCTTTTCGTGTGTTATAGCGACTCAGTGGAACGAGTCTCCACAGGCGCACGAACCGGATGCGTTGGGGTTGTCGATCGTGAAGCCCTGCTTCTGGATGGTGTCCTCGAAGTCGATGGACGCGCCATCCAGGTACGGGACGCTCATCTTGTCGACGATGACCTCGACACCGTCGAAGTCGACGGTCGCGTCGCCGTCGAGCATGCGCTCGTCGAAGTAGAGCTGGTAGATCAGGCCGGAGCATCCACCGGGCTGGACGGCGACGCGCAGACGCAGGTCGTCGCGGCCCTCCTGCTCGAGCAGGCTCCTGACCTTGCTCGCCGCGGCATCGGACAGCCCGACGCCGTGCGCCTTCGTCTCGGTCAGCGTTGTGTCGGTCATGGGACTCCTCTTACGGGTCTTGTTCGGACTTCTGGACGAAATCTGGGACGATTCTACGTCGGAAAACCGGGAAATCGCCCCGCGCATTCCGCAATCGGCGCGACTACGCCCCCGTGCGGCCGTCGAGCCGCGCGAGGAGCAGGGCCTCGGCGAGGATCGCGCGCTTGAAGACGCCGAGGTGCAGGGACTCGTTCGGGCTGTGCGCACGGGAGTCGGGGTCTTCGACGCCGGTGACCAAGATCTGCGCCTCCGGGAACTCGCGGACCAGGTCGGCGATGAACGGGATGGACCCTCCGATGCCGGTCTCGACCGCTTCCTTGCCCCAGGCGTCCGTCATCGCCCGCTTGGCCTCCGTCGCCGCCCAGCCGTTCGTGTCGACCAAGAACGCCTCCCCGGTGTCGACGTCGTCGATGGCGACGTGCGCCCCGAACGGCGCGTTGGCGCGCAGGTGGCGCTCCAGGGCCGCGTACGCGTCCGCAGCCGGCTGGCCGGGAGCCACGCGCGCGCTGATCCGCACGGAGACGCTCGGCAGCAGGGTGTTGGATGCGTTGGCGACGCTCGGAGCGTCGATGCCGGTGACCGTGATGGTCGGCTGCGACCACATCCTGGACAGGATGGGACCGGTGCCGATCGGCGTCACACCGTCGAGCAGCGCCGCCTCCTCGCGGAACTGCTCCTCGCTGAGGGCGGGCGGCTCCGCCGCGTCCGACCTGGCGGTGAAGCCGTCGACGGCCACGGAGCCGTTGTCGTCGTGCAGGGTGGCGAGCAGCTTGACCATGGCGAGCATCGCATCCGGTGCTGCTCCCCCGTACATGCCGGAGTGCGACGCGTGCTCGAGGGTGGAGACGGTGAGCCGGAAGGTCACATTGCCGCGCAACGACACGGTGAGCGCGGGAGTGTCGACGTCGACGTTGTCCGAGTCGGCGACCACGATCACGTCTGCTTCGAGCGCCGCCTTGTTCTGCTCCAGGAAGTTCGCGAAGGAGCGGGAGCCGAACTCCTCCTCCCCCTCGATGAACACCGCGAGGCCGAGGTCGAAGTCGTTCCCGAGCGCATCCACCAGCGCCCGCACGCTCGCGACGTGCGCCATCACGCCCGCCTTGTCGTCCGCCGCCCCGCGGCCGTACATCCGGTCCCCGCGCACGGTCGGCTCGAACGGCGGCGTGTTCCAGTCCTCGTCCTTGCCCTGCGGCTGCACGTCGTGGTGGGCGTAGAGCAGCACGGTCGGGCGGCCGTTCTTCGCCGCCCGGGTGGCGAGCACGGCGGGCTGGCCGGACTCCTCGCCGTCTCCGATCGGCGCGCGCTTGATCTCGACGCTCTCGAACGCCCCCGTGTCGCGCAGCAGCGTCGCGACGGCGTCGGCGCTGGCCGCGACGTTCGCCGGGTCGAACGCCGACCAGGACACCGACGGGATGCGCACGAGCGCCGCCAGGTCGGCGACGGTCGACGGCAGGGCGGCCTCCACGCTGGAGCGCACCGCCTCCTCCGCTGCTGTGGGTTCGGTGGGCGGGGTCTGCTGTCCGTTCGTCATGACGGTAATCTTAAGCGGACCCCACTATCGAAGGCTTGACGTTGGCAAAACGAGAGAACCCGCAGGCGACCAAGGCAGAAGCCCCGGCCGTCGAGACCGCAGAAGAGACGGAAGAGCGTCTGAGGCAGGGCAAGGGCGCCCCGACCCCGACCCGCCGTGAGCAGGAGGCCGCCCGCAAGCGCCCCCTGGTGCCCGAGGACCGCAAGGAGGCCGCCCGCCAGGCCCGCGCGAAGACCGCCGAGGCCCGCGAGAAGGCGCGCGTCGGCATGGCCGCCGGCGACGACCGCTACCTCACCGCGCGCGACCGCGGCCCGCAGCGACGCTACGTGCGCGACTACGTGGATGCGCGTTTCAGCATCGGCGAATACCTCATCCCGGTCATGCTGCTCGTGATCGTGCTCTCCTTCCTTCCCGGGTACTTCCAGGTCTACGGCCTGCTCGCGCTCTGGGCGTTCTTCGCCATCGCCGTGATCGACTGCTTCGTGCTCGGCATGCTGGTGCGCAAGCGCCTGCGCGAGAAGTTCGGAGAGAGCAAGGTCGAGCGCGGCGTGCGCTGGTACGCGGCCATGCGTGCTCTGCAGCTGCGCGTCATGCGCCTGCCGAAGCCGCAGGTCAAGCGCGGCCAGTACCCCAGCTGACCGTGACGATCGTCGCAGCGGCGGACGGCTCCGCACTGGGCAATCCGGGTCCGGCAGGGTGGGCGTGGTACGTCGACGACACCACCTGGGCGGCCGGCGGATGGCCGCACGGCACGAACAACCAGGGCGAGCTGATGGCCGTGATCGACCTGCTCGACTCCACGGCGCACCTCGACGAAGACCTGCGCATCCTGTGCGACAGCCAGTACGTCATCAACGCCGTCACCAAGTGGATGCCCGGCTGGAAGCGGAAGGGCTGGCGCAAGGCCGACGGCTCCCCCGTGCTCAACCGCGAACTGCTGGAGCGGCTGGACCGCGCTGTGCAGGGTCGCCGGTACACCTTCGAGTGGGTCAAGGGCCACGCCGGTCACGCGCTGAACGAGGCGGCCGACGTGCGCGCCCGCGCGGTCGCGACGGCGTACCAGAAGGGCGACCCCATCCCGATCGGACCGGGCTGGCCCGGCCGTTCGCGCACGGACGAGGCGACGGGAGAGGTCATCGAGGCGACCGGGACCGGCGGCCCGGCTCAGGAGAGCGTCGAGCTCGACCTGTTCGCCGACCTGGCGCCCGCGGAGACCGACGCAGAAGTCGTCGCCCGGCTGGAGCAGGAACTGCTCGATCCGGCCGTGCGCGCGGACGCCTCGCGCGTCGCGGCACTGCTGCACCCCGACTTCGAGGAGATCGGCCGCTCCGGACGCCTCTGGGGACGCGATGCCATCGTGCAGGAGCTGTCGGCGGAGACCGACGAAGCCGCAGCGGGTTTCGAGCTGCTCGGCACCGAGGCGCTCTCCCCCGAGATCATCCTGCTCACCGCCCGCACCGTGGATGCGCGTGGCAGCTCGCTGCGCAGCTCGCTGTGGCTGCGGGTCAACGGCCGCTGGCGGCTACGCTTCCACCAGGGGACGCCGGAGGCGGAGTAGCCCGCGGTTGATCTGCCTCGCCCACAGCGGGCCGAGGTAGAGGAACGCGGTGTATCCCTGCACCAGGGTGGCGCCGGCATCCAGTCGCGCCTGCACGTCGGCGGCGGACTCGACGCCGCCCACCGAGATGACGCACAGGTCGGCCGGGACGTTCGCGCGGATCAGCCGGAGGACTTCGAGCGACCGGTCGGCGAGCGGGGCGCCGGAGAGGCCTCCCGCTCCCGCGGCCTCGACGACGGCCGGGTCGGTGAGCAGACCCTCGCGCGAGATGGTCGTGTTGGTGGCGATGATGCCGGCCAGGCCCAGCTCGACGACCAGGCCGGCGATCTTCACGACCTGCTCGTCGGTGAGGTCCGGCGCGATCTTGACCAGCAGCGGCTTCTGCCCCGCCACCTCCTTCACGGCCGCGAGCAGCGGGGAGAGGAGCTCCAACTCCTGCAGTCCGCGGAGGCCGGGCGTGTTGGGTGAGCTGACGTTGACGACGAGGTAGTCGGCGACCGGAGAGAGTGCGCGGGCGCTGGTCAGGTAGTCCGCGGTCGCATCCTCGACGGCGACGACCCTGCTCTTGCCGATGTTCACGCCGAGCACCGGGCGGCGGCGGCTGCGCACGACGCCGAGCAGACGGTTGGCCGCGACGGCGGCGCCCTGGTTGTTGAAGCCCATCCTGTTGATGACGGCGCGGTCCGGGATCAGACGGAACAGGCGCGGCTTGTCGTTGCCCGGCTGTGCGATGGCGGTGATGGTGCCCACCTCGACGTGGCCGAAGCCCAGCTGGCCGAGACCGATGACGGCCTCGCCGTTCTTGTCGAACCCGGCGGCGACGCCGAACGGCGAGTCGAACCGCAGTCCGAGCGCCTCGACGGCGAGCGACGGGTCCGGCGCGGTGAACCGGCGCACGAGGCGGCCGAGACCGAGCACAGGGAGAGCTCGGATGACCAGGAACGCCAGGTGGTGAGCGCGTTCGGGATCGAGCTTCGACAGGACGAGGGAGAAGAGTGTGTGATACATGCCTGTACGAGGATACCGGGCGTGGGTCAGGCTGTGCCCGCCTGCGCATCCACCGGGGCGCCGTGGTGCTCGATGCGCAGCTGCTGGATGGCGTCGTCGAAGTCGTCGAGGGAGTCGAAGCCCTGGTAGACGCTCGCGAACCGCAGATAGGCGACCTCGTCCAGCTCGCGGAGCGGAGGGAGGATCGCGAGGCCGATGTCGTTCGCCTCGATCTGCGACGCACCGGTGGAGCGGATGGTCTCCTCCACCTTCTGCGCCAGCACGGCGAGGTCGGAGTCCGTCACCGGACGGCCCTGGCACGCCTTGCGGACGCCCAGCACGATCTTCTCCCTGCTGAACGGCTCGGCGACCCCGCTGCGCTTGATCACGCTGAGGCTCGCCGTCTCCGTGGTGGAGAAGCGCCGGCCGCACTCCGGGCACTGCCGGCGCCGACGGATCGAGAGGCCGTCGTCGCTCGTGCGGGAGTCGATGACACGGGAATCCGGGTGGCGGCAGAAAGGGCAGAACATGGTGACACCGATTCTACCGTCCGGCAGACCCCATCCGGGGGATGCTGCGGTGCTCTAGAGGAAACGCGCGGTCACTGCCTCGCCGTGGGCGGGCAGATCCTCGGCGCCGGACAGGGCGACGATGCGGTCGGCGACCTGCTGCAGGGCAGGCCGGTCGTAGCGGATGACCTGCTGCGGGCGCAGGAACGAGTACGCACCGAGTCCGGACGAGAAGCGCGCCTGTCCGCCGGTGGGCAGCACGTGGTTGGAGCCGGCGAGGTAGTCGCCGAGGCTCACCGGGGAGTGCGGGCCGAGGAAGATGGCGCCGGCGCTCTCGATCCTGGCGAGCACCGCATCCGGGTTCTCGGTCTGGATCTCCAGGTGCTCAGGACCGTACGCGTTGCTGAACGCGGCGGCGGCGGCGAGGTCGTCGACGAGCACGATGGCCGACTGCTGGCCGGACAATGCGGTGCGCACGCGCTCGGAGTGCTTAGTGGCGGCGGCGATGGTCTCCAGTTCAGCGGCGACGCGGTCGGCGAACGCGGGGCTGTCGGTGACGAGCAGGGACGCCGCCGCCTCGTCGTGCTCCGCCTGGCTGACCAGATCGGCCGCGACGAACCGCGCATCCGCCGTGTCGTCGGCGATGACCAGGATCTCGGTCGTCCCCGCCTCGGCGTCGATGCCGGTCTGGCCGCGGACGACGCGCTTGGCGGCGGCGACGTAGATGTTCCCCGGTCCGGTGATCACCTGCACGGGATCGAGCCCGATGTCTTCGACACCCCAGGCGAGCGCGCCGATCGCGCCTGCTCCGCCCATCGCGTACACCTCGTCGATGCCGAGCAGCCCTGCCGCGCCGAGGATGGCCGGGTGCACCGCTCCCCCGAACTCGCGCTGCGGAGGACTGGCCAGAGCGATGGATGCGACCCCGGCGACCTGCGCAGGAACCGCGTTCATCACGACGCTCGACGGGTAGACGGCCTTGCCGCCCGGAACGTAGAGCCCTGCGCGCTCGACCGGCTGCCAGCGCTGCACCACCGTTGCTCCCGGTCCGATGCGGGTCTCCGCGGCCGGGGGCACCTGCGCCGCCGTCGCCTCGCGCACGCGGGCGATGGCCTCTTCGAGCGCCTCCCGGACGTCGGCGGGAAGGTTCTCGACCGCGCGGTCGATGTCCTCCTGCGGCACCCTGATCGACGCGGGCGCTCCCCCGTCGAACCGCTCCGCCTGCGCGGCGAGGGCGGAGGAACCATGCGCCTTCACGTCGTCGATCAGACCGGAGGCGACGTCGAGTGCGACGGACACATCCACGACGGGACGGGGCACGAGGCGCTGGAACGCGGCACGGGTAGGCTGGATTCCGCGGAGATCAATGGTGTGCATCATGACCAGACAAGACTATCCGCAACCCGGAATACCCAGGAGCCCACCCGTGCTTGTTGTATACGTATGAATAGTTCGCCGCAGTTTCAGAACCCGACCCCCGAGCAGGCGCCGCGGCCGTCCGACCGCATCGAGCCGGATGTCACGCCCGACCTGACCGCGTTCCGCCAGTCGTTCCGCCGGCATGCGGCGGGCGTCGCGATCATCACCGCTCTCGCACAGGACGGCACCCCCGTCGGCTTCACGGCCACCTCGCTCGCGTCGCTGGCCGCCGTGCCGCCGCTGGCGACGTTCAACATCGCCCGCTCGGCATCGAGCTGGCCGGCCATCTCCGAGACCGACCGCGTGGTCATCCACATGCTCGGCGTGCGCAACCGTGCCGTGGCCGAGAAGCTCGCGGGCGACAACGCGCTCCGCTTCGACGGCGACCACTGGTACCCGGGCCCGCACGGCCTCCCCATCATCAAAGACGTGACCAGCTGGATGGTCGGCCGCATCGTCGAGCGCGTCTCCGTGCACAACAACGCGGTGGTGGTCGTCCAGATCGAGGACGGCGAGGTCGGAGACGACGACGCCGCCCTGCTCTACCACGAGCGCCGCTACCTCACCCCCGGCGAAACCGCCTGACCGGCCGCTAGACGAGGCAGTTGGGGCCGAGGAGGCCCTTCAGCTCGCCGTAGAGGTCGGCGCTGATGGTGACCGGCTTGGGGACCTCGAAGACGCGCGCGACCTGGCCCTTCACGAGGCGCAGGCGCACCTCGTTGTCGCCCGGGTGCCTGGCGAGCACCTCGGCGAGGGTGGTGACCGTGTCCGTCGTGGCCCGCTGATCCGGCATCGTGATCATGAGGGGCCCCGTGCCGACGCTCTGACCGAGATCGGGCGTCATCAGGCTGAACGCGTGCAGGTTCATCCCGTCGTCGCGGAGGCTGACCCTGCCGCGCACCACGACGATCGCGTCGCCCTGCAGCATCGGCGAGAACTCCTGGTACGCCTTGCCCATGAACATCACGGTCAGCTCGCCGCCGAAGTCCTCGACCTGGATCATCCCGTACTGGTTGCCGGAGGCCTTCGCCACGCGGTGCTGCACGCTCGTGACGAGACCGGCGATCGTGACCGTCTCGCCGTCCTGGATGTTGTCGGAGCCGACGAGGTCGGCGATCGACGTGCTCGCCAGCTTGGCAAGCGGCAGTTCCAGCCCGGCCAGTGGATGGTCGGAGACGTACAGCCCGAGCATGTCGCGCTCGAAAGCCAGCTTGTCGCGCTTGCCCCACTCCGGCCGATCCGGGATGTGGTGCTGCGACGCCGTCTGCTCGTCCTCGCCCCAGAGGCTGTCGAAGTCGAAGCCGACATCGCCGTTCGCCTCGTTGCGCTTGATCTTCACCGCGGACTCTACCGCGTCCTCGTGCACCTCGACGAGCGCGCGCCTGGTGTGGCCGAGCGAGTCGAACGCGCCGGCCTTGATCAGCGACTCCACCGTGCGCTTGTTGGCCGCGTGGATCGGGACCTTGGTGAGGAAGTCGTGGAAGGAGTCGAACCTGCCCTTGGTCTCCCGCGCCTCCCGCACGCCCTCGACGACGTTCGCGCCCACGTTGCGCACGGCGCCCATCCCGAAGCGAATGTCGGTGCCGACGGCGGCGAAGTAGAGGTTGGACTCGTTGACGTCCGGCGGGAGCACCTTGATGCCCATGCGGCGGCACTCGTTGAGGTAGAGCGCCATCTTGTCTTTGGAGTCTCCGACGCTCGTCAGCAGCGCGGCCATGTACTCGGCCGGGTAGTGGGCCTTGAGGTAGGCGGTCCAGTACGAGATGACCCCGTACGCGGCGGAGTGCGCTTTGTTGAA
Organism: Leifsonia sp. NCR5; assembly: GCF_002105485.1. Classification (NCBI taxonomy): domain Bacteria; kingdom Bacillati; phylum Actinomycetota; class Actinomycetes; order Micrococcales; family Microbacteriaceae; genus Leifsonia; species Leifsonia sp. NCR5. The sequence continues at coordinate 227,212 of NZ_NCSR01000002.1, forward strand.
CGCGTAGTCGGAGAACGGGAGCAGGATCTCCCAGAGCTTGTTGACCGCATCCATCGAGAACCCGTTGTCGCGCATACCGCCCGCGAAGCCCTCGAACTGCTTGTCCAGCTCCGACTTCTTCTTTTTGCCCATCGCGCGGCGCAGGATGTCCGCCTGGCCGAGCGAGAAGCCGGCGACCTTCTGTGCGATCGCCATCACCTGCTCCTGGTAGATGATGAGGCCGTAGCTGGTGGACAGGATCTCGGCGAGCGGTTCGGCCAGCTCGGGATGGATCGGCGTGATCTCCTGCAGCCCGTTCTTGCGCAGCGCGTAGTTCGTGTGCGAATTCGCGCCCATCGGCCCAGGACGGTACAGGGCGATGAGCGCCGAGATGTCCTCGAAGTTGTCCGGCTTCATCAGCCGGAGCAGGGAGCGCATCGGGCCGCCGTCGAGCTGGAACACGCCGAGCGTGTCTCCGCGGGAGAGCAGGTCGTACGCGCCGCGGTCGTCGAGCTCGAGGTCTTCGAGGACGAGCTTCTCTCCGCGGTTGGCCTCGATGTTGTCGAGGGCGTCGTTGATGATCGTGAGGTTGCGCAACCCCAGGAAGTCCATCTTGATCAGCCCGAGCGACTCGCACGCCGGATAGTCGAACTGCGTGACGATCTGGCCGTCCTGCTCGCGCTTCATGATCGGGATGATGTCGATCAGCGGGTCGGACGACATGATGACGCCCGCCGCGTGCACACCCCACTGGCGCTTCAGGTTCTCCAGCCCCAGGGCCGTGTCGAAGACGGTCTTGGCCTCCGGGTCGCTCTCCACGACCGCCCGGATGTCCACCGCCTCCTTGTAGCGCGGGTGGCTCTTGTCGAAGATCCCGGTGAGCGGGATGTCTTTGCCCATCACGGGCGGCGGCATCGCCTTGGTGAGCTTGTCGCCCATCCCGAACGGGAAGCCGAGCACGCGCGAGGAGTCTTTGAGAGCCTGCTTGGCCTTGATGGTGCCGTACGTGACGATCTGGGCGACGCGCTCCTCGCCGTACTTCTCCGTGACGTACTTGATCACCTCGCCACGGCGCCGGTCGTCGAAGTCGACGTCGAAGTCGGGCATGGAGACGCGGTCGGGGTTGAGGAAGCGCTCGAAGATCAGTCCGTGGCGCAGCGGGTCGAGGTCGGTGATGCGCATGGCGTACGCCGCCATCGAGCCTGCACCGGAGCCACGGCCGGGGCCGACCCTGATGCCGTTGCGCTTCGACCAGTTGATGAAGTCGGCGACCACCAGGAAGTATCCGGGGAAGCCCATCTGCGAGATGACGCCGATCTCGTAGTCCGCCTGCTTGCGGACCTCCTCGGTGATGCCCTCGGGGTAGCGCTCGTGCAGCCCCTTCTCGACCTCCTTGACGAACCAGCTCTGCTCCGTCTCGCCCTCCGGCACCGGGAAGCGCGGCATGTAGTTGGCGGAGGTGTCGAACTTCACGTCGCAGCGCTCTGCGATGGCGAGCGTGTTGTCGCAGGCCTCGGGGTGGTCGCGGAACAGCTGACGCATCTCTTCCGCGCTCTTCAGGTAGAACTCGTCGGCGTCGAACTTGAACCGGTTGGGGTCGTCGAGCGTCGAGCCGGACTGCACGCAGAGCAGCGCGGCGTGGCTCTTCGCGTCTGCGGCGTGCGTGTAGTGCAGGTCGTTGGTGGCGACGAGCGGGATGTCCAGCTCCTTCGCCAGCCGGATGAGGTCGGCCATGATGCGGCGCTCGATGCCGAGCCCGTGATCCATGATCTCGGCGAAGAAGTTCTCCTTGCCGAAGATGTCGCGGAACTCGGCGGCCGCCTTCTTCGCCTCCTCGTACTGGCCGAGACGCAGCCTGGTCTGCACCTCGCCGGACGGGCAGCCCGTGGTGGCGATGATGCCCTTGGAGTAGCGGTTCAGCAGCTCCCTGTCCATGCGGGGCTTGAAGTAGTAGCCCTCCGTGGACGCGAGCGACGACATCCGGAAGAGGTTGTGCATCCCCTCCGTGGTGGCCGCGAACATCGTCATGTGCGTGTACGCGCCGGAGCCGGAGACGTCGTCGCCGCCACCGTCCCCCCACCGGATGCGGGTGCGGTCGGTGCGGTGCGTGCCCGGCGTGAGGTACGCCTCCGTGCCGATGATCGGCTTGATGCCGGCCTCGGTGGCGGTGCGCCAGAAGTCGAAGGCGCCGAACATGTTGCCGTGGTCGGTGACGGCGACGGCGGGCATGCCCTGCTCGACGGCGGCGTCGACGAGCGGTTTGATGCGCGCTGCACCGTCGAGCATCGAGTACTCGCTGTGGACGTGGAGATGGACGAAGGAGTCGGTCGGCACTGTTTCTCCGGGTCGAGGTGAGGGCTTAAGACTACGTCGGACCTACGACGCGCGGAGCACGTCGAGAGCGTGTTGCAGATCCTCCGGGTATGTCGTGGTGAAGGTCACCCACTCCCCCGTCGACGGATGCTCGAACGCGAGCTGCACGGCGTGCAGCCACTGCCTGGTGAGGCCGAGCCTGGCCGACAGCGTCGGGTCTGCGCCGTACATGGCGTCGCCGACGCAGGGGTGCCGCTGGGCAGCCATGTGCACCCGGATCTGGTGGGTGCGCCCGGTCTCCAGGTGCACCTCGAGCAGGCTGGCGGACGGGAACGCCTCGATGGTCTCGTAGTGCGTCACCGACGGCTTCCCGCCGGCGACGACCGCGAACTTCCAGTCGGACTTCGGGTGGCGGCCGATCGGCGCATCCACGGTGCCGACCAGCGGATCGGGGTGACCCTGCACGACCGCGTGGTAGATCTTCTCGACGGTGCGGTCGTGGAACGCCCTCTTGAGGTGCGTGTACGCCCGCTCGGACTTGGCGACCACCATCAGGCCGCTCGTGCCGGCGTCGAGCCGGTGGACGATGCCCGCCCGCTCCGCGGCACCGGAGGTGGAGATGCGGAAGCCGGCGGCGGCGAGGGCGCCGAGCACCGTCGGTCCCTCCCAGCCGGCTGCCGGATGCGCTGCGACGCCGACGGGCTTGTCGATCACGACGATGTCGTCGTCGTCGTGCACGATCGTGAGCTCTGGCACCGCGATCGGGACGATCTTCACTTCGGTCTTCGGCTGCCAGCTCACCTCGAGCCAGCTCCCGGCGGAGAGCCGGTCGGACTTGTCGACCTGGCGGCCGTCGACGCTCACGCCGCCCGCCTCGGTGATCTCGGCCGCGAAGCTGCGGGAGAAGCCGAGGAGCTTGGCGAGGCCCGCATCCACCCGGGAGCCTTCGAGGCCGTCCGGGATGGGGAAACTCCGGGATTCCATGGCTAGCCGGCTGGCTTGTCGTGCGGGTCGGGCTCCGCCTCGGCGGCGACGGCTTCCGCCTCCGCCTCCTCTTCGTCGTCCGTGCGCTTGCCGTCCAGGCCGATGCCGCGGATCGTGAGGATCAGGAACAGCACCATGCTCGACACGATGGCCACGTCGGCGAGGTTGAAGATCGCCGGCAGGAGCGGGATCTGCAGGAAGTCGACCACGTGGCCGACCCCGAAGCCCGGCTCCCGGAAGAGCCTGTCCGTCAGGTTGCCGAGCAGGCCGCCGAGCAGCAGACCGAACAGGACCGCCCAGGCCGCTGACCGGATGCGCGGGGCGTACCAGATCACGAAGCCGAGGACACCGACGCCCACGATGGAGAAGATCCAGGTGGACCCGCTGCCGATGGAGAACGCAGCTCCCGCGTTCTTGACGAAGTTGAACTGCAACAGCTGGCCGAGCACCTCGACCCGCTGACCCTCATACAGGTTCTGCACCACCAGGACCTTGGCGATCTGGTCGACGAGGTACACGACGAGCGCGACGACGCCGAGGACCGCCAAGGCCCGGATGCTGACCTTGGCGCGGGAGGTACTAGCCTCCAAAGCCGGGGAAGACCGGGGGCTGCTGGCCCTGGTCCTGGCCGCTGGCGTTGTCGCCTGCGTTGGCGGAGACCGGGGCGGGGACCGCACCGGAGTTGACGTTGGCCGACGCGTCCTGCGAACCGGCGCGCTGCGCTGCGTAGCTGCCCGTGCCGGAGACCGACGAGCTCTCGAGGTCGCGGAGCTGGCCCTCGATGTAGCCCTTCAGCTTCTCGCGGTACTCGCGCTCGAACGAGCGGAGGCCGTCGATGCGGCTCTCGAGTGCCGTGCGCTCCTGGTCGAGGGCGCTGATCTGCGCGCGCTGCTTCGACTCGGCCTCTGCGACGATGCGGGCGGCGGTGGCGTGCCCCTCCGCGATCAGCGAGTCGCGCTTCTCGATGCCCTCGCGCACGTGCTCCTCGTGCAGGCGGCGAGCCAGCTGCAGGAGGTTGTTGGTGCTGTTCGGGTCGGAGGCGTTGGCGTCCGGCGCGGTGTACGCGGCCGATGCCCCGCCCGCTGCCGCTGCCGCTGCGACGGGAGCCGCTGCGATCGCGGGGGCGGCCTGAGCGGCCTGCTGCGCTTCCGCGAGGCGCTGCTTGAGCTCCTCGTTCTCCTTCTGCAGGCGAGCGACCTCGCCGTTGTCGGCCGCGGGGGCCGCCGCGACGGGAGCCGGGGCTGCGCCGCCCTGACCACCGCTGCGCTGCAGTTCGGCGATGCGCGAATCGCTCGCCACGAGGCGCTGCTTGAGCTCCTCGTTCTCCTGGTTCAGACGACGCAGTTCGACGACGACCTCATCGAGGAAGTCATCGACCTCGTCCTGGTCATAGCCCTCACGGAACTTCGTCGGTTGGAACCGCTTGTTGACTACATCTTCCGGAGTCAGCGCCATGGCAAGCCACCTTAGATCTTGGGGTACGAACAAAAATTGCGTTCAGCCAACGCTAGCAAAGAGCGCTGGGGGTGCGCACTCCGCCGTCGCTCATCGGTCGTCGGCTCGTCAACACTACATCCCGAGCAACGCCCGACTGGCGACCGACTCTCAGGTAAGTCCGACAGTCACGTACAGGCCGATAATGACCACCAGCATGGTGAGGCTCCAGCCGAAATCGATCGCGATCGGCCCCATCGACAGCGGCGGGATGATCCTGCGGAAGAACTTGATCGGCGGGTCCGTCACGACGTATGCGGACTCCGCGAGCACCAGGCCGAAGCCGCGGGGGCGCCATCCCCTGCTGAAGGTCCGCACCAGGTCGAGCACGAAGCGCGCCCAGAGCACGAAGAAATAGATCAGGAGCAGGTAGTACGCCACAGTGGCGACGATCGCGAGGACAAACACGAGTCTCAGTATGGACGAAAGCGCGCCGCCCCAGCTGGGAACGGCGCGCTCTCGGAGTGTCTGCGGCTATCGTTTCGCTCTCGGCGAAGCGGGCTCAGGCGTGGGTGAGGACTCAGGCCTGGGCGAAGAAGGAGGCGTCGACCTCCGCGTCCTGGCCGCCGTGCTCGCCGGAGACGACGACGTGCGACGGGGACAGCAGGAAGACCTTCGGCGTCACGCGCTCGATCTTGCCGTAGAGGCCCTGCGAGAGGCCGCTGGCGAAGTCGATCAGGCGGCGCGCGTCTCCTTCGCTCATCTGCGACAGGTTGATGATCACCGGGATGCCTTCGCGGAAGGATTCGGCGATCGCCTGCGCGTCGCGGTACTGGCGGGGGTGGACCGTGAGGATCTCGTTCATTTCCTGTACCGAAACATTCCGTGCGGTGGACGATTTGCGCAGCGGGGTCACCGGAGCGCGACCGGCCACGGGAGCGACCGGTGCAGGGTGGGGGACGGGCGCGACGGGKGCCGGGTGCTGCTGCGGCGCCTGCTGGCGCTGCGGCTGCTCCTGAGCCTGCTCGTCGTACTCGAGCTCTTCGTCGGCGAGGCCGAGGTAGACCATCGTCTTCTTCAGCGGGTTGGACATGCGATCCTCCGTGTAGACCTGTGCGCCGTCGCTTTCCAGGCACGACGAACTTTCTCTTCGAGATTAACCGGGCTGCGGGCGATTCCCGGTAATGGCGGTGCCAATGCGAAGGTGTGTCGCCCCTTCCGCGATGGCGTCCGCGTAGTCCTGCGACATCCCGGCGGAGATGCTCACCGCATCCGGCGCGATCCGGCGAACACGCTCGCTCGCCAGCCGGACGCGCTCGAACGCCCGCCTCGGCTGCTCGTCGATCGGAGCGACGGCCATCACACCGAGCAGACGCAGCCCCGGTGTGGCGAGGACGTGGTCGACCAGCGGTTCGAGATCGCGGTCGGCGACGCCGCCGCGTGCCGGGTCGTCGGTGAGGTTGAGCTGCACGAAGCAGTCGACGTCCGACTCGTCGGAGCGCAGAGCATCCACCAGCGACACGCGGTCGACCGAGTGGATGACGGACGCGTACGCACGCGCCTGCCTCGCCTTCTTGCTCTGCAGCTGCCCGACGAAATGCCAGCGCAGGTGGAGGTCGGCGAGCTCCGCCGCCTTGGCCTGCGCCTCCTGGTGGCGGTTCTCCCCCACGTCGTGCACGCCGAGCCCGGCAAGCTCGCGCACGAGCGACGCCGGATGGAACTTGGTGACGACGATCGTCGTCAGTTCCTCCGGCGAACGCCCGGCGGCGCGGGCGGCATCGTCGATGCCGGCCCGCACGGCGCCGAGCCGCTCGGCGAGCGGGCTACTTGAGGAAGTCGGGGATGTCGAGGTCGTCATTCTCGTCGTCGAAGGCTGGGTCCTTGGGCGCGGCGTCGGACACGGGGCTCTCCCCCGCCGACCAGGCGTCCGTGGACGGGGATGGGATGTCCTCGGCGTCGAGCGCCGCGGTGCTCGCCAGTCCGTCGTCGTCTCCGGCCTCCACGAAGGTGGTGCGGCGCGCTTCGGCGAGCTGCGTCTTGGCGTTCGGCTCCCCTCCGTCGAAACCGGCGGCGATGACCGTCACGCGCACCTCGTCACCGAGGGTGTCGTCGATGACGGCGCCGAAGATGATGTTGGCCTCCGGGTGCACGGCCTCCTGGACCAGACGCGCGGCGTCGTTGATCTCGAAGATGCCGAGGTTCGAGCCTCCCTGGATGGAGAGCAGCACGCCGTGGGCTCCGTCGATGCTCGCTTCGAGCAGCGGGGACGCCACGGCGAGTTCCGCCGCCTTGATGGCACGGTCGGCGCCGCGCGAGGAGCCGATGCCCATGAGCGCGGAGCCCGCGCCCTGCATGACCGACTTCACGTCGGCGAAGTCGAGGTTGATGAGGCCCGGGGTGGTGATGAGGTCGGTGATGCCCTGGACACCGGCGAGGAGCACCTGGTCGGCGGTGGAGAACGCCTCGAGCATGCTGATCCCGCGGTCGCTGATCTCCAGCAGCCGGTCGTTCGGCACCACGATGAGGGTGTCGACCTCTTCCTTCAGGCGCTGCACACCGGCCTCCGCCTGCTCCGAGCGGCGCTTGCCCTCGAAGCCGAACGGCTTGGTGACGACACCGATGGTGAGCGCGCCGATCGACTTGGCGATGCGCGCGACGACGGGCGCGCCGCCCGTGCCGGTTCCGCCGCCCTCGCCCGCGGTGACGAAGACCATGTCCGCGCCGGCGAGCGCTTCCTCGATCTCCTCCGCGTGGTCTTCCGCCGCGCGGCGGCCGACCTCGGGGTCCGCTCCGGCGCCGAGCCCGCGGGTGATCTCACGGCCGACGTCGAGCTTGACGTCCGCGTCGCTCATCAGCAGTGCTTGCGCATCCGTGTTGATGGCGATGAACTCGACGCCGCGAAGCCCGAGTTCGATCATCCGGTTGACGGCGTTGACGCCGCCACCGCCGATGCCGACGACTTTGATCACGGCGAGGTAGTTCTGGTTTGATGTCACGTCCGGCCTCCACTGGGAACCTTCAACCTCAAGTCGAGGCTTAAAGTTATGCTCAGTATGCAATTCTTGATTCGACGTTAGGTGCGCACGGGCTCAGCCCCCGTAGCGCGCGGGGCGTGTCGGAAAAGTCGGCACGCATCCGGGCGATCTCGCCCTATCCCGTCGTCACGCTGTGCGGCGACGAGACATCGAAGGTGCTCGCGGTGGATGCGCTCTTCAGCAGGGCGGACAGGTCCGCCGCCTTCAGATCCGAGTCCTCCGCGCTTCCCCACACCACTTTCGCACCGCTGTCGCGCAGAGTGAAGCTCACATCGTCCGCCGTCGTCGCCGAGATGGTGTCCACCCGCGCGAGCAGGTCGGCGGGAAGCGCTCCGAGCACCTCGGCGGCCGCCGCGAATCCCGACTTGGCGTCGCGCTCCGCCGCAGCACCGGAGGCGGTGATCAGCGGGTAGCCGTCCTGCCTGGCCTGCGCTGTCGCGATCGACACCTTCGCCGCATCCACCAGGGTGAAGGTGTTCCCGCTCTGCAGTACGCCGATCGGCTGGCGTTCGACGATCCGGACGACGATGGTGTTCGGCGGGTGGCTCTCGACGCTGTAGCTCCTGATCAACGGGAACGCGGCGAGGTCGCCGCGGATCGCCCCCTGGTCGACGAGCGGGAGAGGCTTGCCGAGCTGGTCGGAGAGCGCCTTCTTCACCGCGGAGACGTCGAGCCGGGAGGTTCCCGTGACGTCGATCGTGCGGAGCGCCATCAGCGGGGAGAACGCGGTCAGCGCGACACCGAGCACGAGCGCGACCACCACGCCGGCGGCGGAGAACCAGGCGATCTTCCTGCGCCTGGACCGCTTGGTGAAGCGGCGGACCTCCCCGCGCTCGACCTTCGCCCTCTCCTTCCTGGCGCGGCGCAGCTCGCGGCTGATCTCGCGGTTGGAGGGAAGGCGGTCGTACGCGTCCGCGTGGCTGTTGGACGGCTGCTGCGTGGGCTGCTGCGCCGTCTGCTGTGTCTTCTTCTGGGCGGCGGGCTGCTCATCCACCCGCTGCGGGATGATCGGGATGGGCTCGATCGTCGCCGTGCTGCGCGGAGCCCTCCGCTCCGGCGCCTGCTGGGTCGGCGGTGCGACCGGCGGCTGCGCGGAGACAGCCGACGGGTCGAACCCCTGGGGACGCTTCACGACGGGACGGCTACTCTCGGACGCGCCGGAGCGAGTCGAGCAGCTGCGGGACGATGCGGTAGACGTCGCCGCAGCCGAGCGTGATGACGAAGTCGCCGTCGCGGGCGATGTCGGCCGTGTGGTCGGCGGCGGCCTGCCAGTCCGCGATGAACGCGACGTGCTCCGGATGCGCGAAGCGGTCGGCGACGAGCGCGCCCGTCACGCCGGGCTCCGGGTCCTCCCTGGCGCCGTAGACGTCGAGGACGACCGTCTCGTCCGCGTACGTCTCGAGCGTCTCCGCGAACTCCTGCGCGAACAGGCGGGTGCGGCTGTAGAGGTGCGGCTGGTGCACGGCGATGATCCTGCCGGAGCCGACGACCGTGCGCGCAGCGGACAGGGCGGCGGCGACCTCGGTCGGGTGGTGGGCGTAGTCGTCGTAGACGCTCACGCCGCCGACAGTGCCGTGCAGCTCGAAGCGGCGCTCCGTGCCGCCGAACTCGGCGATGGCGGCGAGCGACGCTGCTGGCTCGAAGCCGAGTCCGGTGAGCACGGCGAAGGCGCCGGCTGCGTTGATCGCGTTGTGACGGCCGGGGACGCGCAGCTGCGCGGAGTATTCCGCACCGTCGTAGGAGAGCGTGAAGGCGACGGGGCCGTCCGTGACGATCGAGTGGACGCGGACGACCGCATCCTGGGCCTCGCCGAAGGTCACGATGCGCTTGTCCGGCGCCTCGGCGCGCAGCTTCGCCGTGACGTGGGTGGCACCCGCGTCGTCGGACGAGACGACCACCAGCTCGCTCGCCTCGCGGGCGAACGTGACGAAGGCGTCCTCGAAGGCCTGCAGGGAGCCGTAGTGGTCGAGGTGGTCGGGATCGACGTTGGTGATCAGCGCGACCGCCGTGTCGTAGAGGAGGAACGAGCCGTCCGACTCGTCGGCCTCGACGACGAACAGTTCGCCGGAGCCTGCCTGCGAGCTCTTGCCGAGCGACTCGATCACACCGCCGTTGACGAAGCTCGGGTCTTCGCCCAGGCCGAGCAGACCCGTGACGATCATGCCGGTCGAGGTGGTCTTGCCGTGCGCGCCGGCCACGGAGACGAGACGCTTGCCGTGGATCAGCCAGGCGAGCGCCTGCGAGCGGTGCAGCACCGGCAGTCCCTTGGAGAGGGCGAGCTGGTACTCCGGATTGTCCTGCCAGAGCGCACCGGTGACCACGAGCGTGTCCGCGTCGCCGACGTTCGCCGCGTCGTGCCCGATCGCGATGGTCGCGCCGAGCTCGCGGAGGGCGAGCACGTTGGCGGACTCGCGGGCGTCCGAACCGGTCACCGTGTACCCGGCCTCGAGGAACAGGCGGGCGATGCCGCTCATGCCCGAACCGCCGATGCCCACGAAGTGCAGGGAGCCGAGCTCGTCGGGGAGCGTCATGGTGAGGTCGGGTTTGATCACGGGAACTGCTTTCGGTCGGGACGGAATCGCACCATCAAGTATGAACGGTACGCGCCTTAGAGCGCGCTTCGGATGAGCGACACCATGCGGTCGGAACCGTCACGGACTCCCGCGCTCGCGGCGCGTGCTCCCATCTCCGCGACGGCACGGCCGTCGCCGTCGCCGAGCAGAGGGAGCAGCTTCTCATCCACCCACGACGGGAGGAACGCGGCGTCGTCGACGAGGATTCCCCCGCCGGCCTGCACGACACCGGCCGCGTTGAACCGCTGCTCGCCGTTCCCGACGGGGAACGGCACGTAGACGGCGGGGATGCCCAGGGCGGCGAACTCGGACACGGTCGCCGCTCCTGCGCGTGCGACCGCGACGTCGGTCAGCGCGAAGGCGAGGTCCATCCTGTCGCAGTACTCGATCAGGCGGTAGCGCTCGATGCCGGGGTCCGTCAGCTCGCCGCGGCCGCCCTGGATGTGCAGGATCTGGTACCCGGCGGCGACGATGGCCTCCGCACGGTCTGCGATGGTCCTGTTGATCCGGCGGGCACCGAGAGAGCCTCCGGTGACGAGCAGCGTCGGACGAGCGGCGTCGAGGCCGAACTCGGCGGCGGCGAGCGGCCGTGCTGCCGCCCTGTCCAGCTCCTCGATCTCCACGCGCAGCGGCATGCCGACGAAGGTGGCGTGCGGGAGCTTGGTGCCGTCGAACGCGACGCCGACGTGGGAGGTGTACCGGGCGCCGAGCCGGTTGGCGAGCCCCGGCTTCGCATTCGCCTCGTGCAGCACCAGCGGCACACCGGCCTTCCGCGCCGCGGAGTATGCGGGAGCCGACGCGTATCCGCCGAAGCCGACGACGGCGTCGATGCCGCGCTCCCGGATGAGGGAGGTCACGGTGCGGATCGTTTTGCGGTACTCGCCGGGGAACCGCAGGGCCGCAGCGTTCGGCCTCCGCGGGAACGGCAGCTTCGGGATGGTCGCGAGCTCGTACCCGCGGTCGGGCACCAGCCGGGCTTCGAGGCCCTCCGCCGTGCCGAGCACGAGCACCTCCGCTGAGGGATCGTCGCGGCGGAGCCGGTCGGCGACGGCGAGCAACGGGTTCACGTGGCCGGCGGTTCCCCCGCCGGCCAGAAGGTAGCTGGTCACTCCGCCGAGCCGTTCGCGACGCGCTCGCGGCGCGCCTCCCGGCCGGTCTCCCGGGCGAAGGACAGGACGATACCGATGGCGATCATGGAACTAATCATCGCAGTGCCTCCCGCAGAGATCAGTGGGAGTGGCACGCCGAGCACCGGGATCACCCCCAGGACGACCGCGATGTTCACGAACGCCTGGCCGATCAGCCACACCATGATCGCCGCCGTCGTCACCCGCGCGAACGGGTCGGTGGAGGCGTGGATGATGCGCAGGAACACGATGGCGAGCAGCACGAACAGGATGAGCACGACCGCCGCGCCGATGAGTCCGAGCTCCTCGCCGATGATCGCGAAGATGAAGTCGGTGTCCGCCGCGGGGAGCCAGGACCACTTGGAGTGGGAGTTTCCCAGCCCGACGCCGAACACGCCGCCGGAGGCGAGCGCGTAGAAGCCGTTGTCGATCTGCCAGTTGACGTCGGGGTTGGCCGCGGACGATCCGCCGAAGAGCGCGGCGATGCGGCCGAGCCGCGACTCGCTGGAGATCGCGACGAGGAACGCGAGCACGGCGATCCCGAGCGTCCCGACGGCCAAGTGCCTGAGCCGCACACCGGCGAAGAACAGAGCGCCGAGCACGATGGCCGCCATGATCATGGTCGTTCCCAGGTCGCCGCCGAGGGTGACGAGCAGGATGGCGCCTCCGCCGATCGGCACGACGGGCACGGCGACGTGCTTCCACTGCCAGAGCATGTCCTTCTTGCGGGCCAGCACCACGCCCAGCCAGACGACAAGCGCGACCTTGATCGCCTCGGACGGCTGAAGGGTCTGCGATCCGACCTTCAGCCAGTTGCGGTTGCCGCCGATCTCCATCCCGAGCGGGGTGAAGAGCACGAGCAGCTGCAGGAAACAGGCGATGGCGAGGAAGAACCAGATGGTCTTCTTCCAGAACCTGCTGGGCAGGCGCGAGACGAGGAACATCAGCGGCAGGCCGATCAGCGCGTACGCGCCCTGGGACCAGAACCGGGAGAAGAAGTTGTCCGTGTCGTTGTGCGACTCGACCGACGACGACGACAGCACCATCACCAGGCCGAACACCACCATGAACAGGGTGATGCCGAGCAGCAGGAAGTAGTTGGCCGATTCGGCCTGGACGGCTTTGCCGAGCGAGATCCGTGCCGTCAGACCGGCGAGCTTCGACGAGGAGGCTCCGGATTTCCCGAGATCAGGCCTCTCCAGGGTGCGAGGCGGATTGGTCACCCGCCTCACCTCCAAAGAACTCGTTGACGGCCGCCTGGAAGCGGCGGCCTCGCTCTGCGTAGTCGGAGAACTGGTCCATCGACGCCGCAGCAGGAGCGAGGAGGACGGTGTCCCCCGCCTGTGCGACGCCGCCGGCCAGCCTGACCGCCGTCGGCATCACATCATCAGTCTCGTCGGCGTCCACCTCGTAGACGGGCAGGCCGGGGGCGTGTCGCGCGAATGCCGAGCGCAGCGCATCCCTGTCGACGCCGATCAGCACGACGGCGCGGAGACGACCGACGTGGGCGCGGACCAGCTCGTCGATGTCGACGCCCTTGAGCAGGCCGCCCGCCACCCAGACGACGGACTCGTACGCGCGCAGCGACGCATCCGCCGCGTGCGGGTTGGTGGCCTTCGAGTCGTCGACCCAGTGCACGCCGGCCTCGATGCGCACCAGCTCGATGCGGTGGGCGTCCAGGCGGAACGCGGACAGCACATCCCGGATGGCGATGGGCTCGACCCCGTAGGACCGGGCGAGCGCGCTGGCCGCGAGGATGTTGGCGACGACGTGCGGGGCGGCGAGCCCGGCCTCGCGCAGTTCGTCGAGCGTGGTCAGCTCGATGGCGGTCGTGAACCGGTCTTCGAGGAAGGCGCGGTCGCAGAGGATGCCATCGACGATGCCGAAGTCGCTCGGGCCGGGGACGTCGAGCCCGAAGCCGATGGCGCGCGCGCCGTCGATCACCTCGGCCTCCTCGACCATCTCCCGCGTCGCGAGGTCGGCCTTGTTGTAGACGCAGGCGACCTGGGCGTTCTGGTAGACCTTCGCCTTCGCCGCCTTGTACGCGTCGAGCGAGCCGTGCCAGTCGAGGTGGTCGTCCGCGATGTTCAGGCAGGCGGCGGAATAGGGAGACAGCTCCCCTCCCGCGTTCCTGTTCACCCAGTGCAGCTGGTAGCTGGACAGCTCGACCACGAGCACGTCGAAGCCCTGCGGGTCGCGGATGGCGTCGAGCACCGGGATCCCGATGTTGCCGCACGGGGCGGCGCGGTATCCGCCGGCGACGAGCATGGTCGCGGTGAGCTGCACCGTCGTGGTCTTTCCGTTGGTGCCGGTGACGGCGATCCAGTCGGCCGGCGCGCCCACCTTGTCGCGCAGACGCCAGGCCAGCTCGACGTCTCCCCAGATCTGCGTGCCGCGGCCGTCCGCCCAGGCGAGCAGTGGATGGTCGGGGTGGAAGCCGGGCGATGCGATCACGAGCTCGGGGTCGAACTCGGTCAGGCGCGCGGGCGGCGCGCTCAGGTCGGACTCCTCCAGCAGCTCCGCCCCGATGACCTCGAGCAGCATCGCGCGCTCGTCGTCGGCCTTCGCCGTGACCACGAGCACCTCTGCGCCCAGCTCCGCCAGGGTGTCCGCCACCGAGAAGCCGGTCACGCCGAGGCCGTACACGGCGACGCGGAGGCCGCGCCAGTCCGCGTGCCAGCTGTTCAGTGCCGCCAGGCGGTCGTCGAGGTCCGTCACGTCGCCAGCCATTCGAGGTAGAAGCTTCCGACCCCGGCCGCGACCAGCAGGCCGCCGATGATCCAGAACCGGACGACGACCGTCACCTCCGCCCATCCCTTCAGTTCGAAGTGATGGTGGATCGGGCTCATCAGGAAGATGCGTTTGCCGTGGGTGAGTTTGAAGTACGCGCGCTGCACGATCACCGAACCGGCCTCGATGACGAACAGGCCGCCGATGAGGACCAGCAGCAGCTCCGTGCGGCTGAGGATCGCAAGGGCGGCGACGGCGCCGCCGAGGGCCAGGGATCCGGTGTCGCCGAGGAAGATCTGCGCAGGCGACGTGTTCCACCAGAGGAACCCGACGACGGCGCCGACGATGGCCGTCGCGACGATCGCCAGGTCGAACGGATCGCGCACGTCGTAGCACTTGGCGACGTTCGCCGGATCGAGCTTGATGTTGGAGCAGGACTGGATCGACTGCCAGAAGCCGATGATGATGTACGCGCCGATGGCGAGGATGGATGCGCCGGACGCCAGCCCGTCGAGACCGTCCGTGACGTTCACGCCGTTGGACGTGGCCGCCACGATGAAGTTGATCCAGATCAGGTACAGCCCGTAGCCGACGATCACGCCGATGGCGCCGAATTTCGTGATCGACATGAAGTCGATCGGCAGGTCGCGGATGAGCGAGACGCTCATCGTGGCCGGGGTGTCCCCGTTGCCGTTCGGGAACATGATCGCGAGGAACGCCCACACCGTCGCGACGACCACCTGGCCGGCGACCTTGGCCCAGCCGGTGAGGCCGAGGCTGCGCTCACGTCTCGTCTTGAGGAAGTCGTCGATGAAGCCGACGACGCCGAGCCCCACCATGAGGAACAGCACCAGCAGTGCGGACACACTCGTGCCGTCGCCGGTCAACAGCAGGGCGACGAAGTAGCCGAACAGCGTGCCGAGGATGACGACGATGCCGCCCATGGTGGCGGTGCCGCGCTTGGCGTGGTGGCTCTGCGGTCCGTCGTCGCGGATGAACTGGCCCCACTGCAGGCGGCGGAACAACCGGATGAAGACGGGTGTGAGGAACAGGGTGAACGCCATCGACAGCGCACCGGATGTCAGCAGAGCTCTCACGAGAACAATTCTCCCAGTCGATCGCCCAGAAAGCGGAGCCCTGCGGAGTTCGACGACTTCACGAGCACCGTGTCGCCCGCGCCCAGGGAGCCCTGGAGGTGCTCGAAGGCGGCGTCCGGCGTGTCGAAGTACTTGGATTCGCCATCCCACGACCCTTCGTTGATGGTCGAGATGTGCATCCGGCGCGCGGCGGGGCCGACCACGATCAGCTGGTCGATGTTGAGGCGCACGGCGAGCAGACCGATCCTGTCGTGCTCCTCGCCGGAGAACTCGCCCAGCTCGCTCATCTCGCCGAGCACGGCGACGGTGCGTCCGCCGGGCTCCGCGATCTGCGCGAGGGTCTTGAGGGCGGCGGCCATCGAGTCCGGGCTCGCGTTGTACGCGTCGTTGATGACGGTGACGCCGCGGGCTCCTCCCATGACCTCCATCCGCCAGCGCTCTGCACGGGTCACGTTCTGCAGCCCGGTGACGATCGCGTCGATGCCGACGTCGAGCGTGTGCGCGGCAGCAGCGGCGGCGAGGGCGTTCATCACGTGGTGCTCGCCGAGCACGCGGAACTGCACGGCACGGCTCTCGCCGTTCGGCAGGTGCAGCTCGAAGGACGTGCCGCGAGCGCTGGACACGATGCCGGTCGCACGCACGTCGGCACGCTCGTCCAGCCCGAACCACAGGACGCGCGCAACGGTCTTGTCGGCCATCGACGCGACCCGCGGGTCGTCCAGGTTCAGGATCGCGACGTCGGAGTCGAGCAGGTCGCTGACCATCTCGGTCTTCGCGGCGAGGGTGGCCTCGATGCCGCCGAACTCCCCGGCATGGGCGAGCCCGACCTTGAGCACGATGCCGATGTCCGGGCGAGCCATGCGCACGAGCCTGGCGATCTCGCCGATGCCGCTCGCGCCCATCTCCGCCACCAGGAACTCGGTCTGCTCGGTCACTTCGAGCATGGTGACGGGAGCGCCGACCTCGTTGTTGAACGAGGCGCGCGGCGCGATGGTCGGGCCGACCGGCTCCAGGATCTCGCGGAGCAGGTTCTTGGTGGTCGTCTTGCCGTTCGAGCCGGTGACGCCGACGATCTTCAGCAGGCCGAGGGCACGGACGCGCGCGATCACCTCGGTCGCGAGGTCGCCGAGCGCGACGACGGTGTCCTCCACCACCAGCTGCGGAACCGGACGGCTCCACTCCGCGGTGTCGAGGGCGTGGTCGACGACGATGAGCGATGCTCCCGCATCCACCGCCTGCGGCACGAACAGGTGCCCGTCGGTGAACTCGCCGCGCTTGGCATAGAAGATGGTGCCGTCGACGACCTCGCGGGAGTCGGTGGTGGAGAGCCCGTCGACGACGGTCTCCTCGGTCGCTCCCGTGCCGTCGAGCACGAGGGAGCCACGGGTGGCGGAGGCGATCTCCGCCAGCGTCAGGCCGATCATCAGAGCCACCCTGCCTCTCGGAGCGCCAGCTTGGCGTCGTCGCGTGCCGAATACGGGATGCGCTCCCCCGCTACTTCTTGGTAGTCCTCGTGTCCTGGGCCCGCGTAGAGCACAACGTCCCCTTCTCCGGCGAGGGAGAGGGCGGTCCGGAAGGCGGCGCGGGGGTCGGCGACCTCGTACAGCTCCAGGTCGGGGACGGCTCCGCGCGCTCCGTCGAGGAGCGTCTGGCGGATGGCCGCCGGGTCTTCCCAGCGCGGGTGGAAGTCGGTGATGACCACCGCATCCGACCCTCTGGCCGCGATGGCCCCCATGTCGGTGCGCTTGGTGGTGTCCCTGTCTCCGTCCGCGCCGAAGACCATCACGATCTTGCCCTCGCTGACCTTGCGCAGCGCGCTGAGGGTGGACAGGAAGGCGTCGGGGCTGTGGCCGTAGTCGATGAACACGACGGGGCCGCGGTCTCCGGAGATGCGCTCAGCGCGGCCGGGGATGTACGCGTCGATGCCGCCGTCGCGGTCGAGGGCTGCTCCGATGGCGTGCAGGTCGTAGCCGGACTCCACCAGCATGATGATCGCGAGCGCCGCGTTCGCCGCCATGTACGCGCCGAGTAGCGGAACCCGCGACTCGAGTCTGGCGCCCTCCGGGCCTTCCAGGACGAACCCGGTGTGCTCCAGCGTCTCGTCGGTGACGGTCATGGTCCACTCCGCGTCGGCGCCGGGCGAGGTCGACAGCGTGGTGACCGGGATGCGCGACTGCTCGACCAGGGCGCGGCCCCAGTCGGAGTCGACGGTGATGACGCCGCGGCGCGCGCGGTCGGGCTGGAACAGTTCGAGCTTCGCCGCGAAGTAGTCGTCCATCGCGTCGTAGTCGTCGAGGTGGTCGTGGCTCAGGTTGGTGAAGCCGACGACGTCGAAGACGATCCCGTCCACGCGGTGGCGGCTGAGCGCCTGCGCCGAGACCTCGATGGCGACGGCCCGGACGGCCTCCTCGCGCATCCTGGCCAGGAGGGCGTGCAACTCGCTCGCCTCCGGGGTGGTCAGCTTGCTGGTGATCGCCGTGCTGCCGATCCTGCGCTCCGCGGTGGAGCTGAGGCCGGAGACGACGCCCAGCTGGCCGAGGATCGCGTTCAGCAGGTACACGACGCTGGTCTTGCCGTTGGTGCCGGTGACGCCGAACAGCGTCGCCGCGTTCTCGTCCGTGCGGTAGATCCACGCGGCGACAGCGCCGAGCGCTGCACGCGCATCCTGGGTGACGATGACGGGCAGGCCGCTGTCTGCCGCAAGCTCCGCTCCCTCCTCGTCGGTCAGGATCGCGACGGCGCCGGCCTCAGCGGCCTTGGCCGCGTAGCTCGCGCCGTGGGCGTTGCGCCCTGGCACGCCGACATAGAGGTCTCCTGGCTCGATCGCCGTCGTCGCGAGTGCGACTCCGGTGACCTCGACAGCATCGAGATCGCCGCGCCATTCCAGCCCGAACTCCCTGGCCAGCTGTGCGAGCGGTCGGGCGACGGGATGTTCGGGGCGCAGGGACGTAGGCGCCGGTCCTGTCACGGGGCTCACTTTCAGTAGTACGGAGGGTAGTCGGCCGGGGTGGACGTCGAAGGCTTCACCCGGTAGGTCTTCAGCACCTGACTCATGATCGTGTGGAACAGCGGAGCGGCTGCTGCCGACGAAGTAATGGTAGTCGGGTATCCGAGGTTGACCGAAACGACGTACTGCGGATCGTCGACGGGAGCGACGCCCATCACCGAGACGTAGTACGACGGGAGGTAGCCGCCGTTGCCGTCCGGCTGCTGCGCCGTTCCGGTCTTCGCAGCGACCCGGTAGCCGGGGATCTGCAGCTGTTTCGCGAGCTCTCCGCTGGTCACGACGCTCTCCATCATCCCGAGTGTCGTGTTGGCCGCGTCGGCCGAGACGACCTGCGTCGGCTTCCGGTTCGGAGCGTCGACGACGGTGCCGTCCGACTTCGTGCATCCCTCGACGAGCGACAGCGGGATGCGCTTGCCGCCGTTGGCGAGGGCCTGGTACGCGCCGACCATCTGCACCTGGGTCGCGGAGACGCCCTGGCCGAACATGGTCGCGTACTTGGTCTGGTCGTCCCAGTCGGCCACCGGGTTCAGGATGCCGTCGGACTGGCCGGGGTACGGCACGCCGGTGGCGTCGCCGATGCCGAACTTCTTGAGGTAGTCGTAGCGGGTCTGGTCGGTGAGCGCCTTGCCGAGCAGGGACATCCCGACGTTGGACGAGTTCATCAGCACGCCGGTGAGGGTGAGTCGTTCCGGGTCGTGGTAGCCGGAGTCGTGCAGGTCGGCGCCCTGGCCGGAGACGAAGCGGTACGGTGCGAGCACTTCGCTCGTCGGGCTGGCCTTGCCCTGGTCGATGAGCATGCTCGCGGTGAGCGCCTTGAACGTCGAGCCCGGCTCGTACGGCGTGGTGAAGGGGAGCAGACCCCAGTACTGCGAATCCGTCGCGTCGATGTTGTTCGGGTCGAGGGCCGGCCACTGCGCGATCGCCTTGATCTTGCCCGTCTTCGCCTCGGCGACCGTGACGAAGCCGAACTTCGAGCCGGTGGATGCGACCTGCTGCGCGAGCGTCTGCTCGGTGAACCACTGCAGGTCGCGGTCGATGGTGAGCTTGAGCGTCCCGCCGTCCTTCGCGGGCTTCTGCGTGACGGTGCTGCCGGGGATCGCGACGCCGTCTGCGCCGCGCTGGTAGGTCTGCGACCCGTTCTCGCCGGCGAGGCAGGTGTTCTCGCTGTCCTCGAGTCCGCCGAGGCCTCCGGCCGAGACGAAGCCGAGGAGGTTGCCGGCGACAGCGCCGTTCGGGTAGGTGCGCGCCGGCACCTTGGTGAAGGTGAGCCACGGATACGGGAGCTTGTCGAGCTTGGTGAACGCCCCGACGTCGATGCCCGTCTTCACGAGCGCGTACTGCGACTTCGGGTTGGCCTTGAGCGCGTCCTCGATGATCTTCTGCACCGCGGCGCCGCCCTGGCCGGTGATCGCGCCGATCTTGCCTGCCGCCTCCACCATCTTGGCCTGGCCGTCTTTGCCGGCCACCGCGTCCTTGGGAGAGACGGCGGCGGTGTACTTGTACACGGTGTCCGCCAGCACGGTGCCGTTCGCGTCGACGATGCTGCCTCGTGCCCCGAGGAGCTTCGTCTCGACCTCTTTGGCGTTGACGGACTTCTTCTGCAGCTCGGCGGCGTTGACGACCTGGATGTCGACCAGTTTGCCGCCCAGGATGCCGACGGTCGCCGCGACGGCGACGACGGTGATGGCGGTCCTGCGCCGCATCATCTTTCTCGTAAGCACGATTGGAACTCGTCCCCGCGTCAGTGCGTCACCGGGGTCGGCAACGCTCCGTCCAACGGTATGGGCGGAGGTGTCGCCGCCTTGTCCGGCGCGCTCGTGCCTCCGGAATTCCCAGTTTCGACGCCCGTCGCCGTCGCGCCCGCTGGCTGGCCGGTGCCCTGGCCCGCGCTCTGCCCTGCGGCCGCGCCGCTGAGCGGCGTCGCCGTGGCGTTGGCGGCCGGGGTCTTCGCCGCGGCGAGCGGCACGCCGGCGAGCAGCGAGTTCGGGACGAGGTTGCCCTGACCGCCGGTCACCGTGCCCGCCGCCCCGTTGGCCGGGATCGGGGCGCCGAGGACTGCGCCGTCGGACAGCCGGAGGTAGACGGGGTTGCTGTTGGTCACCATCCCGAGCGCGTTGGCGTTCGCCGCCAGGTTCTGCGGGGAGGAGAGCCGGTTGAGGTCTTCCGACGCGGCCTGGTACGAGCGCTGCAGTTCGGTCTGCTTGTCCTGCAGCGTGTTGAGCTGGTACGCACCCTGCGAGACGGCGATGCTCATCAGCAGCTGCGCGACGACGACGCCGAACAGCACGCCGACCGCGATGATCGCGTAGACGGTGCGCGGGCGGGCGCGGCGCTGGCTCCTGGTGGTGACGACCTCGAGGTGGCTCGGCCGCTCCTCGACCTCCTGCTGCGGTGCTGTGCGGCCGATCCAGCCGACGGATGGGCGCTTCTCGGCCAGATTGGTGCTCACGAGCCCCTCCTCACGCGTTCGGCTGCACGGAGACGAACGGGTGTCGCTCTCGGGTTGGCCGCCTTCTCTTCGTCATTCGCCAGCTCGGCGCCGCGGATCAGCAGCTTCAGCTCCGGCCGGTGCTCCGGCAGCTCCACCGGCAGTCCGGCTGGGGCGCTGGAGGTGGACCTCGTCTGCAGCTCGCGCTTCACGATCCTGTCTTCGAGCGACTGGTACGCCTCGACGACGATGCGGCCCCCGACCGCGAGCGCATCGATGGCGGCGGGAATCGCCCGCTCGAGCACGGACAGCTCCTGGTTGACCTCGATCCGCAGCGCCTGGAAGACGCGCTTGGCCGGGTGTCCCTGACGCTGGACGGCCACCGGGGTGGCCTTGGTGATCACGTCGACCAGCTGGGCCGACCGCACGAACGGCTCGACCTCGCGGGCCGCGACGATCTTCTGGGCGTAGCGCGCCGCCAGCTTCTCCTCGCCGTACTCACGGAAGATGCGGCGCAGGTCCGCCTCGCTGTACTCGGCGAGGATCGTGGCTGCCGTCAGCTCGCTCGTGCCGTCCATGCGCATGTCGAGCGGCGCATCCTTCGAGTACGAGAAGCCGCGCTCCACCCTGTCCAGCTGCAGCGATGAGACGCCCAGGTCGAAGAGGATGCCGTGCACCTCGTCGATGCCCAGCCCGTCGAGCGCATCCTGGATGCCGTCGTAGACCGTGTGCACCAGGTGGATGCGGTCGCCGAACCGCGCCAGCCGCTCCCCCGCGATGGCGAGGGCGTCCGGGTCGCGGTCGAGGCCGACCAGGGTGACGTCGGGGAAGCGCTCGAGGATGCCGGCCGAGTGCCCTCCCATGCCGAGGGTGGCATCGACGAAGACGGCTCCCGGCTTTTCGAGGGCGGGGGCCAGCAGCTCGATGCAGCGCTCGAGGAGTACCGGGGTGTGAATCTGATCGTCGGTCATGATGCGAGAGGACCGGCTCCTGAATCCTGATCCCCATCCATTCGGTACCTGGCGCCGGGGAAGTGCGTCAGGGCGATGAATGGCTGGGAGTCAGGCGTCAGGGGCTAGAAGAGTCCCGGAATCACCTCCTCTGTGGTGTTGGCGAATGTTGCTTCCTGCTCGGCCAGGTAGGTCTCCCATGCCTGTGCGTCCCAGATCTCCGCGCGGCTTCCCGCGCCGATCACGACCAGGTCGCGATCGAGTCCCGCATACGAGCGGAGGGCCGTCGGCACCGTCACGCGGTGCTGCTTGTCCGGAACCTCTGCGCTCGCCCCGGAGAGGAAGACGCGGAGGTAGTCGCGGGCCTGCTTGCTCGTCACCGGCGCCTGGCGGATCTTCTCGTGCAGCGCCTCGAACTCGCGCTGACTGAAGACGTAGACGCAGTGCTCCTGGCCGCGAGTGAGGACGATGCCGGACGCGAGTTCATCCCGGAATTTGGCCGGCAGGATGATGCGCCCTTTTTCGTCGAGTTTGGGGGCGTACGTACCGAGAAACATCGGTGACTCCCCCCACTCTTCCGGCCAAGGTTGCGGTGTGGCTCCACTTTACTCCACAACCATCCACAAAATCAGCAACTTCGGGAATAAATCCCCGTTGTGGGGTCAAACTGTCGCAGAAAATCAAGGATTATCACGGTGGAGGAAAGTGGATGGATTTGAGACGCCAGTGGCGTGAAAAGGGCACAAAAAAAGGGCCGATCCGAAGATCGGCCCGAAAAGGGAGTGCGGTGGAGCGCGGTGGGTGGCGGGCTAGCCCTGCCCGTCCTGGCGCTTGTCCCAGCGGTCGTTGAGCTTGTTCATGAACCCGGCCTGGGCCGCCTTGCCCTGCTTGGCGCCCCGGGAGGACGACGACGTGGCCGCATCCGGATCCGGCGCGATGCGCTTGCCGGGGGCGATGGCCAGCAGGACGCCGGCGAACATCACCACGAAGCCGAGGATGCCGACGAGCGGCTGCTGCACGAAGACCCCGGTGACCAGGGTCCCGATGCCGACGACGGCGATCAGGATGCCGAGGACGATAGACCGGTATGCGGGGCGAGCTCGCGTGCCCCCGACCTTCGCGACGAAATCTGCGTCGTTCTGATAGAGGCTGCGCTCCATCTCTTCGAGGAGGCGCTGCTCATGTTCCGAAAGCGGCATCCGTTTCCCCCTCTTTCCCGGGTTCGTGGCGTTGTGAGCCTGATTCTAGTCCCGCCGCGATGGCTAGGCTAGGCGTGTGTCAGAAAGCATTCGGTTCGTCGACCTCATCCAGTCCAGAATCGATGGGTTCCTCGATGCACGCGCATCCATTCTCGTCTCCATCGCGGACGAACTCTCCCCGATCGCGGCTTACTCCCGGGATTTTCTCAGCGGCGGCAAGCGTTTCCGCGCACTGTTCTGTTTCTGGGGCTGGCAGGCGGTCCGATCGGCCGGAGACGATGACGTCGAGGCGCCCATCACACCGGGCGGTCCGCTCGACGCCGTGGTCTCCGCCGCGAGCGCCCTGGAGGTGTTCCACGCCGCAGCGCTCGTGCACGACGACATCATCGACAACTCGGACACCCGCCGCGGCGCACCGGCCGCCCACCGCCGCTTCGAGGAGCTGCACGCGACCAACCGCTGGCAGGGCTCCGGCGCCGCCTTCGGCACGGGGGCTGCGACCCTGCTCGGCGACCTGCTGCTGATCCTGAGCGACGAGCTGTTCGACGAATCGCTCACCGAGGTGGTCAGCCCGTCGGCCAGGCGGGCGGCGCGGGCCGAGTTCAACAGGATGCGCATCGACGTGATGGCCGGTCAGTACCTCGACATCTTCGAGGAGATCGGCTGGAGCAGCCAGCCGGACACCGACCAGCTGGAGCGCGCCGAGCGCGTCATCGTCTACAAGTCGGCCAAATACAGCATCGAGGCTCCCCTGCTCATCGGCGCGAGCCTCGCCGGGGCGACGCTCGGCCAGCTCGACGCCCTGCGCTCGTTCGGCCTCCCGCTCGGGATCGCGTACCAGCTGCGCGACGACCTGCTCGGAGTGTTCGGCGACGCGTCCGTCACCGGAAAGCCGAGCGGCGACGACCTCCGCGAGGGCAAGCGCACGGTGCTGATCGCGCTCACCAGGGAGGCCATCCCGAGCGGAGCGCGCTCCACCCTCGACGAACTGCTCGGCGACCCGTCGCTGACGGCGCAGCAGATCGAGACCATGCAGATGACGATCCGGGCATCCGGAGCCGTCGACAAGGTGGAGAAGCTGATCGCCGACAACGTGGCCAGGGCGATCGAGGCGCTCGAGTCCGCACCGATCGGCGCGCAGGCCAAGGCTCAGCTGCGCGAGCTGGCCGTGACGGTCACCCGCAGGAACTACTGACGCACCGGAGGGGCGACCACTCAGGCGAGAGCCTGGGCGACCCTCCGCACCTCGGCCTTGCGGCCGGCGCGCAACGCGTCGATGGGAGCGGCCCCGAGGGTCTCCTCCTCCTCGATCAGCCAATCGACGGCCTCTTCGTCGTCGAACCCTGCGTCGCCGAGGACGATCAGGGTGCCGCGGAGCTCTCCGAGCGGCTGGCCGTCTTTGATGAAGTCGGACGGGACCTTGAGGACGCCGTCGATGCGCTTGGCCGCGAGGTGGCGGTCGTCGATCAGGCGGCGGACCCGGCTGACGCCCAGTCCGAGGGAGTCGACGAGGTCGGGAATGGTCAGCCACTCGCGGGCTGGGGCTTGCTCAGTCACGTCTCAAGCCTCCCACGAGACGGGGCGGAGCGTGAGCGCATCCAATTGTTACGATCATGTAAACTCAAATCACATCCGTCACACTAATTGACTCCTTATTCATTGTGTGTCAGCGTGGAGGCTCGCAACACAGCACGGAGGTGGAGGTTCTATGTCGATTCTCGACAGCAGCGCCGAATCAACGACGGACACTCCGACGCGCGCTCAGCGCCGCACGACGCGCTCGCTCTTCGGCACCGTGCCCATCGCCATCGCCAGCTCGGTGGCCGTCACGCTCGGACTGGTGACCCCCGCCCACGCAGAAGTGCAGAGCGGCGAGGCGGAGCGCGCCAAGGAGAAGGCGCCGCAGAAGACCGGCGCGAACTCCACCGTGAGCTCCATCGGCGGCGGCCAGACCGCATCCACCGCCCGAACGGCCGTCGCATCCGCTCCCGCGAGCTACCGCGTGCAGAACGGAGACACCGTCTCGGGTATCGCCGGTCGCTTCGGCCTCTCCACCGCGAGCATCCTCGCCCTCAACGGGCTCAGCTGGAAGAGCCTGATCTTCCCCGGCCAGGTGCTCGCCCTCAGCGGAGGAGCCGTGGCCACCCCCGTCACCGCTCCGTCGCCCGTTCCCGCCGCGAGCAAGTACAAGGTCGCGTCCGGAGACACCATCAGCGGCATCGCCGCCCGGTTCGGCGTGGCGACCAGCGCCGTCCTGAGCGCCAACGGCCTCAGCAGCTCCAGCCTCATCTTCCCCGGCCAGCTCGTGACCATCCCCGGGATGGCGACCGCCGCGGTGAACACGCCGCACGCCGTGGCCCCCGCTCCCGCGCCGGCTCCGGCTCCGGCGCCTGTCGCTCCCGCCCCCATCCCCGCCCCGGCCACCGGCGCCGTCGTCGCACTGACCGACGAGATGCGGGCGAACGCCGCCGTCATCGTGCAGGTCGGCCGACAGGAGGGCGTGAGCGACCAGGGCATCGTCATCGCTCTCGCCGCCGCCGCCCAGGAGTCCGGGATGCGCAACGTGCGCTACGGAGACCGCGACTCGCTCGGCCTGTTCCAGCAGCGCCCGAGCACCGGATGGGGCACGCCCGACCAGATCCTCGACCCGCGTTTCGCAGCGACCGCCTTCTACGGCGGCCCGCACAATCCGAACGCGGGACGCACCCGCGGTCTGCTCGACATCCCCGGCTGGACGTCGATGACCGTGACCCAGGCCGCCCAGGCCGTCCAGATCTCCGCGTACCCGGACGCGTACGCGAAATGGGAGGCGTCGGCGCGGGCCTGGCTCGCCCAGCTCGGCTGATCGGGCGCCGGATGGTCACAACGCGATCACGGCCCGGCCGTTCACGGTGTTTTGCAGGCTTCGCGCAGACCCCTTTCCCTAAACTCGACTCGTGACCACGAGCCAGACCGATCCCATGATCGGCCGTCTTATCGACGGCCGCTATCAGGTGCGCTCGCGGATCGCCAGAGGCGGCATGGCGACGGTGTACCTCGCCACCGATCTGCGCCTCGAGCGCCGGGTCGCCATCAAGGTCATGCACGGCCACCTCGCCGACGACAGCACCTTCAAGAGCCGCTTCGTCCAGGAGGCGCGCTCGGCCGCCAGGCTCGCGCATCCCAACGTGGTCAACGTGTTCGACCAGGGCCAGGACTCCGACATGGCGTACCTGGTGATGGAGTACCTGCCGGGCATCACCCTGCGCGACCTCCTCAAGGACTACGGCAAGCTCACCCCCGAGCAGACCATCGACATCATGGAGGCCGTGCTCTCCGGGCTCGCCGCCGCGCACAAGGCGGGGATCGTGCACCGCGACCTCAAGCCGGAGAACGTGCTGCTGGCCGACGACGGCCGCATCAAGATCGGCGACTTCGGCCTCGCCCGCGCCGCGAGCGCCAACACGGCCACCGGGCAGGCGCTGCTCGGCACCATCGCCTACCTCTCCCCCGAACTCGTCACCCGTGGTGTGGCCGACGCGCGCAGCGACATCTACGCGCTCGGCATCATGATGTTCGAGATGCTGACCGGCGAGCAGCCGTTCAAGGGCGAGCAGCCCATGCAGATCGCGTACCAGCATGCCAACGACGCCGTGCCGTCGCCGAGCAGCAAGAACCCCTCGGTTCCTCCCGAGCTCGACGACCTTGTGCTCTGGGCGACGGCGAAAGACCCCGACCAGCGTCCGAAGGACGCCAGGGAGATGCTCGACCGTCTCGTCGAGGCGGAGAAGGCGATCAGGGGCGAGACCGCGTCCTTCCAGCCCACGATGGTCATGCCTCCGGCGTTCGGCCCCGGCATCGCCGACGGCGACACCCAGATCATCAACCCCGCCGTCCGGCAGCAGGTCGCATCCACCACCCCGAGCAGCATCGACACGCTCACCGCCACGGCGAAGCGCAGGAGGGGCAAGGGATGGTGGCTGTTCGCGCTGGTCATCCTGCTCGCCGGCGTCGCGGGCGGCACGGGCTGGTACTTCGGCTCGGGGCCCGGCTCGATGGTGCAGATCCCGAACGTGGCGAGCAAGACTCCCGAGGCGGCGGCGGCCCAGCTGAAGGCGCTCGGCTTCCAGACGGCGCTCGGGCAGGAGTACAGCACCACGATCGCGACCGGCCTGGTCTCGAACACCGATCCTGAGCCCGGCGCGTCCGCGAACCGCGGCAGCACCGTCACCATCAAGGTCTCGCAGGGGCCGAAGCCGATCGACATTCCCGCCCTCGCCGGCCAGCCGATCGACAAGGCCAAGACGCTGATCACGAGCGCGGGCGCCCAGGTCGGCCCGATCGCGGAGCAGTTCGACGCCAAGGTGCCGAAGGACACGGTGCTCGCCGCCTCGACGGCGGAGGGCGCCGACCTGTCCGGCGGCGGCAAGTACTTCGAGGGCGCGAAGGTGAGCCTCGTGGTCTCGGCCGGCCCCATCCCGTCGGTGGCCGGCAAGTCGGTCGCCGACGCGACGGCGATCCTCAAAGACGTCGGGCTGCTCGTCGACGCCGGCCCGCAGAGCTACAGCGACACGGTCCCCGAGGGCGACGTCATCCAGGCCCAGGCGCAGAGCGACGCCCCGGTGAAGCCGGGCGACACCCTGCTGCTCGAGACGTCGAAGGGCCCGGAGCCCGTGCCGGTGCCCGACGTGGCCGGCAAGACCTGGATCGACGCCAAGAAGATGCTCCAGGACGCCGGCTTCCAGCTCGACTACGACAAGACAGCAGACATCCTCCCGGGTGTCGCCATCGTCGCGAGCACCAACCCGGCAGCGGGCACCGACGTCACGAAGGGCTCGACCGTCAAGGTCGCGTTCAAGCCCATCTTCGGCTGATCACGCAATCGAGCCGGGACTTATGCACACTCGCGGACGGCGTGTCGCGTGCATAAGTCCCGGCTCGATGGCTTCGGCAGGGTGGGGTCAGCGGGCCGCGAGCTCCTCGGCGACGAGGAAGGCGAGCTCGAGCGACTGCATGTGGTTGAGGCGCGGGTCGCAGAGCGACTCGTAGCGGGTCGCCAACGTCTCCTCGTCGATGTGCTCCGAGCCGCCGAGGCACTCGGTCACGTCGTCGCCGGTCAGCTCCACGTGGATGCCGCCCGGGTGCGTCCCCGCGGCGCGGTGCGCCTCGAAGAAGCCCTTGACCTCGTCCACCACGTCGTCGAAGCGACGCGTCTTGTAGCCGTTCGGAGTCGTCAGGCCGTTGCCGTGCATCGGGTCGGTGACCCACAGCGGGCGGGCGTCGGACGCCTTGATCGCTTCGAGCAGTGGGGGAAGCGCATCCCGGATCTTGCCGGCACCCATCCGCGTGATGAACGTCAGACGCCCTGGCTCGCGGTTCGGGTCGAGCTTCTCGATGAGCTCCAGCATCGTCTCCGGGGTGGTCGACGGGCCGAGCTTCACGCCGATCGGGTTGCGCACCCTGGACAGGAAGTCGACGTGCGCTCCATCGAGGTCGCGCGTGCGCTCCCCGATCCAGATGAAGTGCGCCGACGTGTTGTACGGGGTGCCCGTGCGCGAGTCGATGCGCGTCATCGGACGCTCGTAGTCCATGAGCAGGCCCTCGTGGCTGGAGTAGAACTCCACGCGCTTCAGCTCGTCGAAGTCGGCGCCTGCCGCCTCCATGAACTTGATCGCGCGGTCGATCTCCTTGGCGAGGCCCTCGTAGCGCTGGTTGGCCGGGTTCGCTGCGAAGCCCCTGTTCCAGCTGTGCACCTGGCGCAGGTCGGCGAAACCACCCTGCGTGAACGCCCGGATGAGGTTCAGCGTAGATGCGGCCGTGTGGTAGCCCTGCACGAGCCTGCGCGGGTCGGCCTGGCGCGACTCCGGCGTGAAGTCGTAGCCGTTGACGATGTCGCCCCGGTATGCGGGCAGCGTCACGCCGCCGCGCGTCTCCGTGTCGCTGGAGCGCGGCTTGGCGAACTGCCCGGCCATGCGTCCCATCTTGATGACAGGCATGGATGCGCCGTAGGTCAGCACCACGGCCATCTGCAGCACGGTCTTGACCCTGTTGCGGATCTGGTCGGCCGTCGCGCCTGCGAAGGTCTCTGCGCAATCACCGCCCTGCAGTAGGAACGCCTTGCCGTCTGCCGCGCGGCCGAGCCGCTCGCGCAGCTGGTCCACCTCGCCCGCGAAGACGAGAGGGGGCAGCGTGGCGATCTCCGCGGAGGCCGCTGCCGCCGCATCTGGGTCTGGCCAGGTCGGCTGCTGCTTGATCTCGAGCGTGCGCCAATAGTCCAGGCCCTCGATCACAGACTCGTCAGCCAAAACGACGGGATCGGAGGTGTCTAGCACTGGTCTTCCGCTCAGTTCAGGGCGTGCCTCGAAATCGGCATGCCGATGGGTGGTTTCGGCGCACGGGCGGCGCCGGGTACTTGAGCCTACCGTGAAAGCGCTGCGCGCTTTTCCTTCACGCTACTGGCGTAGACATCCACGTACTCCTGCTCGCTCAGCGCGTGCAGCCGGTACATGATCTCGTCGGTGACCGAGCGCAGGATGAACCGGTCGCCCTCCATCCCTTCGAACCGGGAGAAGTCGATCGGTTCGCCGATGATGATGCCGATGCGGCCGATCTTCGGCAGGCGCGTTCCGATCGGCATGATCTTCTCGGTGTCGACCATCGCGACGGGGACGACGGGCACCTCGCCCTCCAGGATCATCCTGGCCACGCCGGTACGGCCGCGGTAGAGCTTGCCGTCCGGGCTGCGCGTTCCCTCCGGATAGATCCCGAGGATCTCGCCGCGCGAGAGCACGGCGAGGCCGGTGTTGAGCGAGTCCTCCGACGCCTTCCCGCCGGAGCGGTCGATCGGGATCTGGCCGGTCGCGGTCATGAACGACTTGGTCGCCCAGCCTTTGAAGCCCTTCCTGGTGAAGTAGTCGCTCTTGGCGAGAAAGGAGACGTGCCGGTCGACGACGAGAGGCAGGAAGATCGAGTCGATGAACGACAGGTGGTTGCTGGCCAGGATGACGGCGCCGTTCGCCGGCACGTTCTCGAGCCCGACGACCCACGGGCGGAAGATCCCCTTCAGCAGGGGGCCCGCGATCAGGTGCTTCATCAGCCAGTAGAACACCGGCTCAGCCTAACGTGCGGTCGCGTGCAACCGTGCGAGGTCGGCGGCGCCGACCACTCCGGCGTCGTTCACGAGCTCGGCGATGCGGAACTCCGGCTCCGGGTGGAAGCCGCGCGCTGGGAGGTTCTCCAGGTAGGCGAGCCTGATCGGCTCGAGCAGCAGCTCCCCCGCCTGGGCGACGCCGCCGCCGAACACGAACAGCTGGGGGTCGAGCACGGCGCCGAGGCTCGCGCACGCCTGGCCGAGCCAGTCGCCGAGCTGGCGGAGCGCTGCGAGCGCGCCGGGGTCGCCCGCCATGATCAGCTCGCTGATGTCGGTGCCGCTGAGCGAGCCCTTCCTGGAGCGCACGTCCGCGAGGGTCTGCCCGATGCCGCCCGCGTCAGCGAGCTCGTTCGCCATGCGCTGCAGGGCGCGGCCGGAGCCGTACTGCTCGATGCACCCGTGGGCGCCGCAGCCGCACGGCAGGCCGCCGGGGACGACGCGCATGTGGCCGACCTCCGCCCCGGCGCCGAAGCCGCCGCGGAACAGCCGGTCGCCGCTGACGATCGCGCCGCCGACGCCTGTGCCGATCGTGAGGATCACCATGTCGCTGACCAGGCGTCCTGCTCCGTAGCGGAACTCGGCCCATCCTGCGGCGTTCGCGTCGTTCTCGATCAGGATCGGCAGGTCGAGGCGCTTCTCGAGCTTCTCCCGGAACGGCTCGTTGCGCCAGTTGATGTTGGGGGCGTAATAGACGGTGGACTGCGCGGCGTCGATGAAGCCGGCGGCGGCGACTCCGGCCCCCGCGATCTCCTCCGGGCCGTCGGAGAGCCGCTCGATCATCTCGACGACGGCGTTCTCGATCTCGTGCGGCTGTGCTGCGTCGGTGGGCACCCTGTCCTCCCGGATGATCGTGCCCAGTTCGTCGACGACTGCCCCTGCGATCTTCGTTCCGCCGATGTCGATACCGATCGCGTGCACAGACAGCCTTTCGTTCAGTTGCGGGTAACGCGCGGGAGTCGGCGAGCGCCAGAAGACTCACATCCGCACCATCTAGAGTGTAGTTACCCAGTTCGGCGGAAGCCATCTGGCCGCCTGATGTCCACCCCGGTACCGAGGGAGCTACCGTGAAACAGTTCGATTCACCCGCCATCGTTCCAGCAGACCCAGAGGCGAACGCCACCGACCTTCTGGTCGATCGTGTCGCTGCGACTCCGGATGCGCCCCTGTTCAGCCTCCCGGACGGCGACGGCTGGAAGGACCTCACGGCGGCGGAGTTCCTGCGCCAGGTCGTCGCCCTGTCGAAGGGCTTCGTGCAGGCGGGGATCCAGCCGGGCGACAAGATCGGGCTGATGTGCAAGACCCGCTACGAGTGGTCGCTGATCGACTTCGCCGTCTGGTTCGCCGGCGGCGTGCTCGTCCCGATCTACGAGACCTCCTCTCCCGCCCAGGTGCAGTGGAACATGAGTGACTCCGGCGCCATCGCCGTGATCCTGGAGACGCCGGAGATGTTCGCCAGGTTCGACGAGGTGCACGCCGACCTCCCGGACATCGGCAACGTGTGGCAGATCCACCTCGGCGACCTGGACAAGCTCGCCGCATCCGGCACGGCCATCCCGGACGGCGAGATCGAGCGCCGCAGGAACCTCGCGCGCGGTGACGACATCGGGACGCTGATCTACACCTCCGGCTCGACCGGCAGGCCGAAGGGATGCGTCCTCACGCACTCCAACTTCGTCGAGCTGTCCCGCAACTCGGCGGAGGCGCTCAAGGAAGTCGTGATGCAGCCGGGTGGCGCATCAACTCTGCTGTTCATCACGACCGCGCACATCTTCGCGCGCTTCATCGCCGTGCTCTGCGTGACGGCCGGGGTGAAGGTCGGCCACCAGGCGGACACCAAGCAGCTGCTTCCCGCGCTCGCGAGCTTCAAGCCGACATTCCTCCTCGCCGTCCCCCGGGTGTTCGAGAAGGTGTACAACTCGGCCGAGCAGAAGGCGGAGTCCGGCGGCAAGGGCAAGATCTTCCGCAAGGCCGCCGCCGTGGCCGTCGAGCACTCCCAGGCCGTCGAGGCCGGAGCCGTGCCGTTCGGCCTGCGCCTGCGCTTCGCGATCTTCGACCGGCTGGTCTACAGCAAGCTCCGCGCCGCGATGGGCGGCAGGGTGAAGTACGCCGTGTCCGGCTCCGCGCCGCTCGGCGCGCACCTCGGCCACTTCTTCCACAGCCTCGACATCAAGATCCTGGAGGGCTACGGCCTCACCGAGACCACGGCGCCCGCCACGGTGAACCGGCCGGACACGTTCCGGATCGGCACGGTCGGCCCCGCGCTCCCCGGCGTCTCCCTGCGTCTCGCGGACGACGACGAGATCGAGGTCAAGGGCATCAATGTCTTCAAGGAGTACTGGAAGAACCCGGAAGCGACGGAGGCGGCGTTCGACGACGGCTGGTTCCGCACGGGTGACCTCGGCTCGTTCGACGACGACGGCTTCCTCACGATCACCGGCCGCAAGAAGGAGATCATCGTCACCGCGGGCGGCAAGAACGTCTCCCCCGCTGCACTGGAGGACCCGGTGCGGGCGAACCCGCTGGTCAGCCAGGTGATCGTCGTCGGCGACCAGAAGCCGTTCATCGCAGCGCTGGTCACGCTCGACACCGAGATGCTGCCCACCTGGCTCGCCAACAACGGCGAGGACAAAGACATGACGCTCGCGGAAGCGTCGGTCAACCCGGCCGTCTACGCCGAGATCGAGCGGGCCATCGAGGCGGCGAACGGCAAGGTCTCCCGCGCGGAGTCCATCCGGAAGTTCGTGATCCTGTCGACGGACCTCACCGAGGCGAGCGGACACCTCACGCCGAAGCTCAGCATCAAGCGCAACGTGATCCTGGCCGACTTCGCCGACGTGATCGACGGGATCTACAGCGGAGCCCCGGCGACGCAGGGCATCTCACTGGCGCACTAGCGCAGCGGCAGGTCAGACCTCGTCCCGCCAGGTGTGCTCCGGCTCATAGCCGAGCACCCTGCGGGCCTTGGCGATCGACAGCAGCGAGTCGTTGACCCCCAGTTCGCCCTTCAGGGGCACGCCGGGGAACACCTCGGCGACGAGCTCGGCGTTCGGGCGGGTCATCACGGTGTCGGCCGCGGCGATGATGAAGCGGTCGAACCCGGTGGTGTCCCATTCCAGCGCCCGCAGGATCGCCTGCGCGCCGTCTCTGGCGTCGATGTAGCCCCACAGGTTCCACTTGCGCGCCTGCGCGTCCGCATCGAAGCCGGGGAACGCCGCGTAGTCCTCCGGGTTCATCACGTTCGAGAACCGCAGCGCCACGATCTTGAGCGCTGGATCCCAGCGCACCAGCTCGATGGCCAGCTGCTCCTCGAGGTGCTTGACCAGCGAGTACGTGCTCTCCGGACGGGCCGGGTAGTCCTCGTCCACCGGGATGTACGGCGGCGGCACGTCGAACGGCAGGCCGAGCACGGTCTCGCTCGACGCGTACACGATGTTCCGGATGCCCGCCCTGCGCGCCGCCTGGAACACGTTGTACGTGACCCGGATGTTGTTGTGGAAGGTGGCGACGTCGCTCAGGATGCCCGGTGCGGGGATCGCGGCGAGGTGCACGATCGCGTCGAAACCGTCGTGCACGTCGTTGACACCGAGGATCGCGTCGATGGTCTGGCCGTAGTCGGTGAGGTCGACGCGGACGAAGCCGGGACCGCGCTCCCCCGTCGCATCCAGATTGACGACGGTGTTGCCCGCCGCCCTCAGCTCGCGGACGACCGTGCGCCCGAGTTTTCCTGATCCACCGGTGACCGCGATACGCATGTCGCCAGTCTAGGGGTCAGACGGACCCAGACGGCCGATCAGAACCAGTCCGACTCGCGGACCTGCTTCATCGCCTCGCGCCTGCTGTCCTTGTCCAGCCGGTCGAGGTAGAGCTTTCCGTCGAGGTGGTCGGTCTCGTGCTGCAGCGCCTGCGCCATGACGCCGGTGCCGGACACCTCGATCTCGTTGCCGTCGAGGTCGATGCCGCGCACCGTCGCCGACGGGTAGCGGGCGGTCTTGAACCAGAGGCCAGGCACGGACAGGCAGCCCTCGTCCACCAGCTCCGGCTCTCCGGACACCTCGACGAGCACCGGGTTGATGACGTAGCCGATCTCGCCGTCGACGTTGTAGCTGAACGCGCGCAGGTTCACGCCGATCTGCGGGGCGGCGACGCCCGCTCGCCCGGGCGGCAGCACGCTGTCCACCAGGTCTTCCACCAGGCCGCGCACGCCGTCGTCGATGTCTCCGATGGGCTCGGACACGGTCTTCAGGACGGGGTCGCCGAACAGGCGGATCTGACGTTCGGTCACAGCTGTCTCCTTGGCAGGGGCACGGGATGCGCGGCTCAGGCGCGGGTGGTGGGCAGGCCCTCGACCACCAGGGCGGCGAGCGTGCGCGCCGACTGCTTGGTCAGGGGCTTCAGGTCTTTGTACGACACGACGGAGCCCGCGGCCAGCTGCGGGTCGTACGGGATGCGCACGACGTCGCGGACGCGCGACAGGAAGTGCGACTCGATCTCCTCGAGCTTCACCAGGTTGGTTCCCTGGGTGGCTGTGTTGAGCGCCACGACGGCGTTCCTGACGAGGTCGCCGTAGCCGTTCGCCTCCAGCCAGGTCAGCGTCTCGGACGCGAGACGCGCCTCGTCGACGCTGCCGCCGGAGACGATCACCACGGAGTCTGCGCGCTGCAGGGTGGCCCGCATCACCGAGTGGACGATGCCGGTTCCGCAGTCGGTGAGCACGATCGAGTAGAACCGGGCGGACAGGTCGGCGACCACGTTGTAGTCGTTCTCATCGAACGCCTCCGAGAGCAGAGGGTCGGTGTCGGAGGCGAGGATGTCGAGCCTGGTCTCATCGCGGGAGACGAGGGCGGAGAAGTCGGTGAAGCCGCCGATGCTCGCGGCCTTGTGCACCACATCCCGCACCGTTGCACGGGTCTGCTTGGGGACGCGCTCCGACAGGGTGCCGCGGTCGGGGTTCGCGTCGATCGCGACGATGCGGTCTTCGCGGGCATCGGCCAGCGCCATCCCGAGCAGGGTGGTGACGGTGGTCTTGCCGACGCCGCCCTTGCGGGTGAGCACGGGGACGAAGCGGGTGCCGCCCTCGAACTGCTTCTGGATGCGGTGGTCGAGCTCCTTGCGGGCGCGCGCCTTGGCGGAGTCGCCGAGGTTGACCATCCGGAAGGTGACGTTGTAGACGAAGCGCTGCCAGCCGCCCTCCGGGCCGGGGCGGGTGTTGCGGTTGACCTCCAGCAGGCGGTCGGCGGTGAGCATGGCGGCCGGCTCCGGCTGCTGCGAGTGCTCGCCGCGCAGACGCCCGCGGCGGGACTGCGAGAACGGGTCGGACGACGGCAGATCCGGCACGTCGCGCTGCGCATCCTGGGCGGCGTCCGCTGCGATGGTGCCGGTGGGTCCCGTGGTGTGCCGGGAGGCGACGATGGCGACCGACATGGTGGTCGGCTCGGCGGGCGACGCGACGAAACCGGGGTCCACGGGGACCTCGTCGATCGCGACGGCGGCCTCGTCCTCCGGCACCTCGGGCGCCGGGGCGGGCGGAAGGTCGACGGCGATGCTGAGATTCTCCGGAACCGAGATGGTCAGATCGTCGTCAGGCGACACGAGCGCGCCCGGTTCGGGGCGCTCGGGCTTGAGGTTGTCTGGCACGGATCACGTCTCTTTCTGCCGCTGCACGCGGCGCCCACCAGTTTAGCTGGCCGCCGCGCACAGCAATCGAGTCCGGACTTATTCACGCGACACGCCGGGTGAAGCGTGAACAAGTCCGGACTCGATTATCAGGGGGGGGTTAGGCGGGCGACGACGACCAGGAGGTCGCCCGCATCCACCTGCTGGGTCTTCGGGATGGCGAGGCGCTCGATGGTGCCGGCGATGGGGGCGGTGATCGCCGCCTCCATCTTCATCGCCTCGATGGAGGCGACGGCCTGCCCTGCTGCCACCGTGTCACCGACCGCGACCTGCAGGGTCACCACTCCGGAGAACGGGGCGGCCACCTGGCCGGGCTTGGCGCTGTCGGCCTTCTCGGCGGCCTTGGACTCGACGACGATGCCGCGGTCACGCACGAACACCGGCCGGAGCTGGCCGTTGAGCGTGGTCATGACCGTGCGCATCCCCTTCTCGTCGGCCTCGCCGATGGCTTCCAGGCCGATGTAGAGGCGAACGCCCTTGTCGATCTCGATGACGTGCTCCGTGCCCTGCTTGAGGCCGTAGAGGTAGTCGAGCGAGTCGACGACGGACAGGTCTCCGAAGAGCTCCCGCATCTGCTCGTAGATGCGCGTGGGAGCAGGGAAGAGCAGACGGTTGAGCGTCGAACGGCGCTCCTCGCTGGAGCCTTCCAGCGCCTTCGCGTCGGCGGCCGAGAGGTCTTCGACGCCGACCTTGACGGTCTTGCCCGCGAGCACCTTGGTGCGGAACGGCTCCGGCCAGCCGCCGGGCAGCTCGCCCAGCTCGCCGGCCATGAAGCCGACCACCGAGTCCGGGATGTCGTAGTTCTGCGGGTTCTCGGCGAAGTCGGCCGGGTCGGCGTGCACGGCGGCGAGGTGCAGCGCGAGGTCGCCGACGACCTTCGACGACGGCGTCACCTTCGGGATGCGGCCCAGGATCTGGTTCGCAGCCGCATACATGTCCTCGACCAGCTCGAAGTCCTCTGCGAGGCCGAGCGCCTTGGCCTGCTGACGCAGGTTGGAGAGCTGGCCACCGGGGATCTCGTGCTTGTACACCCGGCCTGTCGGGCCCGGCAGGCCGGACTCGAACGGACGGTAGACCTGGCGCACGGCCTCCCAGTACGGCTCCAGCGCGTTCACCGAGGCGAGCGAGATGCCCGTGTCGCGCTCGGTGTGTGCGAGGGCCGCGACGAGGGCGGACGCGCTCGGCTGGCTGGTGGTGCCCGCCATCGGCGCGCTCGCGACGTCCACGGCGTCCGCACCTGCGCGGCTGGCCGCGAGCAGGGTCGCCAGCTGGCCGCCCGGGGTGTCGTGCGTGTGGACGTGCACCGGGAGGTCGAAGCGCTCGCGGAACGCGGAGACGAGCTTCTCGGCCGCAGCGGGACGCAGCAGGCCCGCCATGTCCTTGATCGCGAGGATGTGCGCGCCGGAGTCCACGATCTGCTCGGCGAGCTTCAGGTAGTAGTCGAGCGTGTAGAGATCTTCGTTCGGGTCGAGCAGGTCGCCGGTGTAGCAGACGGCCACTTCGGCGACGGCGGTTCCCGTCGCGAGCACGGACTCGATCGCCGGACGCATCTGCGACACGTCGTTGAGGGCGTCGAAGATGCGGAAGATGTCCACACCGGTCGCGGCGGCCTCACGGACGAACGCATCCGTCACCTGGGTGGGATACGGCGTGTAGCCGACCGTGTTCCGGCCGCGCAGCAGCATCTGGATGTTCACGTTCGGCAGCGCTTCGCGCAGGGCGGCCAGGCGCTCCCACGGGTCCTCGCCGAGGAAGCGGAGCGCGACGTCGTACGTCGCCCCGCCCCAGGCCTCGACGGACAGGAGCTCCGGCGTCATGCGTGCCACGTACGGAGCGACGGCGAGCAGGTCGCGGGTGCGGACGCGCGTGGCCAGCAGCGACTGGTGCGCATCCCGGAACGTGGTCTCCGTGACGGCGAGGGCCGTCTGGTTGCGGAGGGCCTGCGCGAAGCCGGCGGGGCCGAGCTCCAGCAGCTTCTGGCGCGAGCCGGACGGTGCAGGAGCGCTCAGGTCGATCTTCGGCAGCTTGTCGACCGGTGCGTGGGTCTCCGGGCGGGCGCCGTTCGGCTGGTTGACCGTGACGTCGGCGAGCCAGTTGAGCACCTTCGTGCCGCGGTCCTTGGATGCGCGGCCCTTGAACAGCTCAGGGCGCTCCTCGATGAACGAGGTGCTGACGTCGCCGGCGATGAAGTCCGGGTCGTCGAGCACGGCCTGCAGGAACGGGATGTTCGTGGCGACACCGCGGATGCGGAACTCGGCCAGACCGCGGCGCGCGCGGCTGACCGCAGCGGCGAAGTCGCGGCCGCGGCAGGTCATCTTGGCGAGCATCGAGTCGAAGTGCGGGCTGATCTGGGCGCCCGGGTTGATCGTTCCGCCGTCGAGGCGGACGCCGCCGCCACCCGGCGAGCGGTACGTGGTGATCTTGCCGGTGTCCGGGCGGAAGCCGGCGGTGGGGTCCTCCGTGGTGATGCGGCACTGCAGGGCGGCGCCGCGGATGTGCACCGTCTCCTGGCTGAGGCCGAGGTCGGCCAGCGACTCCCCCGCCGCGATGCGCATCTGCGACTGGACGAGGTCGACGTCGGTGATCTCCTCGGTGACCGTGTGCTCCACCTGGATGCGCGGGTTCATCTCGATGAAGACGTGCTCGCCTGCGCGCTCGCCTGCGGTGTCGAGCAGGAACTCGACGGTTCCGGCGTTCTCGTAGCCGATCGACTTCGCGAACGCGATCGCGTCGGCGTAGAGCGCCTGGCGGGTGGCGTCGTCGAGGTTCGGCGCCGGAGCGATCTCGATCACCTTCTGGTGACGGCGCTGCACGGAGCAGTCGCGCTCGAACAGGTGCATGGTCGCACCGTGCGAGTCGGCGAGGATCTGCACCTCGATGTGGCGCGGGCGCAGCACGGCCTGCTCCAGGAACATGGTCGGGTCGCCGAACGCGCTGTCCGCCTCGCGCATCGCCTCTTCGAGGGCTCCGCGGAGGTCGTCCTTGGTGTTGACGCGGCGCATCCCTCGTCCGCCGCCGCCTGCGACCGCCTTGGCGAAGATCGGGAAGCCGATCTCGTCCGCCTGGGAGATCAGGAGGTCGATGTCCTTCGACGGGGGCGTCGACTTGAGCACGGGGACGCCGGCAGCGATGGCGTGCTCCTTGGCCGTGACCTTGTTTCCCGCCATTTCGAGCACGCGCGGCGGCGGGCCGATGAACGTGATGCCGGCCTCGCGGGCGGCCTCCGCCAGCTCGGGGTTCTCGGAGAGGAAGCCGTATCCGGGGTAGATCGCATCCGCGCCGGACTCCTTCGCGACGCGGATGATCTCCTGCACATCGAGGTACGCACGCACCGGGTGGCCCGGCTCGCCGATCTGGTACGCCTCGTCCGCCTTGAGGCGGTGCATGGAATTGCGGTCCTCATACGGGAACACCGCCACAGTTTGAGCGCCGAGCTCGTAAGCGGCCCTGAAGGCCCTGATGGCGATTTCACCGCGGTTGGCAACGAGGATCTTACGGAACATGGGGACCTTTCGAGCAGGGGGCTACGCCACACAGCAAACGGTTAGGTTCTCTAAGACTAGTGAAGGTAACGTGGCTTCTTGTGCACGTACTCAGCGTTAGTTCCCTCAAGGGCGGTGTCGGAAAGACCACAGTGACGCTTGGACTGGCCTCCGCGGCGTTCGCCAAGGGGCTCCGAACGCTCGTGGTCGATCTCGACCCGCAATCGGACGTGTCCACGGGCATGGACATCCAGGTGGCAGGCCACCTCAATGTCGCCGATGTCCTGGCATCCCCGAAGGAGAAGATCGTCCGTGCGGCGATCGCCCCCTCCGGCTGGACGAAGGGCCGCAGCGGCAAGATCGATGTCATGATCGGCAGCCCGTCCGCGATCAACTTCGACGGCCCGCACCCGAGCATCCGGGACATCTGGAAGCTGGAGGAGGCGCTGGCGAACGTCGAGCACGACTACGAGCTCGTGCTGATCGACTGCGCCCCGTCGCTGAATGCGCTCACCCGCACGGCCTGGGCGGCCAGCGACCGCGTCGCCGTCGTCACAGAACCAGGCCTGTTCTCCGTCGCCGCCGCCGACCGTGCACTGCGTGCGATCGAGGAGATCCGCCGCGGCCTCTCCCCCCGCCTGCAGCCGCTCGGCATCATCGTGAACCGGGCCCGCGTCCAGTCGCTGGAGCACCAGTTCCGCATCAAGGAGCTGCGCGACATGTTCGGCCCGCTCGTGCTCTCCCCTCAGCTGCCGGAGCGCACGTCGCTCCAGCAGGCGCAGGGCGCGGCGAAGCCGCTGCACGTCTGGCCGGGCGAGAGCGCGCAGGAGATGGCGCACAACTTCGACATGCTGCTGGAGCGCGTGCTGCGCACGGCCCGCATCGGCGAGTACGCGGTCGCGCCCTAGCTAGCCCTGCCGGAAGCCGGACACTCGCCTGAGGAGTCGGCTGACCCTCCGCGCGTGCGGAGGGTGCTGAGGATTCGGGGCTCAGGAGGCCTTGGAGGCGCGACGAGCGGCGAGCTCGTCCATGGAGTCGGTCTGGGTGTCGAGCTCGACGAGGCTCGACTCGACCTCGCGGAGGACCTTGCCGACGGCGATGCCGAAGACGCCCTGGCCGCGGCTGACGAGGTCGATGACCTCGTCGTTGGACGTGCAGAGGTAGACGCTCGCTCCGTCGCTCATCAGCGTGGTCTGGGCGAGGTCGTTGACCCCGGATTCGCGCAGCTGGTTGACCGCGGTGCGGATCTGCTGCAGCGAGATGCCGGTGTCGAGGAGGCGCTTGACGAGCTTCAGAACGAGGATGTCGCGGAAACCGTAGAGGCGCTGCGAGCCGGAGCCCGCCGCACCGCGGACTGTCGGTTCGACGAGACCGGTGCGAGCCCAGTAGTCGAGCTGGCGGTACGAGATGCCTGCTGCGCGGGCGGCGACGGCTCCTCGGTAGCCGTTCGCGTCGTCCATCTCGGGGAGGCCGTCGGTGAACAGCAACCCCAGATCGTACCGGGCCGCGTCGTTGTCACGACTCAGTTCACTCATGGGTTCGCCTCTCGCCCGATCTTGGGATGCGCATGTTCGACAGGCGCATCATCCACGGTACCCATGCTCAGGGTCGCGGGCAACGACATTCGCAGTTTGACTATCGGCGTGTCGAGCCGATCCGTCAGTGGGGGTCGCGCGGTCACGGCTGGATGCGCGACAGAGCCGACCGGATGATGCTGCCGCGCACCACATCCAGCTGTCCGGCGATCTCGCGGGCGAGCTCGGCGGTCTGCGCCCTGCTCGACACGTCGTTGCGCCGGGCGATCGGCACGAGGGCCGTCTCGATGAGCCCGAGTTCGCGCTGCGCTGCGGCCCGGAAGCCGCGCAGGTGGCGGGGTTCGATGCCGTGCCGCTGCAGCTCGACGAGCGCGCGGAGCACGGCCAGCGTCTCCTCGCCGTAGACCTCGGCGGGAGCGATGACGGAGGCGGTGATCGCGTCCTGCAGGAGCTCCTGGGTGGCCTGCGCCTCGCGCAGCAGCTCGCCGCGCTTGAACCGCCTGCCGGTCGGCAGCATCGACGGCCCAGCACTGGGGGCTGCGCCCGGCATCGGCGGGTTGAGGCCTGCATCCAGGTCGGCCAGATACGCCTTGATGACCTTCAGCGGCAGGTAGTGGTCGCGCTGCATCCCGAGCACGACGCGCAGTCGCTCGACGTCGTCCGGCGAGAACTTGCGGTACCCGGATGCTGTGCGCGCCGGGGACACGAGCCCGCGCTCCTCGAGGAAGCGCAGCTTCGACGACGACAGGTCGGGGAACTCCGGCGTCAGACGCGCGAGCACCTGGCCGATACTGAGCAGCGCAGGCGAGCCAGCCCGTGCGCTCGCTGCTTGCCGTGCCACTAGTTCGGGGCCGACGCTGCGAGGTCGAGGCGCGAGGCGTAGAACGTGAGGCGGAACTTGCCGATCTGCACTTCGGCGGAGTCGGAGAGCAGGGCGCTCTCGATGCGGACCCCGTCGTAGTACGTGCCGTTCAGCGATCCGAGGTCGCGGACCTCGAACGCCGTGCCGCGACGCGTGAACTCCGCGTGGCGGCGGGAGACGGTCACGTCGTCCAGGAAGATGTCGGCGTTGGGGTGTCGCCCTGCGCTCGTCACATCGGCGTCGAGCAGGAAGCGCGCGCCGGTGTTCGGACCGCGGCGGACGATCAGCAGAGCCGAACCGGACGGCAGGGCCGCGATGGCCTCCTGCTCCTCCGGTGAGATCTCCCCATCCATCGGGTACATCTTCGACACGAACTCCTCGCCGAAGCGTGCGGTCGTGTCTTCGTTCCCCGCGGCTGAATTACGCAGGGGGTTGTTCTCGGCGTCATCCGCCGGCCCATTCGGGTAAGTCTCGTCAGGCACCGTCAACCTCCTCTTATTCCAGCGTATCGGATCGTCCGGCCCCGTCGTCCGCCGGAAGGCGGATTACGCGGGCTGTTTCTCCGATATACACAAAACCGGCCCACCAGTAGAGGAAGGCCCCCCACAGCGCGAACGCCCAGCCGAGCGGCAGGGAGAAGGGCGCGAGAGCATCGAATGCCTCTCCGAGCATGAGAAGCGGGAGCGCCCAGAACAGGCAGAATGTGGCCACTTTCCCCAGGTGATGCACGGGAAGCGGGCCGAAGCCGTGGTTCGCGAGGATGACCCCGAGCACCGCGAGCATTACATCCCGCGCCACGATGATCGTCACCAGCCACCACGGGATGACGTCCCGCCAGGCCAGCCCGATCAAGGCTGCGAAGATGTACAGGCGGTCGGCGGCCGGGTCGAGCAGCTGGCCGAGCCTCGACACCTGGTTGAGCCGTCTGGCGAGGAAACCGTCGAGGAAGTCGGTGATGCTCGACACCACGAGCACGAGCAGCGCGAACGCATCCTGACCGTCGATCACGAACGCCAGGAATACCGGCACCAGGGCGAGCCGGAAGAAACTCAGGATGTTCGGGATCGTCAGGACCCGCGAACTGACCTCGCGCGCACCGACACCATCCACGGGATACGAGTCTAGTGATTCCGTTCTCCGTGCCGGGAGGCTCCCCGGCGCGCGGCGAATGCGTGCATAAGATGTGGGCGTGGAGCCATTCATCGTCAGTCTCTGGATACTCGTCGGCGTCTGCGTCGTCACCTGGGTGCTCTCGCTCATCACCGGCGAGCACTCCTGGGTCGACCGCATCTGGTCGATCGTGCCCGTCGCATACGTCTGGGTGTACGCCGGATTCGCCGGACTGCAGGATGCGCGGCTCGACCTGATGGCGATCCTCGTCACCCTCTGGGGCATCCGGCTCACCTTCAACTTCGCGCGCAAGGGCGGGTACGCGCCGGGCGGAGAGGACTACCGCTGGGCGGTGCTGCGCGGCAGGATGCCCGGATGGCAGTTCTGGCTGTTCAACCTATTCTTCATCGTGATCTACCAGAACGTGCTGCTGTTCCTCATCACCCTCCCCGCCTGGACCGCCTACCTGCACCAGACGCCGCTCGGCGTGCTCGACATCGTCTGCGCCGTGGTGTTCCTCGCGTTCCTGGTGGGCGAGACCGTGGCCGACCAGCAGCAGTGGAACTTCCACCAGTGGAAGAACGCGGAGAAGGCGGCCGGTCGCGACCCGCAGCCGCGCTTCCTGCAGAGCGGGCTGTTCCGCGTCTCCCGGCACCCCAACTTCTTCTTCGAGCAGGCCCAGTGGTGGGTGCTCTTCCTGTTCGGCTGCGTGGCGGCCGGGTCCATCCTGCAGTGGACCGTGATCGGGCCGCTGCTGCTGACCGGGCTGTTCATCGGGTCGACGGTCTTCACCGAGAGCATCTCGGTGTCCCGCTACCCCGAGTACGCGCAGTACCAGCGGCGCACGTCGCCGATCGTGCCGTGGCCGCCGCGGCGCAACGGCGACGAGCCGGCACCCGCTGCTCCGTGACCGCGGCGCGACGGCCCCGGCGTGCCAGCCGCGCGAAGGTCGGAGCGAGCGCGTACCGTTGACGCATGTCCTGCATTCGGTTCAACACCCCGGCCCAGCGTCAGGCGATGCGTGAGCACCGACCGGCGATGCTCACCGCGGAGGAGGCGGCGGCACTGCACCCGTCTCCCCCGGTCACCGAGAGCAAGATCCGTCGGCTGAGGCTGCTCGCCTCCGACCCGAACCCCAAGATCCGGGAGAGCGTCGCGAGCAGCTACAACACCCCGGACGACCTCTTCCTCACCCTCGCGAACGACCCGGACGCCGGCGTGCGCGGCTGCGTCGCGAAGAACGAGGCCACCCCCTGCGACATCCTCCGGATGCTCGCGGACGACCGCTCCGAGACCGTGCGCGGCTGGGTGGCGATCAACTACTTCGTGCCCGCCGACGTGATGGACAAGCTCGCCACCGACAGGAGCAAGACCGTCCGCAGCCTCGTGAAGTGGAAGAGCCAGCTGGCCGAAGCGGTCTGATCGTGGCCGAACCTGCGAGCGTCCGCGTCGACTCCTGGGCGTGGGCCGTGCGCCTCTACAAGACACGCTCCGCCGCATCCACTGCCACCAAAGCCGGGCACCTGCGGGTGAACGGCGACAAGGCCAAGCCGGCGACGCCGGTCAGGATCGGCGACGAGGTGCGCGCGAGGGTGGGCGACACCGAGCGCATCCTGATCGCCAAACGGCTGATCGTGAAGCGGGTGGGCGCCGTCGTCGCCGCCGAGTGCTTCGACGACCTGACTCCCCCGCCCCCTCCGCAGGTGGAGGCGCCGTCCGCCGTGCTGCGCGAGCGCGGCGCCGGGCGTCCGACCAAGCGGGACAGGCGCATCCTGGATCAGCTGCGGGGGCGCTGATGGCGGTCGCTAGGATCGGGATCTCCGGCTGGACGTATGCGCCGTGGCGCGGCACGTTCTACCCGAAGGGACTTCCGCACCGCGCAGAGCTCGAATATGCAGCGGAGCGGCTCGACTCGATCGAGATCAACGGCAGCT
Source organism: Leifsonia sp. NCR5 (assembly GCF_002105485.1). NCBI lineage: Bacteria > Bacillati > Actinomycetota > Actinomycetes > Micrococcales > Microbacteriaceae > Leifsonia > Leifsonia sp. NCR5. Next base: position 271,793 of record NZ_NCSR01000002.1, read on the forward strand.
TCTACGCCCTGCAGAAACCGGCGAGCTACCGGCGCTGGGCGGAAGAGACGGCCGACGACTTCGTGTTCTCCGTGAAGGGCGGGCGGTACATCACGCACATCCTGCGGCTGAAGAACGCGCGGGAGGCGGTGGCGAACTTCTGCGCGTCCGGCGTGCTCGCGCTCGGCGCGAAGCTCGGGCCGATGCTCTGGCAGGTGCCGCCGAACCTCGCGTTCGACCCGGAGGCTGTGACCGCGTTCCTCGCGATGCTCCCCCGCACGACGACCGCCGCTGCCGCCCTCGCGGCGGAGACGAGCCTGGACGAGGACAGGACGTTCCTCGACCCGGGCGCGGAGCGGCCCATCCGGCACGCGATGGAGGTGCGGAACCCGTCGTTCGACGTTCCGGAGTTCACCGCCATCGCGCGGGATGCGGGGGTCGCCATCGTCGTCGCGGACACCGCAGGGCGCTTCCCCGTGATCCGGGAGACCACCACGGACTTCCAGTACGTGCGGCTGCACGGCGACGAGGAGCTGTACACGAGCGGGTACACGCCGGAGGCGCTCGCGCGCTGGGCCGCGGACATCCGGGGCTGGCTCAGCGACGGGCTGGACGTGTACGCGTACTTCGACAACGACGCGAAGGTGCGCTCGCCCGTCGACGCGATGGCGTTGCGGGCGCTTCTAGCTGACTGAGAGCTCAGTCCTCGATCACGGACACCACGTTGCCGGCCGGATCGCGGAACCAGGCGATGTTCGGGCCGCGGTCCACCTCTTTGCCGCGCAGGACGCCCTTGGCGTCGGTCGGCAGGTTCGGGTCGTCGTAGATGTCGGTCTTCACGCCCTTGGCGTTGAGGTCGTCGACGGCGGCGTCGATGTCCGGCACCACCAGGTTCAGGATGGTGAAGCTCGCCGGGGTGTGATCCGGCTTCGGGTAGATGAACACGTGACCGCCGGCCGGCAGGGCGAGGTCGAGGTTGCCCATCGGGCCGTCGGTGATGTTCAGGCCGAGGGTGTCGCCGTAGAACGCCTTCGCCGCAGGGATGTCGTCGACGCTGAAACCGCTGAAGATGTCGAGTGAAGTGACCATGTGCCCACTCTGCTCCCTCGCGCCTGCCGCGTCCAGGGGCCGAGGTCTTGGTGCCCGACATCCTGGGTCCCAGCATCCGGGGTCAGACGAACCGGATGCTCTCCTGCAGCCGGGTGCGCAGCTCGAACGCGCGGTCGACGCTCTCCCTGCCCGCCGCGTTCGCGCCGTTGCGGAGCACCTGCGGCAGCAGGGACCGGCGCACGAGCAGCGATCCGGAGAGCCGGCCGCGCTCGATGCGGTCGTACGGAACGGCCAGCGCGTCGTCCGGGACGACGATGATCAGGCCGGTGAAGCGCACGCCGACCTGGCGCGAGAAGGTCTTGGAGTCGCGTAGGAGGTCGTGGAACGGCTCCTCGTCGCGGTCGACCGCCTCACCGACGATGTCGCCCTTGGAGAGCTTCACCTCGCTGCCCCAGTCGGCGGAGCGGATCGCGAACAGGCCGGCCGGGCCGAGCACCACGTGGTCGAGCTTCGCGTCGGAGCGTGGATGCACGGAGACGTCGTTCCAGATCGTGAACCCGATGCCGAGCCCGGCGACGGCGCGCGCCGTGGCCTCCTCGGCGAGCGCGACGGCGAGCAGATGGCGGATCTCGCGCGGTGCCGAGCGGACCAGCCCAGGATCGTACGGGTCGTCGAGCTCGGTGCCCCTGCCCATCCACTCGCGCATCAGGTGCAGGTAGCGTTCGCGGGCCTGGCCGCCGGGGTGGCCGTAGCTGCGGGCACGGACGGTGGCGCCGCGGGACTGGGATCGGGTGGCGTGGAAGGTGGCGCTGAAGCCGTTGCCCGCCGCCCCGTCGACGCTGACGTCGCCGGCGTATGCCGCCTCGCCGCGGTCGTAGCGGGCGCGGTCGTCCGGCTCTCCGACGAGCTCCCAGGCGTCCTGCACCGCCTGGAAACGGGCGGCCGTGCCGCCAGTGTCCGGGTGCGTCTCGCGCAGGAGCCTGCGGTAGGCGCGGCGCAGCTCCTCGTGGCTGACGGTGGATGCGACGCCGAGCACCTCGTATGGAGTGGGCGAAGCCGGGCTGTCGCTCATCGCTCGTTCGTCTTTCTCGGCCGGTGTGGTGCGTGCTGTTGCTGCGCGTGTCTTCCGACGATACCGTCCCTGCGCTGTGAGCTTCCTCCCCAGCGGCCGGGAGAGAGATGTTATCCACAATTTCCCATTGAGGCCGGTTCTTGTCCGCATTGCTCTCTAGCGTGGAAGTACGAAGAAAGAACAGGGCAGCACCCGACAGAAAGGCACCGATCATGGCCATCACAGACTGGCGCATCGAGCTCATCACCATCCCGGTCACCGACGTCGACCGCGCGAAGGCGTTCTACGTCGACCAGGTCGGCTTCACTGCCGACCACGACCACCGCGTCTCCGACACCCTCCGGTTCGTGCAGCTCACCCCTCCCGGCTCCGCGTGCTCGATCGCGTTCGGCGAAGGACTCACCGACATGGAGCCCGGCAGCCAGCGCGGACTGCAGATCGTGGTGCAGAGCGCCGACGACGCCCTCGCGCACCTTCGTGAGAACGGGGTGGCGGCGGAGGGCGTGGCCGACCTGGACTGGGGGCGGTTCGTGACGTTCTCCGACCCGGATGGGAACACGTGGGCGCTGCAGGAGCTGCCGAAGCGGGGGTGAGCCCGGGGGCGGGGCGGCGGCCCGCGGCGGGCGCGTCAGGCGGTCAGCGTCACGTACAGGATGAGGAGCATCGTCACGACGAAGCCGCACGCGTAGTTGATCCAGAGGAAGCGGCGCCAGCCTCGGTTGGCCGATGCGGAGTCCTCATCGCTCACCGACCAGAACGGCGCGGCGGCGACGATGTACGGGATGGCGAGGACGGCGGCGATCGGTCCCGGCCACGCGGTCAGCAGCATCGCGAGGCCCGCGAGCGCCCAGGCCGCGATGGCGAAGCGGGTGGTGCTGCGCGCACCCAGCACCGTTGCGATCGAGGAGATGCCGCCCTCCCGGTCGGGCACGACGTCCTGCACGGCGCCGAACGCGTGACTTCCGATCCCCCAGAGGAAGAAGGCGAGCAGCACCGCGAGCAGCTGCGGGGTGAAGGCGGCGCCCGCCAGCACCAGCCCATACACCGCCGGGCTGACGAAGTGGGTGCTCGAAGTGACCGAGTCGAGGAACGGGATCTCCTTGAAGCGGAGGCCCTTCACCGAGTACGCGATCACCGCGAACACGCTCACCGCGAGCACCAGCCACGACAGCGGGGAGCCGACCATGACCAGATACACGAGGAACGGGAGGTTGGTGACGGCGGCGGCGATCAGGATGCGCCTGTGCATCCCGCGGTCGAGCACGGCGCCCTCCGCGCCTCCCTTGCGGGGGTTCCGCAGGTCGGACTCGTAGTCGAAGACGTCGTTGATCCCGTACATCGCGAGGTTGTACGGGATGAGGAAGTACAGGGTGCCGAGCACGAAGGTGAGGTCGAGCTGCCGGGTGGTGAGGAGATAGGCGGCGGCGAACGGGAAGGCGGTGTTGATCCAGCTGAGCGGGCGGGAGGCGAGCACGAGCTGGCGGAACGGGGAGGACGTCTGGGCTGCCATCGTCATTCCGGTCTCCGCTTCCGGACGAGGAGCCAGAGGGCGGGAAGCAGCAGGAGACCGGCCAGCGGGTACGCGAAGTCCTCGATGGGCACGAGCCCGATGCGGGTGCCGCTGATCGTGGTCTCGCCGTACGTCATCAGGCCGGAGCCGATCATCACGTTGTCGAAGACGGCCGTGAGGACAGCCAGCAGCACACCGGCGATCAGGACGGGCAGCCACCAGCGGCGGACGATGGCTGCGCGGTCCCTGGCCGTGGCGAGCGCGACGGCCAGGACGACGAGCGCGAGTGCGAGGAAGGCGAGGCTGAGGAGGAGGTAGGTCATGCGCGCCCCCGATCGCGGAGGCGGTCACGGTCGCGGGCGAGGTTGCGGTCACGATCGCTGCCACGGTCGCCACGCCGGTCGAGCACAAGACGGGCGCCGGTAATCAGGACCATCGTGAGGTAACAGAGGAAGGCGAGGAAGAAGACCTCCTCGAGCGGGAGCTCCGGGGCGAGCACGATGCCGGTCATGTAGCCAGACTCTCCGCGGGCGAAGACGTGCAGGCCGATGCCGGCCAGGTCCCAGGCGAGGAAGAACAGCACCCCGGCCACCAGCACGATCGTGGCGCGGCGCGCATCCCGCCAGAAGAACAGGCGGAAGCGGTGGTCGATCAGCACCATCGCCCCCAGTGACAGGAGGATGAACAACAGATACAGGATGCTCACGCCACCGACTCCGAGCGGGTCTCCGCAGCGAGCGGCTCCGGCAGGGGTCCGGTGCTGGTGTCGCCGCGGAGACGCTTCAGCACCAGCTCGGCGCTGATCAGGCACATCGGCAGGCCGATGCCGGGGATCGTCGATCCTCCGGCGTAGAGGAGGCCGTCGACCTTCGCTGAGGCGTTGCGTCCGCGGAAGAAGGCGCTCTGCCGCAGTGTGTGCGCCGGTCCCAGGGCTCCACCCCGCCAGGAGTTGAGATCGGTGGCGAAATCGTCCGGGCCGACCGTGCGGCGCACGATGACGCGGTCGGCGAGGTCCGGGATGCCCGCCCAGGCGGCGACCTGTGCGATGGCGGCGTCCGCCGTCCGCTCCACCAGGCGGTCGCCCGTGCCGTTGACGCCGCCCGAACCGATGGAGACGTCGGCGGGCACGGGGACGAGCACGAACAGGTTCTCGCTGCCGTCCGGGGCGACGGTCGGGTCCGTCTCGCTCGGCTTGCAGACGTAGAGCGACGCCGGATCCGGGATGGACGGCTCCGCGCCGTAGATGCGGTCGAAGTTGTCCGCCCAGTCCGTGGTGAAGAAGAGGTTGTGGTGCGTCAGCTCCGGGAGGGCTCCGCGGACGCCGAGCATCACCAGCACGGCGCCGGGGCCTGGGTCGCGGTGCTCCCAGTACGACTCCGGGTATGTGCGCAGCGCCTCGGGCAGCAGGGTGGTCTCCGTGAAGTGCAGGTCGGCGGCCGAGACGACGGTGTCTGCAGGGACGAAGTGCAGGCCGCCGGACGCATCCCGGTACTCCACTCCGGTGACCCTGGCGCGGGCGGCGCCCGGCTCCGTGCGGATCGCCGTCACGCGGGCGCCGGTCTGCAGGTGGGCGCCGTCGGCGCGGGCGATCGCCGCGATCCTGTCGATGATGGTGCCGAACCCGCCCTGCGGGTAGCGGACGCCGTCCTCCAGGTCGAGGTGGCTCATCAGGTGGTACATGCTCGGCGCCCTGTCGGGCGACGTGCCGAGGAACACCGCGGGGTAGCCGAGGATCTGGCGGAGCCGGGTGTCCCGGACCGTCCGCGCCGCCCGACGCTCCAGAGACTCCAGCAGCAGACGGCCGAGGCGGCCGAGCTTGGTCATCAGGTCGCGGGAGAACAGCGGGCGGAAGGAGGCGAACGTTCCATAAAGGAAGCGGTCGACCGCCATCCGGTACGTCTCGCGGGCGCTGGCGAGGTAACGGTCGAGGCGGGGGCCGGAGCCGGGCTCGACGGACTCGAAGAGCGCGCGGTTGGCCGGGTAGTCCGCCCGCACATCCAGGGGCGCAGCTCCGGACTCCGAGAACACGCGGTATCCGGGATCCAGGGTGACGAGATCGAGCTGCTCGGCAGAACTGGTGCCGAGCAGCCGGAAGAAGTGGTCGAAGACCTCGGGCATCAGGAACCATGACGGCCCGGTGTCGAAGCGGAAACCGTCCGCCGACCAGGTTCCCGCTCGGCCGCCCAGCTGGTCGTGCTGTTCCAGGAGCGTGACCCGGTGGCCGTCCACCGCGAGGAGGGCGGCGGTCGCGAGACCGGCGATGCCTCCGCCGATCACGACGACCGACGCCGGGGCAGCGCTGGGGCGGTCGCCGGTCATCGCGACGACCCCGCGCCCCATCCGGCCGTCGCGCGCATCAGGATGGCGAGCTTCGTCCTGGTCGGGACGCTGACACGCGTCGACAGCAGCAGTGGGGCCGGCGTCGACCGGATGCGGTCGGTCAGCTCCGCGAACAGGCCGTGCGCCGCGGCGATGGCGCGGCGGCAGTTGTCCGGCAGTTCCGGGATGGCGTCCTGGGCGGCACCGAGGTCGCGCTCGATGTCCACGACGAGCTCCAGCTTCTGCCGCTCCGTGAGCCTGCCCGGATCGATGCCGGGGAAATAGCTGCGGCCGAGCTCCGTCCAGTCGACGGCCAGATCGCGGAGGAAGTTGATCTTCTGGAAGGCGGCGCCGAGCCGGCGGGCGCCGCTCTCCAACCGCATCCGGCGGTCGGTGGCGACCTGCTCGTGGGAGAGGAACGCGCGCAGGCACATCAGCCCGACCACCTCGGCCGACCCGTAGATGTATGCGCTCAGCTCGTCCGAGCTGAAGTCCACCGGGCTGAGGTCGCGGCGCATCGACGCGAAGAACGGCGCGGTCAGCGACGGCTCGATCCCGACGGCTCTGGCCGTGCACGCGAACGAGTGCACCACGACGTTGGCGCTGTACCCGGTGCGCATCGCCCGCTCGGTGTCCGCCTCGAGGGCGTCGAGCAGCGCACGTTGGTCGTCGACGGCGAGACCGGCCTCCGCCGCCGCTCCGTCGACGATCTCGTCGGCGATCCTCACCAGGGCGTAGATGTCCTCGACCTGGGGGCGCACCTCCGGGGAGAGCAGCTTGGTCGCCATCCCGAACGACGTGGAGTACTCGTGGATGATCGTGGCGGAGCTGGTGTGCGCTGCCCGCGTGTAGAGGGACAGATCGGTGGGGGCGGCCGGTCGGGCACCGCCGGCGGTGGTGAGCTCGGCCTCCCTGGTCACGCGATCCTCCCGACGCAGGAGCGGGCCACCGCCGAAAGCTCGTCGGTCAGCGACAGAGGGAGCCCGGGGACGGCGAGGGCCGCGACGGCGGCGTCCGCGTACTCGGCGACGAGCCCCTCCACGAAGGCGCGCGAACCGCACGCGTCGAGCAGGGCCGCGAGACGGCGACCGTCGTCGTGATCGAGGTCCGGCCGTCCGAAGTGCTGCTCGATGGTCGGCCAGGCCGAGGTCGCGCGCGCGTACGCGATGAGGGAGGTCTCCTTGCCCTCGCGCAGGTCGCTGACGATGCTCTTCCCGGTGGCATCCTCCTCGCCGAACACGCCGAGGAGGTCGTCGCCGAGCTGGAAGGCGATGCCGAGCAGCCTGCCGTACTCACCCAGCGCCGCCAGCACGTCGCCGCCCGCCCCCGCGAGCATGGCGCCGGCGGCGAGCGGCCCGGCGAACGAGTACGCGGCCGTCTTGCGCTCGGTCATGGCGAGCACATCCGGCAGTCGCGCCTCGTCCAGGCGCAGGCTGTACGACACGTCCGACAGCTCCCCCGCCGCCGTGACGAAGATGCTGTGGTCGAGCAGGTCGAGCAGCGCCGTGCGGGTCGGCGACGGCACATCCAGCCGGGCGATCAGCGAGGCCGCGGCGTGCAGCAGCAGGTCGCCGGCGAGGATGGCGGCGGTCTCGCCCCAGAGGGCGGCACGCTCCCCGTCGATGCCGCGGGCGGCCGCATCCCCGGCGAACTCGCCGGCCACGTTGGGGCGTCCTCGCCGCACCGTGTCTCCGTCGATCACGTCGTCGTGCAGCAGGAACGCGGTGTGCAGCAGCTCGAAGGCGACGGCCGTGTCCACGGCGTCGGCCGCGGTCGCGACGCCGGAGGCCTCGCCGCCGATGGCGTCGAAGGCGCTCAGCACGAAGCCGGGACGGATGCGCTTGCCTCCCTCGCTGGCGCTCCGCGCGCTGCTCCACAGACGCTGGTATTCGCTGCCGTACCGCGTCGCCTGCTCCGACCGCTCCGTGAAGAAAGCGGCGAGCCTGGCATCCACCTCCGGCAGACCGATGCGCGGTGCTCCCTGATGGATCTGGGTCATCCTACGCTCCTTTGTCTAGCCAAGTAAGTAAATAACTTAGCACGCTTCTTACTAGCGGGCATAGGATGTGCGCATGGGTTTCAATGAGGACGCGCGCCGCGTCTCCGGGTCGATGCTCGACCCCCGCGTGATCGACCCTCGGCAGGAACTCGTCCGCCACGACGACCTCACCGAGGTCGACCTCGAGCGGGTCGTCGTGCTCCTCACCGCGCTCAAAGACTGGCGGGAGGCCGAGCAGAAACTCAGCTTCGAATCGCGCAGCAAGATGAAGCTCAACGACACGGACATGAAGGCGCTGCGGTACATCATCGCGTCGGCGAACGCCGACGTCGCCGTCACGGCGGGCGCCCTCTCCGAGCACCTGCACATCTCGACGGCCTCGACGACCAAGATGCTCGACCGGCTGGAGCGTGCAGGCCACATCGAGCGGCGTCCGCACCCGACCGACCGCCGCGCGGTGACGGTCGCGATCACGGAGGAGACGCACCGCGAGGTGCGCCGCGTGATGGGGAGGCAGCACGCACACCGCTTCGAGGTGGCCAGAGGCCTGAACAGCGACGAGCGCGAGATCGTGATCCGGTTCCTCACCGACCTCGCCGCGATCCCGCAGCTCCCGGAGGATCCGGAAGACGCCGAGGAACCGGAAGCGGCTGAGACCCCCGCGCGCTGAGCCATCAGCCGGCCGGCTCCCTCGCCGGCGCCGGCGCCGACTCCGACGATGGCTCCTCCGCAGCCTCGGCCACGATCCTGTTCGCCATCCCGTTGAAGATCACGCCGTGGAACGGCAGGATCGCGAACCAGTAGAGCCGCCCGGCCAGCCCCTTCGGGAAGAAGATCGCCCTCTGCCGATAGCGGGAACCCTCCCCCTCCTGTTCCACCAGCATCTCCAGCCAGGCCTTCCCCGGCACCAGCATCTCGGCGCGCAGCCGCAGCTCCCTTCCCCTGTCGATCCGCTCGACCCTCCACCAGTCGAGCGCGTCCCCGGTCTGCAGCCGGTCGGCGTCGCGTCTGCCGCGGCGCAGCCCGACGCCGCCGACCAGCTTGTCCATCCAGCCGCGCAGCGCCCACGCCAGCGGGAACGAGTACCAGCCGCGTTCCCCGCCGATCCCTTCGACGACGCGCCACAGCCGGTCGGCGGATGCGCTGCTGCTGCGCTCCCGCACGTCGGTGTACACGGTGTGGCCCGCCCAGTCCGGGTCGCTCGGCAGCGGGTCGCTCGGCGCGTTGCCGACCGTCGAGTTGCGCCAGCTCGTCTCGACGTCGCCGTCGCGCATCCGGGCGAGCGCCAGGCGCACGGCGGTGCGGTAGCCCGTGAGTCCGCCCTCCGGCGGCGGGATGACCTCGTCGATGTCGTGCTCACGCACCACGCAGTCGTACTGCAGCGACTCGATGATCGGCACGGCGAGGCTGCGCGGGATGGGCGTGACCAGGTTCACCCACTGCGACGCCAGCCACGGCGTGAACACCGGAAGCGACGCGATCGGACGCTGCCGGAGACCGGCCTCCAGCGCGAACCCGTTCATCATCTGCCCGTAGCGCAGGATGTCCGGCCCGCCGATGTCGTACGCCCTGTTGATCTCCGGCGGCAGGTCGGCCGCGGCGATCAGGTAGCGGAGCACATCCCGGATCGCGATGGGCTGGATGCGGTTGCGCACCCACCGGGGAGCCGGCATGTACGGCAGCACCTCGGTGAGGTGCCTGATCATCTCGAATGACGCGGAGCCGGAGCCGATCACCACCCCCGCCTGCAGCACGACCGTCGGCACGCCGGAGTCGAGCAGGATGCGCCCGACGGCCACCCGGGAGCGGAGGTGCCTGGACAGCTCGCCCTCCGGGTGCAGCGCCCCGAGGTAGACGATGCGGCTGACGCCCGCGGCAGCGGCCTCCTCGGCGACGATGCGCGCGGCGTCGGCCTCCTCCTCGTCGAAGTCCCCCGACGCCCGCATCGAGTGGACGAGGTAGTAGACGACATCGACGTCTTTCATGGCTGCTGCGACGGCATCCCGGTCGTGCAGGTCGCCCTCCGCCACCTCCACCTGCTGCAGCCAGGGCACGTCGGTGAGTTTCTGCGGCGAGCGCGCGAGCACGCGCACGGTGAATCCGTCGGCGAGCAGCCGGGGCACCAGCCGGCCGCCGATGTAGCCCGTCGCTCCGGTGACGAGTGCGCGTCTGCCTGTCATGCTGCGACCATACGCTCGTGTCCCGGCGCCGGATGCGCGCGGTGCGTTCGCCCGTCCTGTAACTTCGAGGCATGGGAAAGCTTGTCTACGCTGGAACGACGGAGATCGGTTTCGACGATCGGGTTCTTGCGCATCTGCAGATCGTCGTCGGCCTGAAGCTGCGACGCAAAGAGGGGTTCTTCTTCTCCTGGCGTGACGAGCAGGGCGTCGGAGACGGCCGCAGCGCCATCTGGATCGACCCGTCCGTTCCTCTGCTGTTCCGCTACAGCGGCGGCCGCCCTCCCAAGATCAACAAGGTGTGGCTGGAAGCGCTCACCCTGTCGTCCAACAGTGCCCAGGGTCTGCAGCTGACCGAGGAGATCGGCGCGCTCGGCGCCGACGAAGTCAACGCGGACACTCCTCCCGGCCGCTGAGTCCCGGAGCGACGACGAACGAACCCCGCGCCAGGCGCGGGGTTCGTTCATGTCTGTCGCCCTCAGCCCGCTCAGCGCAGGTACTCGAGGAGTTCGGGGCAGCGGAGGCGCTTGAGGCTGCGGGTCTCCAGCTGGCGCACGCGCTCGCGGGTGATGCCGTAGACCTCGCCGACCTCATCCAGCGTCATCGGCTTCTGGCCGTCGAGCCCGAAGCGCATCCTGACCACCTTCGCGTCGCGCGGGGGCAGGTCTTTGAGGCGCTCTTCGAGGTCGCGGTGGCGGAAGCCGACCTCGACGGCCTCTGCGGGCGTCGGGAAGTCGTCGTCCTCGATGAGGTCGCCGAGTTCCGCTCCCTCGTTCTCGCCGACCGGCACCGCGAGCGACACCGTCTCCGAGTCGCTCATCTGCAGCTTGTGCACCTCGGCGGGCGTGAGGTTGGACGCTTCGGCCATCTCCTCCAGCGTGGGGGTGCGGCCGAGCTCACCGCCCAGGTCGCGCCGGATGCGGTCGAGCTTGTCGATCTTCTCCACCGTGTGCACGGGGATGCGGATGAGCCGGGCGGTGTCCGCGATGCCGCGGAGGATCGATTGGCGGATCCACCAGGTGGCGTACGTCGAGAACTTGTTGCCGGTGCGGTAGTCGAACTTCTCCACCGCGCGCACCAGGCCGAGGTTGCCCTCCTGGATGAGGTCCATCACCGGCAGGCCGCGGCCCGCGTACCGCTTGGCGATGCTGACCACGAGGCGGAGGTTCGCCTCGATGAAACGCTCGAACGCGCGCTTGCCGTCGTCGGCGAGCCACTGCAGCTCGCGGCGCTCCACCGGGGTGAGGCCGGGCCGCTTGGCGAGGCGCTCTCCGGCGAGCACGCCGATCTCGATGCGCTTGGCCAGCGACACCTCTTCTTCGGCGGTCAGGAGGCGCGTGCGCCCGATCGAGTTCAGGTAGTCGCGCACCGGATCGTTGGTCACTTCGAGGACTGTCATGTCTCGTCTTCCCATCACTCGTGTTCATTTTTTCGCTCTGCATCACTGCGGTGCGAGTCCCGCGGTCGGGCGGGGAATCTTCTGACAGGTAAGCAAATCGGCTTGACCCCCAACAAGGGGTTGACAAGGGTGGTAGCCAGACGCTAGGCGTGTCGGAAAGCGCTTCCAATGCATCCATTTGTCAAGCCCCTGCTGGGATCGGGATGCACGTCGTATCGTGCGCGACGTGAGCGCGCATACATCGAATACCCAGGAACCGTCGCTGAAGACGATCGAAACGACCATCCCGGCGAGGATGGACAGACTTCCCTGGTCGAAGTTCCACTGGCTCGTGGTGATCGGTCTCGGCACCGTGTGGATCCTCGACGGGCTGGAGGTGACCATCGTCGGCGCGATCGGCTCCCGCCTGACCGAGCCGTCCAGCGGTCTCGGGCTGTCCACCGCCGACATCGGTCTCGCCGCCGCCATCTACGTCGCCGGCGCCTGCGTCGGCTCGCTCGTGTTCGGCTATCTGACCGACCGCTTCGGCAGGAAGAAGCTGTTCATCGTCACGCTCGGCCTCTACCTGGTCGCAACGGTGCTCACCGCGTTCTCCTTCGCGCCGTGGATGTTCTTCCTGTTCCGCTTCTTCACCGGCGCGGGCATCGGCGGCGAGTACGCGGCCATCAACTCGGCGATCGACGAGCTCATCCCCGCCCGGCGCCGCGGCCTGGTGGACCTCGCGATCAACGGCTCGTACTGGCTCGGCACGGCGTTCGGCGCCGTGCTCACCGTCTTCCTGCTGAACACCGACATCTTCGCCGCCGACATCGGCTGGCGCATCGCGTTCGGCCTGGGCGCGGTGCTCGGTCTGGTGATCCTGCTGGTCCGCCGCAACGTGCCGGAGTCGCCGCGCTGGATGTTCATCCACGGTCGCGACGAGGCGGCGGAGAAGTTGGTCGGCGAGATCGAGCACGACGTGGAGGAGGACACGGGGAAGCACCTCGACGCCGTGCCCACGGACAAGGCCATCCGGATCAAGCAGCGCAGGTCCACCGGGTTCGGCGAGATCGTGCGCGTTGCGATCACCCGCTACCCGAAGCGGTTCGTGCTCGGGCTCTCGTTGTTCATCGGCCAGGCGTTCCTCTACAACGCCGTGTTCTTCACGTACTCGCTCGTGCTGACGAAGCTGCTCGGGGTGCCGGACGACGTGGCCCCGTGGGCGCTCGTTCCCATCGCGATCGGCAACTTCCTCGGCCCGGCCCTTCTCGGGCACCTCTTCGACTCGGTCGGCCGCCGCTTCATGATCACCCTCTCCTACGTCGGAAGCGGCGTGCTGCTGGTGGGCACCGCTCTGATGTTCGACGCGGGCATCCTCGACGCGTTCTGGCTGACGGTGTGCTGGATGGTGGTGTTCTTCTTCGCCTCCGCCGGCGCGAGCAGCGCATACCTGACCGTCAGCGAGGTCTTCCCGATGGAGACCAGGGCGATGGCGATCGCGTTCTTCTACGCGGTCGGCACCGGCCTCGGCGGCATCATCGGGCCGATCCTGTTCGGCCACCTGATCGAGGACGGCATGCACGCGGTGGCCATCGGGTACTACATCGGCGCGGGGCTGATGATCGCGGCGGGACTGGTCGAGCTGTTCCTGGGCGTGGATGCGGAGGGCAAGTCGCTTGAGGACATCGCGGCGCCGCTGTCGTCGGAGGGTGCGGCGGAGGACGCTCCGAAGCGCTAGGCGAGCAGTTCCAGCAGCGCGGGCTCCGGTGCGCGGCCGTTGGACAGGTCGATCACCTCGCCCTGCCGGTAGCGGTCGAAGATGCGCGGGTCGATGTAGCTGTTGCGCGCGATCGCCGGGGTGTTCCCGAGCGCATCCGCTGCCGCGGCGACCGCGGCGGTGATGCGCTTCGTCCGCTCCCGCTCCGTGCCGCCCGTTCCGAGTCCGGCGAGCGTCGCCGCCGCCGTGATCGTGCCGTGCAGCGTGCGGAAGTCCTTCGCGGTGAACTCGCCGCGCGTCTGCCGCCGGATGTACTCGTTGAGCGATGCGGGACGGATCGTGTGCCAGGTGCCGTCCTTCCAGGACAGCAGCCGCGAGCGCTGGCCGCGCGCGGCGACGATCTCGGAGAGCAGGGCCGCCACATCCGGATCGGTGATCGTGCTCGTCCACTTCTGCGCGCTCTTCGCCGGGAACGTCAGCGTGACGTCGCCCCCGTCGATGGCGACGTGGCGGCAGAGCAGCGTGGTGAGTCCCCTGCTGCCGTTGGCGTGCAGGTACTCCTCGCTGCCGATCCTGAGCGAGCCGAGGTCGATGATCCTGAGCGCCGCCGCCAGGATCCGGTCCCTGCCGAAGCCTTCCTGCCGCAGGTCCATCGTGACGCGGCGGCGCGCGGCGGGCAGCGTCTCGGCCAGCTGGGCCGCCCGCTCGAACTTGACCCTGTCCTGATGCAGACGCCAGGACTCGTGGTAGAGGTACTGCTTCCGCCCGGCCTGGTCGTAGCCGACGGCCTGGATGTGCCCCCGCGCGTCCGGCGAGATCCACACGTCCTGCCAGGCGGGCGGGATCACCAGCGACCGGATGCGCTCCAGCTCGCGCTCGTCGACGATCGTGTTGCCGGCCTCGTCCTGGTACGTCGGCGCCTTCTTCGTGCTGATCCTGCGGTAGCCGGGCCCGGACGGGTCGCTGCGGCGGAGGCGCGTCACGCGGGCTTCTTGGCGGCGGTCTTCGCCGTCTTGCCCGCGGTCGCCGAGCCGGAGGACTTCGCTGCGGACTTCGCGGTGGCCGATTTCGCGGACTTCGCGGCGGCGGACTTCTTCGCCGTCGACGTCTTCGCCGCGGACTTCTCCCCGCCGGAGCCCTTCGCGCCACCCGAACCTCTGCTGCGCTCGACGCTGCGCTGCAGCGCCTCCATGAGGTCGATCACCTCACCGCCGCCCGAGCTCTTCTCCTCCTGCTCGCCGAACGTCTCCGCCGTGTCGATGGTGTCGCCCTGTTCGAGCTTCGCCTCGATCAGCTTCCGCAGCTCATCCTGATATTCGTCGCTGAACTTCTCCGGCTCGAAGTCGCCGGCGAAGCTCTCCATGAGCGCGGCGGACAGGTCGAGTTCCCGCTGGGTGATGCGCGGACTGTCCTCCAGCGACGGGAAGCTCGCCTCGCGGACCTCGTCGTTCCACAGGAGCGTCTGCAGCACGAGCACATCCCCGCGCACCCGCAGAGCGCCGAGCCTGGTCTTCTGCCGCAGCGCGAAGTTGACGATGGCGGTGCGCTCCGAGTCTTCGAGGGTGCGCCGCAGCAGCGCGTACGCCTTCAGCGACTTGGAGTCCGGTTCCAGGTAGTAGCTGCGGTCGAACATCAGCGGGTCGAGCTGATCGTTCGGCACGAACTCGACCACGTCGATCTCCCTGCTGCGCTCAGCGGGCAGCGACGCCAGGTCGTCCGGGGTGAGCACGACGGTGCGCTCCCCGTCGTCGTACGCTTTCGCGATGTGCTCGTACGGGATCGTCTTGCCGTCGATCTCGCACACCCGCTTGTACCGGATGCGCCCGCCGTCCGCGTCGTGCACCTGGTGCAGCGCGACATCGTGATCCTCGGTCGCGCTGTATACCTTCACCGGCACGTTGACCAGCCCGAAAGTGATCGCACCCGTCCATATGGCCCTCATGCCCCCATCGTGACCGTGGACGGCGCGATTTTCAACCAGTGATCGAGGTTTGGCCTATGAACCGTCCCTGAGGTTGCCCGGCACCGTGTTCGCGTACCGGATGGTGTCGAACCGCGCGACGCAGGTGTCGCCGAGCGGAGCCTGCGCCATGAACCCGACGTTCACGTCGCCGTCCCAGTCCAGCCGGAAGACGCGGACGAAATCCCAGGTGACCCCGTCGGCCGACGAGTGGAACGCCCATCCCGCGCCCGTCTTGACCACCCGCAGGTAGACGTGGTCGGCGGTGACGACGGTGGAATTGCAGTCGTCGGAGAACCCGTTGGTGACGACGGAGACGACCATCGCCTCCCCCTGCGGTGAATACTCGAAGCAGAGCTTCGCCCAGTGATCCTTGTCGCCCCAGATGGCGAGCACACCCGCATCGAACGTGCTGCGCGGGTGCTGCACGCTCACCCGGGCCGACAGCGTGAAGTCCTCCGTCGGCACGAACCCGAGCGACGTCGCGGCGTGCTGCTGCGGCCCGCCGAGCGCACTGTTCGTCCAGTCGGTGCCCGCGGCGGCGGTCAGCGTCAGCTGGCCGGGACCCGCCTGCTCGGCGGTGCCGGTGCCGTTGCTCCAGGTGAGAGGGGGAAGTGATTCGACGACGAAAGACATGTGTTCAAGGCTAGGGGTTCGCACCCCCACCAGGTGACGCGCCCCGCGTCCCGGCGTACGATCTGTCGCATGGCCGCCACTGACACCGAGTCCGTCGAGATCGATGGGCATCGGCTGAAGCTGACCAATCTGGACAAGGTGCTGTACCCGGAGACCGGTACCACCAAGGCCGATGTGATCGGGTATTACAACGCCATCGCCGAGGTCATGCTGCCGCACATCCGGGATCGGGTGGTCACCCGCAAGCGGTGGGTGCACGGGGTGGGGACGCCGGATGAACCCGGCGAGGTGTTCTTCCAGAAGAACCTGGATGCGTCGTCGACGCCGTCGTGGGTCAAACGGAGGACGATCACGCACAAGAGCCACTCCAACGACTATCCGCTGGTCAACGACAGAGCGACGCTGATCTGGCTGGCGCAGATCGCATCGCTGGAGATCCACGTGCCGCAGTGGCGGGTGTCCAGGAACGGCACGCCGAAGAATCCGGACAGGCTGGTGCTCGACCTGGATCCCGGCGAGGGGGTCACGCTCGCCGACTGTGCCGAGATCGCCGTGCTCGCCCGCGGCATCCTCACCGACATGGGGCTCGACCCGATGCCGGTGACCAGCGGGTCCAAAGGCATCCACCTGTATGCGGCGCTCGACGGCAGCCAGACCAGCGAGCAGGTCTCCGCCGTCGCCCACGAACTCGCCCGGGTGCTCGAAGCCGACCATCCCGACCTCGTCGTGAGCGACATGAAGAAGGCGCTGCGGGTCGGCAAGGTGCTCGTGGACTGGAGCCAGAACAACGCGGCCAAGACCACGATCGCGCCGTATTCGCTGCGCGGGCGGTTCCGCCCGACCGTCGCGGCGCCCCGCACCTGGCGGGAGCTCGCGCGGAAGGACCTCGCCCAGCTCGACTTCACGGAGGCGCTCGCCCGCGTGAAGCGGAGGGGCGACCCGCTCGCCGACCTGTCCGCCGGGCACCTCGACGAGGAGGTGCACGGCGCGGCGGAGGACAGGCTGACGACCTACCGCAGCAAGCGCGACGCCGCCAAGACGCCGGAACCTGTTCCGGAGAAGCTGCAGCACTCGACCAGCGGGCGCACGTTCGTGATCCAGGAGCACCACGCCCGTCGCCTGCACTGGGACTTCCGCCTGGAGCACGACGGCGTGCTGGTCAGCTGGGCGCTTCCCAAGGGCCCGCCGACCGATCCCGGACAGAACCATCTCGCCGTGCACGTGGAGGACCACCCGCTCGAATACGGTGCGTTCGAGGGCGATATCCCGCACGGCGAGTACGGCGCAGGGCATGTGACGATCTGGGATGCGGGCGACTACGACCTCGAGAAGTGGCGCGACGACGAGGTGATCGTGACCCTGCACGGCACGAAGGGCGGCGGGCTCGGCGGCGACAGGAAGTTCGCACTCATCCACACCGGCGGGGCGGGCAAGGCGGAGCAGAACTGGCTCATCCACCTGATGAAAGACGATGCGGCGAAAGGCCAGGGCACCAAGCCCGCGAAGGCCGCCAAGGCCGACGCGCCCACCCGCACCACACCTAACCGCACCACACCCGCCAGGCTCTCCGCCAAGCCCATCTCCCCCATGCTCGCCACTCTCGGCTCCGAGAAGGACGTGCACGACGAGTCCGAGTGGGCGTTCGAGATGAAGTGGGACGGCATCCGCGCCATCGCGGAGGTGCGCGGCGATGCGCTCCGGCTGAGCACCCGCAACGGCAACGACGTCACCGTCGCATATCCGGAGCTGCGCACGCTCACCGAGGTCGCCGACGGGCACGAGCTGGTGCTCGACGGCGAGATCGTCGCCCTCGACAAGACCGGCCGCCCCGACTTCGGCCTGCTGCAGACCAGGATGGGCCTCACCAGGCCGTCCGACGTGGATGCGGCTGTCAGCAGGGCGCCCGTGCATTACATGGTCTTCGACCTCCTCGAACTCGACGGCGAGAACTGCCGCGGCAAGACGTACGACGAGCGTCGCGCTGCCCTCGAAGACGTCCTCCGCCCGCCGAAGGGCGACCCCGTGCAGGTGCCGCCCGCGTTCGACGGCGACCTCCGGCACGCCGTGGATGCGAGCAGGGAGCTCGACCTCGAAGGCGTCATGGCCAAGCAGCGCGACGCAACATACGCCACCGGCCGCCGCTCCCGCACCTGGATCAAGATCAAGCACCACCGCACGGAGGAGGTCGTGATCGCCGGGTGGAAGCCGGGCAACGGCCGGAGGGCGAACACCGTCGGGTCGCTGCTGCTCGGCATCCCGGACGGCGACGGGTTGCGCTACGTCGGCAAGGTCGGCACCGGGTTCACCGACGCGATGCTGGACGACCTCGCGAAACGCCTGGCAGCGCATCCACGGAAGACCAGCCCGCTCACCGATGTGCCGTCCGCCGACGCCCGGGATGCGCACTGGGTGCGGCCCGAACTCGTCGGCGAGGTGGAGTTCGCCGAGTGGACGCCGACGGCCAGGCTGCGTCAGCCGTCGTGGCGCGGGCTGCGGCCGGACAAGTCCGTCGAAGACATCAACGTGGAGTGACCGGCGAGTAGACGCGGAGGCCGCCGGGCACGAGGGTGACGTTCAGGCGCTTCGCGCCGTCGTCGTCCGTGCCGCCTGGCGTCTCCGTCGACGCCTCGCCGTCGTGCGCATATCCGGGGTCGTCGTCGCGGGAGCGGATGGTCAGGCCGGTGCTGGTGAACGCGTCCAGGACCGGCGGGCCCTGCAGGAACGGCAGGCGCGCGACCAGTGCGTCCACCCGGCCGCCGAGGGCCAGCGCGACCGTCCCGCGCGTGCGCGGCTTACCGCCGGCGAACAGTACGCGCACGTCGAGCACGCCGTCGTCGAGGCGCCTGCGCTCGATCGGGGCGGCGGTGACCGGGTAGTAGCGGCCGACGCCGACGAAGACGGACCAGATCGTGCGGCGTCCGCCCTCGATCTCCACGCGCAGCGGACTGGTGCGGCGGACGACCCGGATGGCGGCGACCAGCGCAGCCAGCGGCTTGCCGATGCGCTTCTCGTACTTCTCCCTCTCCTCCACGAACGACGGGTAGATGCCGACGGACAGCGTGTTGAGCACGACGACGGGGTCGCCGGTAGCGAAGCGGAGCTCGGCGATGTCGACCGCCCTGCCGGTTCCGGTCTGCAGGGCGTCGATGGCCGTGTCGACACTGTCGAGCATCGCGGCCTTCGCGAAGTGGTTGAACGTGCCGCCGGGGAACACGAGCAGCGGGAGGTCGTGCTTCCGGGCGATCGTCGCCAGTGCGCCGACGGAACCGTCCCCACCGTAGATGCCGATGACGCGCGGCGGGTTCGGGGACGCGAGAGCCGCATCCACCAGCTCGGCGAAATCGTCGCCGTCGGACAGCTCGTGCACCGTCGCCTTCGGGAGGCGCTCGGCGAGCAGCGGCCGGGGGTCCGGGCGGCCGAGCCCGCGGCCGGAGCCGGGGTTGACCAGGATGAACGCTCCGTCCCCGTCGGCGAGCGCTGGAAGGTCGATGGTCGTGGCCGTCGGCGGTTCCGCGTTGAGCAGCGCGGAGGGCTTCGGCGCAGGGACGACCGCCTTGAGCGCGAGGGCGACGCCCGCGCCGATCGCCGCGCCGCCGACCACGTCGGAGAACCAGTGCGCCCCGGTGTGCAGCCGCGAGTATGCGACGCCGGCGGCCACCGGGGCGAGGGCCGCACCGGCCACCGGGGATTCGAGGGCAGCGCCGGTGGCGAAGGCGACCGCGCTGGCGGTGTGCCCGGACGGGAACGACGGCGACGTCGGCGTGCGCTGCAGCCGCCTGCTGATCGGGATGGACGTGAGCGCCGGCCGCTCCCCGCCGACCAGCCGTTTGCCGATCAGGTTGGCGACCAGGCTGGCGATGCCGAGCGACGCCAGGCCGCGCACAGCGGCACGCGGGCGGCCGAGCAGTGCGAGGACCGCAGCGGCCACGAACCAGAGCTTGCCGTGGTTCGCCGCCGAGGAAACGCGACGCCAGAAGGTGTCGACCCCCCTGCCGGTCTTCCGCGCGTTCACCCGCTGCGCCACTCGTTCGTCCACGCGTCGCACTCGCACTCGCCACATGTCCCCCACCATAGCCTCGCCGCGAACCGTGCCGTTTTTCTGGCTGGGGGTCCCTCGGCGCTAGGATCGTGGACGTGAGCACACACGTTGAAGAACCACGCACCGCAGACCTCGACGACGAGCACGGCAGCCTCGTCCGCAGCCTGAGCGCTGTGCTGCCCGGCCCGGTCGGCAAGCTCATCGCGACGCTGGTCGCACTGGTGTCGGCGGTCTTCTTCGTGATCAGCCTGGTCTTCACCTGGAGCGGCGACCCTGACGCGTTCCTCCCGCTCTTCCAGGTGTTCGTGGCCGGCACGGTCGTCTCGCTCAACGCGCTGTTCGCGTACAGGACCTTCAGCTACGTCATCACCCTCATCGGCGCTGTGCTCTGGCTCTGGGTGTCCGTCACCCCGTTCGAGCCGTTCTGGCAGACCCTCCTGCAGGGTGTGACCGTGATGATCATGGCCGCCGGCGTCGTCTTCTCCACCGCTGCCGTTGCGCTGAGCAAGAAGCCGCGGTTCTGAGCGGCGAGCCTTCAGGCCCCCGCACCGGCCGCTCCGAAGCGGACCACCCAGCTCCCCGCACGTCCGAACCCGGACGGCCGACCGAGCTTGACGGCACGACGCTCGCGCGCCGCCGTCACTTCGTCGACCTCTCGCCGCTGAAAGAGTCCCCCGCCTTCGCCCGGCTCTGGGTGGGCGGCTCGATCGCCGGCATCGGCGGCCAGATGACCATCGTCGCCGTCGGCCTGCACATCTACGACCTCACCCAGTCGACGCTCGCCGTCTCGCTGGTCGCGCTGTTCGCCCTGCTGCCGATGGTCGTGTTCGGACTCTACGGCGGCGTGCTCGCCGACGCGTTCGACCGCCGCCTCGTCGCACTGGTCACCGCCATCGTCGCCTGGGTGTCGACGGCCGGCATCGCCGCGTTCGCCTGGCTGGACATCCAGGTGGTGTGGCCGCTGTACGTCCTCACCACCATCAACGCGGTCGCCACGGTGGTCATCGGCGGCACCAGGCAGGCCATCACTCCGCGCCTCCTCCCCGCCAGGCTGCTCCCCGCGGCGAGCGCCCTCGGCGGCATCGGCTTCGGCGTGCAGGTCACGATCGGCCCGGCCCTCGCCGGGCTCCTCGTCGCGAGCGTCGGCATCAGCTGGACGTACACGGTCGACGTGGTTCTCTTCACGGCGGCGTTCCTCGGCATCTTCACCCTGCCGAAGATCGTCCCGGAGGGCGAGCAGCAGCGCGCGGGCATCGCGGGCGTGCTCGACGGCCTGCGCTTCCTGAAGACGGCGCCGAACCTGTCGATGACGTTCGTGCTCGACCTGATCGCGATGACCTTCGGCCAGCCGCGCGCCCTCTTCCCCGCCGTCGGCGCCCTGCTGATCGGCGGTGGCCCTGTCACGGTCGGCATCCTGACCGCGGCGGGCGCCGTCGGCACCCTCCTCTCGAGCGTGTTCTCCGGACGGCTCGGACATGTGCGCTGGCAGGGCAGGGCGGTCGCGCGCGCGATCATCGTCTACGGAGCGTGCATCCTGGGCTTCGGGATCGTGCTGGCGGTGATCGCGTTCGCCGGGCTCGGCGGCAGCGGCCAGAACTTCGCCGACGCGAACCTCCCGGCGCTGATCCTCGCCGCCCTGCTGCTCGCCGGGTCGGGCGCGGCCGACAACATCAGCTCGATCTTCCGCATGACCATCCTGCAGGCGTCGGCACCGGATGCGATGCGCGGCAGGCTGCAGGGCGTGTTCACGGTGGTCGTCACCGGCGGCCCACGCCTCGGCGACCTGTACATCGGACTGCTCGCGCTCACCGGCGCGCTGTGGTTCCCTCCCCTGCTCGGCGGGCTGGTGATCATGGTGCTGGTAGCGACGGTGGTGCGGGTGCAGGGCGCGTTCCGGCGGTACGACGCGCTGGCGCCGACGCCGTAGGGGGTGGGCTGCGCGGTGGCTCGCCCTGTGCGGCGCTACGCGCGGGTCCGAGTCCGAATGCGCCGGGCGAGTTGCGGGTAGTCGATCACGATGCCGTCCGGGTCGACCGTGAGGTCGGCAGTGAAGTCGCGGCTTTCACTGCTGTAGCGGACGACGGCATGGCCGGCCTCCTCGTCGTACGGGGTAGCGCTGTACAGCTGCTCGCTGCGGCTCACCGCGAGCGACGGCAGCGCCACCCACGCCATCACGAACCTGGTCTCTGCGACCGCGCCCCGGTGCGCGCCGAGCCGCAGGATCGGCATGGTGTTCGTCACCGGGCAGAGCGCGAGGTCGCAGTCCAGCGCTCCGTCGAATGCGCCGTCCGCCGCCTCTCGGGCGTCGATGCCGGGATCGGCCAGCTCCTCGTCGTGGTAGACGCCGATGCCCTCCTGGGTCGCCTCGCTGGTCCAGCGGCCGTGCGCATCCCGGGCGAGCGCCAGACGGCGGGTGAAGCCGCGGCCGAACACGGCGACGTCGAGCCTGCTGGTGACCCAGTCCGGCCCGGTCTCCAGCGACCAGCTCGTGACGTAGTCGGTGCTGCGGGACGTGCCCAGCGCATCCAGCCGGTCGGCCGCGAGCGTGATCGTGGCCGCCTCCAACCGCTCGGGGTCGTCGTCGCCGACCCACTCGACCTGCCTGACCGCTCCGCGCATCCCGACCACCGCCTCGGTACCAGGATGGTCCTTCCTGGGTCCGCGCTCAAGCCGCGGATTGCGCTGGCAGCGGCGCGGGCGCCGGCGGCCCGACGTACCGGGACGACGGCCGCACGATCTTGCCCTCGGCCGCCTGCTCCAGGATGTGCGCCGTCCAGCCGACCACGCGGGCCGACGCGAACGTGGGCGTGAACATGCTGCGCGGGATGCCGCACGCCTCCATCACCACGGCCGCGTAGAACTCGACGTTGGTGTGCAGCTCCCTGCCCGGCTTCAGCTCGTCCAGCAGCTCCTGCACCCTGCGCTCCACCTGCACGGCGAACGCCACCCTCTGCCCGCCGAATCCCTCGGCGATGCCGCGCAGCATCCGGGAACGTGGATCCTCCGTGCGGTAGACGGCGTGCCCGAACCCCATGATGCGCCCACCGGACTCGACGGTGCTGGTCACCCAGTCGTCGATGCGGTCGGGGGTGGCGATCTCGTCGAGGGTGTCGAGCGCCCTGCTCGGCGCGCCGCCGTGGAGGGGTCCGGACAGCGAGCCCATCGCGCCCGTCACGGCGGCAGCGAGGTCGGCGCCCGTGGAGGCGATGACGCGCGCGGTGAACGTCGATGCGTTGAAGCCGTGGTCGATCGCCGCGGTCATGTACGCGCTCACCGCGTGCTCGCTCCGCGCATCCGGGACCCGTCCGGTGACGAGGTAGAGGTAGTTGGCGACGTGCCCCAGATCGTCGCGGCTGGGCAGCGGGGTGCGGCCGGACGCGAGCGCGTGCAGGGCGGCGAGCAGCACGGGCGTGATGGCGCTGACGCGGATCGCGTCGGCGATGCGGGCGTCGGCGTCTTCGTCGTACAGGGGCCGGATGCGGTCGGTAGCTGCGACGGCGGCGAGCGCCATGCGGACGCCGGCGAGGGCGTCCGGGGTCCCGGTGGTGAGTCGCGCGATGGCGGGGAGCAGTTCCGCGACCTCGTCCGGGATGGCGCGGGCGGCGGCGATGCGGGCGCGGAAGGCGGTGAGCTCGGCGGCATCCGGGAGCGTGCCGAACAGCAGCAGATGCCAGGCCTCCTCGAAGCTGCGCTCGGCGGCCAGCTCGACCGCGGAGTACTGGCGGTAGTGGTAGAAGCCTTCGTGCCCGCGCACATCGCCGAGGGCGGTCTCCGCGGCGACCACGTTCGTGAGGCCGCGGGGAACGTCGATGAGGGTGTCGTCCATCCGTGCGTTCTGCATAGTATGAGCATGCGCATGGATTCTGGGTGCGTCAATGTTGATTGGATCAATGTGGGGAGGGCTATGCAGGAGGAGTCTGACGGCGTGCGTGAGGGCGGTGGGGCACTCGGCGACGACGGCACGCTCGGCCCTGCGCTCCCCCGGCTCACGGCGGAGCAGACCGCCGAGCGGCTCGGCGTGAAGCTCGAGACCCTGTACGCGTACGTGGCGCGCGGCCGGCTCGACCGCATCCGGACCCCGGACGGGTCGACCTTCGACGCGCTCGACGTCGAACGGTTCGCGGCCGACAGGAGGCGGCGGCCGGTGGCCGGTCCGCACGGGCACTCGGACGGGCGCCCTCTCATGGTGGTGGACACCTCGTTCGCGCTGATCGAGGACGGCGAACTGTTCTACCGCGGCAGGAACGTCGGCACGCTCGTCGGCGAACGGTTCGAGACCGTCGCGCACTGGGCGCTGACCGGAGAGTGGGATGCGGGCGCGCGGTTCCCCGCCGCCGCCGGACTGACCTCCGCCCGCCGGGTGGGCGATGCCCTGCCAGACTCGGCGACCACGCGCGACCGGCAACAGGTGGCGGTGACCGCGCTGGCCGCCGCCGACCCGCTGCGATACTCCCTCGACCGCGCCACGGTGGTCGGGGCGGCAGAGGGACTGGTGGCCGGGATGGTGGATGCGCTGCCCGCCCGCGGCGCGCTGGACCCCGCCGCCGCATCCCTGGCCGCGCGCCTCTGGGCCGCCATGACCGACGTACCGCCGACGTCGCTCGCCGCACTGAACGCCGCGCTCGTGCTCCTCCTCGACCACGATCTCGCCGTCTCCACCCTCGCCGCCCGGGCCGCGGCGTCGGCGCGCGCCAACCCGTATGCGGTCGTCACCGCCGGGCTCGGCGCCCTCGACTCGCCCCTGCACGGCAACGCCAGCCGCGCCGCCCACCGGATGCTCGCCCGCGTCGTCGCCGGAGAACCGGCCGAGCGCGTTGTCGCCGACACGGTGGTCGCCGGGCGCGGTCCCGTCCCCGGGTTCGGCCACGTCCTCTACCCGCAGGGCGACCCGCGGGCGCGCATCCTGCTCGGGATGCTCGGGGACACCTCCGCAGCCGCAAATGCCACCGCAGCCGCAGATGCCTCCGCAGCAGTCGACGACGTCGCCGCCATCGTCCACCGCCGCACCGGGCTGCGCCCCAACATCGACCTGGCCATCGCCGCGCTGGCCATCGCATCCGGGATGGCCGACGACGCGGGCGAGGTCGTCTTCGCGACCGCCCGCGCCATAGGCTGGGTCGTGCACGCCCTGGACGAGTACGAGCAGCCGCCGCTACGCCTGCGCCCCGTCGGCCGCTACGTCGGCTGACCGCGCCTCAGCGCCGTACCCCCAGCGGCGCAGCACTCAGCGCCGCAGCGCCTTCCGCGCCAGCCAGTTCCCGAGGAACTGCGCCGCCTGCACCAGCACCACGATCGTGATCACCGCGATCCACGTCACCGCCCAGTTGTACCGCTGGTATCCGTACGAGATCGCGAAGTCTCCGAGTCCGCCGCCGCCGATGCTGCCCGCGATGGCCGACAGGTCCACGATCGCCACGAACACGAACGTGTATCCCAGGATGAGCGGGCCGAGCGCTTCGGGGATCAGCAGCGTCGTGATGATCCGCCACGGGCTCGAACCCATCGCGCGTGCCGCCTCGATCACGCCGGGGTCGATCGTCACCAGGTTCTGCTCGACGATGCGGGAGATGCCGAACGTCGCCGCGATCGTCATCGGGAAGATGGCCGCCGGGGTGCCGAGGAACGTCCCGAGCACCAGCTGCGTCAGCGGCGCGACCGCCGTCATGAAGATGATGAACGGGATGGGCCGGATGAAGTTGACCACCACGTTCAGCACCGCGGAGAGCACCCGGTTCTCCAGCAGCCCGCCGCGCCTGGTCGTGTAGAGCAGCACGCCGAGCGCGAGGCCCAGGATGCCGCCGAGGACGAGCGTCGCCACGACCATCCAGAGCGTCTGCCCGATGGACTGGACGAAGACCGGCCACAGGGTGTCCCAGTCGTTCATGCCGCCACCTCCTCCACCTCGGTGACCTGGCGGAGGTCGGCGATCAGCGCATCCACCCCGGCGTCGTCGCCGATCAGTTCCAGGGTGAGGCTGCCGAACGAGCGGCCCTGCAGCGCGGAGATGCCGCCGTAGACGATCTCGAACCGCACGTTGTGCCTGCCGACCGCATCCGACAGCACGGCGCCCAGCCGCCCGTCGTCGTGGATGCGCGCGGAGACGATGCGTCCGGCGTGCTTGCCGCGCAGACGCTCGACCTCCGTCTCATCCGGCCGGTTCTTGAGGACCGTCCCGACGAAGCGCTGCGCCGTGCCAGTCTGCGGGGCCGAGAACACCTCGAACACGCTGCCGGTCTCGATCACCCGGCCGGAGTCGAGCACGGCGACGCGGTCGGCGATCGAGCGGACCACCTCCATCTCGTGCGTGATGACCACGATGGTGACACCCAACTCGTCGTTGACGCGCTTGAGCAGCCGCAGCACGTCGGCCGTCGTCTCCGGGTCGAGCGCCGACGTGGACTCGTCGGCGAGCAGGATCGCCGGGTTGGTCGCGAGCGCGCGGGCGATGCCGACGCGCTGCTTCTGGCCGCCGGAGAGTTGGTCGGGGTAGACCCACGCCTTGTCGGTGAGTCCGACGAAGGCCAGCAACTCCGCGACCCGCTCTTTGCGCTTGTCCTTCGGCCAGCCGGCCACCTTGAGCGGGTACGCGACATTGCCGAACACCGTGCGCGACCGGAACAGGTTGAACTGCTGGAAGATCATCCCGATCCCGGCCCGGACAGCACGCAGCTTCGGTTCGGGAAGCTGCGTGATGTCCTGGCCGTCGATCAGGATGCTGCCGGACGTCGCCCGCTCGAGCGCGTTGATGAGGCGCACCAGCGTGCTCTTGCCCGCCCCCGAGTATCCGATGATGCCGAAGATCTCACCGCGCTCGATCGCGAGGCTGACACCGTCGACCGCCGTGATGGTCGTGTCGCCGGAGCGGAACGCCTTCGAGACGTCGCGGAACTCGATGATGGGGCTCATCCGCGCTACTTCGCCGCCTTGATGGTGGTCTCGAGCTTGTCGAGGATCGAGAGGAGGTCGGACTGCGGACGGTCGACAATCACCGCGGTGTTCTTCGACTCGGCCAGCACCGCGTCGGTGACCGCCGTGGTGTGGTAGAGCTCGGCGATCTTCAGGTACGTCTTGTTGTTCTTGTCGGCCTCGCGGGCGACGAACGCGTTGATGTACGGCTCGGCGGCGTCGCTCTTGGGGTCGTCCTGGAACAGCGCGGTCGTGGGGTCGATGCCCGCGGTGAGCGCGAAGTTGTTGTTGACGATCGCGCCGTCGGCGGAGTCGAGCGCGGGGGCGGTCTGCGCCGCATCCACGGGGATGACGGAGACCTTCGAGTCGGACGCGACGATGTCGGCGGGGGTCGCCAGGGTGCTGCCGCCGTCCTTCAGCTTCAGCAGCCCGGCCTCCTGCAGCACGAGAAGCGCGCGGGCTTGGTTGGTCGCGTCGTTCGGAATGGCGATCTTCGCGCCCTGCGGGATCTCGTCCAACTTCGTGTACTTCTTCGAGTACAGCGGAAGCGGCACGACGAGGGTCGAGGCGACCGGCACCAGGTGCTGGTTGGCGTTCACGTTGTAGTTCGCGAGGAACTGCAGGTGCTGGAACAGGTTCAGGTCGATCTGCTTGTCCGCGAGCGCCGGGTTGGCCTGCGTGTAGTCGCGGAAGCCGACGACCGTGATGTCGATGCCCTCCTTCGCCGCCGCCTTCTTCAGGATCGGCCAGTAGGGCGCCGCCTGCTCGGTGGTGCCGATCTTCACGCTCACCCGCTTCTCCGCGCCGCTCGATGCCGGAGCCGACAGGTTCACGACGACGAGCACCACGGCCACGACGATCGCGACAACAGCGATCCCGATGCCGACGATCCAGCCGGTCTTCGACTTCGGCTTCTCCGGCAGGGATGGGGTGGGCGGGGTGGCCTCGGACATGGCTGTGCCTCTCTTGTGAAGGGGTGGGGGTGTGCCGGCGAACGGTTGGCGGCTATTCGAGCCTGCCTGCTGTGCGCCGGATGCCCAAACCGTGTTCCGAAATGTGACAGACCGCGTGGGGTAGGCTGGTGGAATGTCAGATTCCTGGTCCCAGACGGTGGCGGCGAGACTCTTCGGGTGGGCGGCCGCAGCCCTGGTGCTGGTCGGGGTGGTGTGCGTGCTCCCGCTGCTGCTGGTCGACGCCGGCCCGGGCGACGACCACGGTGCCCGCGTCGCCGGGGCCGCGTTCAGCACGGTGGTGATCGTCGTCTGCACGGTGCTGCTGGGCGGTTTCACGCGCATCCGGGTGTCGGTCGACAGGCGCGGCCTGCGGGTGACGCTGCCGCTGCTGTTCGGGGTGCGCGTGAAGAGCATCCCGTTGTCGCGCGTGGCGACGGTGTCGGCCGAGGACGACCTGCGGCCCGCGCAGTGGTGCGGGTGGGGCTACCGGGTGATGCCCGGGCGCTCGGCGATCGTGCTGCGCCGCGGACCGGCGCTCGTGGTCGGAACGACGGCTGACAAGTATTTCGCGGTGACGCTCGCCGACCCGGAGACTCCGGCGGCGCTGCTCGCGTCACTCACGGCCGGCGGTGCGGCCGGCGCTGCTGGCCCCGTCGACCCGGCCGAGGCAGCGAAAAGCCAGTAACTGTCGCGAAACCGCACCGATTCCGCGCAGTTACTGGCTTCTCGTTTCCGGTCAGGCGTTCTGCGGCTGCATGGCGGCCTGGATGCGCACCATGTTGCCGGACGGGTCGCGGAACGCGCAGTCCCGCGGACCCCAGGGCTGGTCGATGGGCTCCTGCAACACCTCGGCTCCGGATGCGCGGACCCGCTCGAACACGCCGTCGATGTCGTCGGTGCGGAACACGATGTTCTGCAGGACGCCCTTGGTGATCAGTTCGAGGATGGTGTCGCCGTCGGCTTTCGACCGGCCGCCGTACGGGTCGGAGAGCACGATCTCCAACCCCGGCTGGTCGGCGCTGCCGAGGGTGATCCAGTGGTGGCCGCCCGACTCGACGTCGCGCACGACATCGAGCCCGAGGGCGTCCCGGTAGAAGCTGAGCGACTCTTCGGGGTCGCTGACGGTGATCTGGTAGTACTGCAGTGAAACGGTCATGGGTCCACTGTAGAAATCCCGGCGCGCGGACGCTTCTCCAAACCTGCTCGATGAGGCGAGATGCGGCTCAGGCGGAGGCGGACTTCACGGGTCGGGTGCGCTGCTTCGCCACGCACGACGGCATCGCCTCGACCGCCTGGTGCTCGCGGGCGCGGTACGCCGTGGGCGACATCCCGACGATCTCGCTGAATTTGGAGCTGAACGACCCGAGCGACGTACAGCCGACGGTCATGCAGGCGTCGGTCACGCTCATCCCGGACCGGAGCAGCGCCATCGCGCGCTCGATGCGGCGGGTCATCAGGTAGCTGTACGGGGTCTCGCCGTACGCCGCCCGGAAGCGGCGGGAGAAGTGCGCGGGAGACATGAGGGCCTTGCTGGCGATCGTGGGCACGTCGAGCGGCCGCGCATACTCGCGGTCGATCAGGTCGCGCGCCCTGCGCAGGTGCACGAGCGTCTCGATCTCCTCCGGTGACACGCCACGAGCGTAGCACCGCGCCCGCACAGCGGTCCGGGCCGATCCCGCGCCGCCCACGCGCTCACGCGTCCTGCTCGACCAGCCGGATGAACGCGCTCAGCTCGGTGAGGCCGGTTGGTGTGTGCGGCAGGTATTCGGTCAGCTCGGGCGAGTGGACGAGGTACGCCGCCCATTTCGCGCGGGACACGGCCACGTTGAGCCGGTTCTTCATGAGCAGGAACGACATCCCGCGCGGCACGTCCGCCGACGACGACGCCGCGAGGCTGACGATGGCGATGGCGGCCTCCTGGCCCTGGAACTTGTCCACCGTCCCGACCCGCACGCGCTCCAGCCCCGCATCGTCGAGAGCCGCGCGTACGGCGGCGAGCTGCGCATTGTACGGCGTGACGACGATCACGTCCTCCTCGCCGAGCGCATCCCGTTCCCGGCCTGCACTCGGGTCGGTCCACGCGCGCCCGAGCACGTCCTGCACGATGGCGACCACCACGGCCGCCTCCTCCGGCGATTCCGTCGAGTTGCCGACGTGCTCCACCGGGACAGGATGCAGCCCGGCCCTCACCCCGTCGAGCGACCGAAGCGCCGCCTCCGGATGCGCGTGCAACTTGCCTTCGTAGGACAGCCGGGACACCGCGGCCGCCAGCTCGGGATGCATCCGCCTGCTCTCGGCGAGGAAGTACCCGAACTCGGGCGGCAGCACGTCGTGCCCGTCGCTCACCCAGCCGAGGGCGGAGCCGTCGATGGGTTCCGGATGCTGGCCCTGGCTGACCTGCGGAAGCTGCTGCGGGTCTCCGAGCAGCAACAGGTTGGCCGCGGACACCCCTGCGCCGATGGTGGACGCGAGCGAGAACTGCCCGGCCTCGTCGACCACCAGCAGGTCGAGGCTGTCGCGCGGGATGCGGGCGGCGTTCGCGAAGTCCCACGCCGTACCTCCGACCACGTAGCCCGTCGCCTCGTTGTCGAGGGCGAACAGCAGCTGGCCGTCGTGCTCCAGCGGGGTGAAGGCGTGCGCTTCCCTGTCGCTGTCGCCGCCGGGGACCTTGCCGACGAGCCGCGCATCCAGCCCAGCCGCGACGACGCGGTCGAGCAGGTTCTCGACGACGGCGTGCGACTGCGCCACGACGCCGATGCGCCAGCCGTGCCGCTGGACGAGGCCGGCGATCACGTGCGCCCCGAGATACGACTTGCCGGTGCCGGGAGGCCCCTGCACGGCGAGGTAGGAGCGGTCGAGGTCGAGAAGGCTCGCGATGACGGCGTCGATGCGCCCGCTGCCGTCGTCCGGGCCCTCGGGAGCGAGGCGGCCGGAGCGGGTGCGGGGTGGCGTGCGCCGCAGCACGTCGACCATCGCGTTGCGCGGCCACCCGACAGCGCCGGATGCGTCAGCAGCGCCGGATTCGTCAACGGCGTCCCTAGCGCGCTGCGACTCGGCGGTGGCGCCAGCATCCCCCGCGCGCCGCGCCTCCAGCAGGTCGCTTCCCCACTCGCGGATCGCCTCGGCCAGGCGGCGCGCATCCGGAGGCCCGGCGGGCGTGAGCGCGTTCGGCAGGTCGTCGTACGGCAGCACGTCTTTCGGCAGGGTCTCCCGCACCACCACGGCGCCGTCGTCCGTCGCCGCGATCACGGCGACAGACCGCACCGCCCGCGCGCCCGGCTGGGAGCGCGGCTGGCGGAACGGACCGGGGTATTCGTAGAGCAGGAACGGCCCGGTGCGCTCGCTGACCCGGATGGCGCTCCCCGGCCCCCACCTGCCGCTCAGCAGCAGCTCCCGGCGTTCGACGCGCTGGCCCTCGTCCTGGTACCAGTCGCGCAGCACCTGTGCGGACTCGACCACCAGCACATCCCGGTTGTCCGCCCACTCCTCCACCGGCTGGATGAGCCGGGAGAAGTGGGACTGCCAGAAGCTCTTCTGCTCCCTGCGGTGGAAGTCGATCGCGGCTGCCGCCAGCGCCATCGCCTCCCTGTCCGG
This sequence comes from Leifsonia sp. NCR5, assembly GCF_002105485.1. Taxonomy (NCBI): domain Bacteria; kingdom Bacillati; phylum Actinomycetota; class Actinomycetes; order Micrococcales; family Microbacteriaceae; genus Leifsonia; species Leifsonia sp. NCR5. The sequence goes on from NZ_NCSR01000002.1 coordinate 303,082, forward strand.
CGTGCGGTGCGGGTCGAGCGGGTCGCCCGCGTATGCGAGCAGCCCGGCGCGCAGCGGCGACTCCTCGGGAGCGATCTCGAGATCGTCGACCGGCGCCTGGCCGATCGGGACGCCATTCTCCTGCGCCCGCGCGATCAGCCAGTCGCGGAGCCGCAGCGTGGACACGCAGTCGTACCTGTTGTAGTCGCCGATCGCATCCAGGATGGGCTGCGCCTCGTCTTCGCGGCCGACCGCGATGAGGTCGCGCGCGTTGGCGTACTGGGTGATCGAGTCCGCGCCGTTCGTCACGTCGCTCTCGCGCAGCTCGTCGCCCATGTAGAGCGGTTCCAGCTTCTTGATCGAGTAGGAGCGGGAACCGACCCGCACCGCCTTGCGCACCAGAGGGTAAAGGTCGACCATCACGTTGTCGCGGAGCAGGGCGTCGACCTCCTCCTCGCCGACGCCGTGCCGGGCGGCGAGGGCAAGCAGGTGCGTCTGCTCGTATGCGGCGTAGTGGTAGATGTGCAGGTTCGGGTAGCGCTGCCTCCGTTCGCGCACGAACGCGAGGAACGCCTCGAGCGCCACCCGCTCCGCGGCGAAGTCGTGCGCCCAGAACGCCGTGAATTCGGCGTTCTCGTCCACCAGCCCGAACAGGTAGTCGAGGTTCCAGCGCTCCCCCGCGCCCTCGGTGTAGAGCGGGTCGCCCTCGAAATCGAAGAAGATGTCGCCCGCATCCGGATGCGGCAGCACGGCGAGGACCGGCGCGTTGAAGACCCGGATCGGCGGCGGCTCGCCCTCGACGGCATCCCGTTGCAGGCGCGCCTGCTCGCGCAGACCGTCGAGCGTTCCCTCCGGCACCCCGTCGATCTGGCCGGTGGATGCTGCGAGCTGGTCGATCGTGAACACCCCGGCCTCGAACAGCCTCGCCCGCTGGGTGACGCGCATCCCGGCGACCAGCAGCACGTCCCTGGTGGCCTGGATCTCGGCGTCGCAGGTGTCGCAGCGCCCGCAGACGGTGAAGCGCGGGTCTCCCCAGGCGACCGGACCCTCCTCGGCGAGGTGCTGCTCGATGATCCAGAGCAGGCGGGCGCGCCGCTTGCGGTAGACGGGCTCGATTTCGGACACCCTGTGCTCGCTGACGGAGCCGTCGCCGAGCAGCAGCTCGACCGTGTCCTCCACGTCGACCCCGATGCGCCGCAACTGGCCGGCGTATGCGGCGAGCTGCAGCAGCGCGGTGACCCTGGCGCTACGGGCGAGCTTGGAGTCCTGCACCCGGTAGCGGCCGTCCGGGCGGCGGACGATGAAGTCGGCGAACCCCACGAACGAGCCGTCGAAGAAGGTGGCCTGGAACACCACTTCGGCCGAGCGGGCGAAGGCGTCGGCCGTCGCGGCGACCGCGGCGGCGAGACTGTCGGCGTCGAGGCGATCCGGACGCTCGATCTCGGCCACCCCTGTGCCGAACCGCTCGCGGTAACGCTCCAGGATGTGCTGCTCGTGCTCATCCCCCAGCCGTGACGACCGCACGTACATCGGATCTTCGACCTCGTCGGTCTTCTCGATGCGGCCGAGCTTCACGTCGAGCGTGCGCAGGAAGGCGAACTCGCACTTCGACGCCTCGGTCAGGTCGCTGGCGCTCGTGACGATGACCCCGTCGAGAAGGAACACGTCCGCTCCTTCCGGCGACGCCGACGGCCCCTGCGGCCGCCGCTGTCTGCGAGCCTATCCGGAACCACCGACACTGCCCGGCGGCCTGCCTAGGCCGTGATCGTCATCCGCTCGATGCCCGCGGAGCCGACCAGGAAGGTGAACGTCGAGGGTCCGTTGAACCCGTCTCCGCCGACCAGCGCCGTCACAGCGACCCCGTCCGGCACCGCGCTGAACTGGAGGTCGTCGAGCGTCACGGCCGAGCCGATGAACTCGCCGTCGCTCCACCCGCGGATCGCCTCTCGGCCGGTGAAGACGCGGCCCCAGTCGTCCACGCTGCCGGTCGGGGCGAACGTGTCGATGAAGCGTTCGGTGTCGTGCGCGTTCGCCGCGTCGATCGCCTCGGCGACGACGGGTGGGATGCCTTCGCGGCTCTCGTCGGTCATCGCCCCAGTGTGGACCGCATCCCGGGCTGCGCGCCAGTGCCCGACGCGACGGTCCCGGTCAGCCTCAGCCCTTCTTCGCCGCCGCCTTCGCCGCGCGCTTGAACTCGCGCACCTTCGTCAGAGACTCCGGGCTCACGATGTCCGCAACCGAACGAAACGAGCCTTCCGTTCCGTAGTCCCCCGCCGCCTCGCGCCAGCCGGGCGCCGTCAGCCCGCGCTGCTTGCCGAGGAGCGCGAGGAAGATCTTCGCCTTCTGCTCCCCGAAGCCGGGCAGCGCCTTCAGTCTGCGCAGGATCTCTGGGCCGTCTGGGTCGCCCTTCGTCCAGATCGCGGAGGTGTCGTCTCCCCAGTCGTCGACGATCGCCGCGGCGAGCGCCTGCACGCGCCCCGCCATCGAGCCGGGGAACCGGTGCACCGCCGGCGTCTGCTTCATCACCTCTGCCAGCTTCTCCGGCTCGACGGACGCGACCGTCGCCGGGTCGAGAGAGCCGAGCCTGTCCTGCAGCTTCGCCGGACCGGAGAACGCCGTCTCCATCGGGATCTGCTGGTCGAGCAGCATCCCCAGGATGAGCGCGAAGTCGGACTGGTCGAGGACGGCGTCAGCCTCGGGGTCGCCGGTGATGTTCACAGCCATGAGTTCATGGTGCCATCCGGTCAGGCGACCAGCAACAGCACCCCGGCCACCAGCGACACCAGCGCGATCAGCAGCGCGACGCCCATCAGCACTCCGTGGACGATCAGGAACGGCGTCGGCGTGCCCGCCGCATCCCGTGCCCTGGTGTCTTTGGCGACCCTGGCGAAGAACCGGGGCCACGCGAACACGTTGAAGGCGGCGTTGACGAACAGGACGATGGCAGCGAAGACGGTCATGGTGTCTCCAGCCTAGGAGACGGTGGATGCGCGTCCGCTCAGTCGAGCCGGTGCCGCGGGCGTGCCGTCTCCGACAGGGTCGGCCGGTCCGTCCAGCGCAGCTCGACCACCTCGTTGGCCTGCGACGTGTAGAACACGTGCTGCGTCGAGCTGGCGTGGTCGACGAACGCCGACGGGGTGGATGCGGCCGGCGGCTGCCCCGCACCGGTCAGCGGGTCCTCGTGCCACCCGGTCGGATCCCGCCACAGCTCGTGGATGAGGTGGTCCGCTCCGGCGTAGACGACGTGCTGCGTGGGGACGGGGACCGCATCCGTCGCCTCGAACGCGTACGCGGACACGCTCGTGCCCGCCAGCACCGGGCCGGCGCCCAGCGGCCCGGTGAGGTTCTCGACCGACCAGCTCCCGTCGTAGCGGTACTCCCACACGTCGCCCGCCGTGTCGACGACGTCCACCTGGCGCGTGCCGTCCGCCGCGAATCCGTAGCCGCGGTACGCGTCGTCCGCGAACCCGCCCGGCCCGTCGAGCCCCGCGCCGATGTCGACCGGCTCGCCCCAGGTGAGGTTCGCGGTTCCCGTGTACTCGTAGAGGCGGCCGTCGTCGCCGAGGTAGTCGACGTGCATGGTCCCGCCCGGGGAGAACGAGTACCCGCCGGGAGCCCGCGCGCAGACCGGGCCGCCATGATCCGAGGTGAGGTCTTTGTGCACCCAGCTCGGGTCGCCGTCGTCGCGCGACTTCCTGGTGAGCACGTGCACGTGCCTGTCGATGCCCTGGAAGACGACCACCTGCGCGCGCCCCGACGCGTACTCGAAGCCCTGCGCGACCTTCCGCGCCGGCTGCGAACCGGAGTCGGCAGTGAGGTCGTTCGCGTGCCAGCCGTCGTCCTGGTACAGCTCGCGCAGGCGTCCGTCGCCCGCCGTGCCCAGATAGAGGACGTGCTGCGTCCCTTCCAGCACGAACAGGTAGGCGCGCGGGGCCGATGACGCGTGCGGTCCTCCGCTCTCCGCCAGCAGGTCTTTCTCGTGCCAGACGTCGTCCGTCCCGCAGTACAGCTCGTGCAGCACGCCGGTGCTGTCCGAGACGCCGGTGCCGCCGAGGTAGATGACGTGCCGCGTCCGGTCGTCGGGGAAGTCGTACGCCGACGGGGCGAAGATGCCGGGCGGGAGGTGGAACGTGTCCGTCAGGTTGCGTGCTGTCCAGCCCATGATCTGCTCCGATCCGGATGCGGCGTGAGACGGGGAAAGAGTACGCCAACGCGCGGTGCGGTGGATAGGGTCAGTGCGCCCCGAACCGTTCGCTCAGCAGGTCGAGCAACGCCACGGCCGCCGCACTCGGACGCGTGCGCGCCACCGCGCTGAGCACCCAGTCGATGCGCTCGGTGAGTGGGACCACCACCGTCCCGTCCGCCCGCAGCACGGTCAGCTCCGGCATCACGGCCACGCCCAGGCGCGCGGCGACGAACCGCGGGATCTCCCCCAGGTCGGACAGCTCGGTCGACACCCGCCTCGCGATCCCGCGCTCGTCGAGGGCGCGGTCGAGCGTCGCCCTGTTGCCGAACCCCTCCCGCGCATCCACCCAGCGTTCGTCGGCGAGCTCGGCCAGCGACACGCTCTGCGCGCCGGCCAATGGATGCTCCTCCGGCAGCACGGCAACGAACGGCGACACCGCGAGATCCCGGTAGAGCAGGTCGGGCACCCGGCCGGGCAACCCGAGGAAGGCCACGTCGATCCTGCCGAGCCGCACATCCCTGGCCAGCCCGGTGGACCCGCTGGGCGACGGCCCGAGCCGCAGATCGACCAGGGGATGGCGTTCGTGGAACTCGCCCATGATGCCCGGCAGGTCGATGGTGGTGAGATTGGTGAAGATCCCGACCCGCACCTCTCCGCGCAGGCCGCCCGTGCTGTCGGCGAGCAGGCGCATCCGCTCGGTGGCCTCGAGGGTGGTGCGGGCCGCATCCAGCACCTGGCGGCCGAGCGGCGTCAACCGCACCCGGTGCCTGTCGCGCTCGAACAGGTCGCCGCCGAGCTCGCGTTCCAGCGAGCGGACGCCGGCGGAGACGGTGGACTGGGCGGCGAACACCCGGTCGGCGGCGCGGGTGAAGTTGAGTTCGTCGGCGACGGCGACGAAGTATTCGAGCTGGCGGGTGTCCACGGGGTAATCGTAGTGGTCGATCACCAGCATCGGGGATATTCGTTGGACTCGATTGCCGGGTGGGAGCACGATAGCGGTATGGCACTCATGACCTCCCCCACCAGCGCATCAAGCAGCTCCCGCGCATCCGGCGCCTCCGACGAACCCGGCGAACCCGGCGCATCCCGTGGGCCGTGGCGGCTTCGTCACGGCGCCGGGTTCTGGGTGATCGCGGCGGCGTTCCTCGCGGTGATGGCGTTCTCCACCCTGCCGACCCCGCTCTACGCGCTCTATCAGCAGCGCGACGGGTTCCCGACCTGGGTGGTCACTGTCGTGTTCGGTGCGTACGCGATCGGCGTGCTCGCGAGCCTGTTCCTGATCGGCCACATCAGCGACTGGGCCGGACGCCGCCGGATGATCCTCGTCGCCATCGCCCTCGAAATCGTCGCCGCCGTGCTGTTCCTGTTCTGGAACGACATCCCCGGCCTGCTGGTGGCGCGCGTCATCTCCGGCGTCGGCGTCGGGGCGCTGACGGCCAGCGCGACCGCACACCTCAGCGAACTGCGCTCCACCGCCCGCCCGGAGGAAGGTCCCCGCCTCGCCGGAACCGTCTCCACCGTCGTGAACACCGGCGGACTCGCCATCGGCCCGCTGATCGCCGGAGCGTTCGCGCAGTTCCTGCCCGCCCCGCTGGTGCTCCCGTACGCGGTGTTCCTGGTGATCCTCGCCGTCGCCGCGGTGACGGTCGCCCTGGTGCCGGAGACGGTCGAGCGTGCAGAGGAGTGGCCCGCATACCGGCCCCAGCGGATCTCGCTGCCACGGGATGCGCGGAGCACCTTCTCCGCCGCAGCCGTCGCGGCGTTCGCGGGCTTCGCGGTGTTCGGTCTCTTCACTTCGCTCGCGCCGACCGTGCTCTCCGGCGTGCTGCACGAGACCTCGCGCCTCGTCGCCGGCGCCGTCCCGTTCTCGGTGTTCGCGGCGTCGGCGGTGTCGCAGATCGCGTTCGCCCGGCTGTCCTCCCGCGCCCAGCTGGTGCTGGCCGTCCCGCTGGTGGTGCTCGGCCTCGCCGGTCTCGCCGTGGGTGTGCTGGTCGCCGGACTCTGGCTGTTCGTGACGAGCGGCGTGGTCGCGGGCGCTGGTGTCGGCCTGCTGTTCCGCTCCTCCATCGCGGTCGCGGCGTCGCTGTCGTCCCCGGATCACCGCGGCGAGGTGCTCGCGGCGATCTTCCTCATCGCGTACGTCGGCCTCGCCGTGCCGGTGCTGCTGGTGGGCGTGGCGCTGATCGTGTGGCCGGTGGTGCCGGTGCTGGTGGTGTTCGTGATCGTGGTGGGCGCGCTGTCGCTCGCCGGCGGCCTGCGGATGCTGCGCCGCTGAGCGGTGCGGGGC